>NZ_DLAV01000005.1:0-167703 GCF_002494055.1 Sphingobacterium sp. UBA7038
TATAGGTTGTAGCTAAGCAAACCCTAACTTATTACTAAGCTAACGATAAACAAAAGCTAAACTAAGAAATAAAGCATCCTTAACTCTCCCTTATTTAGGGAAAGGTGGTTCCGCTCGGGGACAACGCTAAGGCTGCTGACAAAGGTCTGCGGAAACCTCCGACTGCCCTCCCAGCCTCCTTCGTACCATGGTCGGGGCTGGTTTAGCCCCTGAACGTCCTGCGTCCGTAGTGAGTCCGTGTTGTCTCCGACTCTAAGCCCGCACTCACCCCGCTGCCAGCACGGACAAATGACGCTCCGAACGCGGCCATATCCCCCGGATGCCCCTAAAAAAGGCCAATACCAGACTGAACCGTAGCCGAACAACTCCGTAGCAACGCAGCAAACACGAAAACAACTCGGAAAAACATACTATCAAAGGCGCAAAAAGAATTTGGGAGCAGAGCAGCGTAGGGGAATGTCCCAATTTAACGATGGAGCGGAGCAACCCTTGTTATCTTATCTCCCTTGGTTTAAAGCAACACATAAGCTGTCTTTATTTATCAGTGATACACCGTGAATACGTGCTAAACCCGAGGTGAGTCTGCGTTGAGTCCGAGTCAGGCACGCAGTAAGCCCTGTCACGCTATGCTCCCCCCTTGAACTGTCCTTAGAGTGGCTTTCGGAGCGGAATGAAAACTGGATAAACACTGGATAATGACTAAAAAGCGCTATATGCCCGAAGAAACACAGCATAAAAAGGGCTAAAAAAGCATTTCGCCCTACTGATTTCCCGCATCGGCCTCAGCATAGGATCGAATCAGGATCAGTTTAGAAACCTATTTCGAATTCTGGACGCCCTATCTTATCGTTTTTACCTATCGACGGTATTAATCTGAAACATGCTCAATGACCGCCTTAGTAAATTTTTGCTCGAGTATTATAGGCTTTACCTAGGTTTCCTTGATTAGCATTAGTCTGGGTACTCTTTTAGTAAAAGCTAAATATTTCATCCGATTAGCGGTCTGCTTTAAGAACAATTCATCTACTTATATAACAGTCAATTTTACAACTACTGGAATAACGCTTTTTTCAGTAAATTTGATCTAGGTTAATAAATAACAAAAAAGAAGACCTTATTTTTAAGAAATTAAAGATATTAAATACTTTTATTGCAAATAAAACCATATTGGTCCATGATAGATTATGCTCAGCTTTTAAAACAGGTAGAAGAATATGCTGAAACTTATATTACAGAAAATATTTCAGTTTGCCATTGTTTTCACAATACGATACACACACGTTCTGTTGTACGTGCGGCGGAGGAGATTTCATCGTACTATAAACTAGGAGAGGAGGATCACTTTATTGTCATTAGTGCCGCCTTCTTTCATGATCTCGGCTACGTAAAATCTGACAATGCTATTGGTCATGAAAAGAGAAGTGTCGAAATTGCTTTAAATTTCCTCCAGGACAAAGGCATACCGGAAGCCATACAGGAAAAAATCAAAGGTTGTATTTTAGCAACGAGAATGCCTCAGGATCCTACAAATCTGCTGGAGCAAATTCTCTGCGACGCAGACCTATTTCATTTTGGGAATGAGGATTTCGTCAACAGAAACAAACTGATGAAAGCCGAAGCTGAAGCAGTACTAGGGAAGGAGATCGATAAAGACGTATGGCGGGCCGGCACAATCAAACTATTAATGAGCCATCATTACCATACTGAATATGCGCAACAAAAGCTTAATGCCAAAAAGGAGATGAATCTAAAAGAACTGGAGAAAAAACAGGAGAAATCTATCTCAAAAAATAAAGAAAGTAAAAAGGAAGACAAAAAGGAAAAAGAGAAAGGCAGTAAGCCAGAACGTGGGATAGAAACAATGTTCCGGATTACGTCCTCAAACAATCAGCGACTAAGCGACATGGCAGACAATAAGGCCAACATCCTCTTAACGGTCAATTCTATTATCCTTTCTGTCGTGATTGCTGTCTTATTTCGGAAACTAGATGCCAACGAGCACCTGATTATCCCAACAATTATCTTAACTACAGCCGTGGTAGCAACCATGGTCATGGCCATACTATCAACGATACCCAAAATTCCGTCGGGTAAATTCTCAAAGGAGGAAATCGAACAGAAATCAGTCAATCTTCTCTTTTTTGGAAATTTTTACAAAATGAAACTCGACGATTATAACGATGGTATGCAGAAGGTAATGGTCGACTCGGAATTTCTATATGGCATGCTCACCAAGGATGTTTATTCGCAAGGTGTGGTATTAGGACGAAAATATAAGCTTCTACGATACGCCTATGGAATTTTTATGTTTGGACTTGTTATATCGGTTGTTTCTTTTGTCGCCGCAACCATATTTTAATGCAATACTATAAAAACAGTGAAATATTTCAGCATCATGTTTTCCAAACTTTCTTTTTTATTTAAAAAGATGCCGCCTTTAGATCAATCATTAGCTACCAATAGATAGCATCATTATTAATGTTGTTGTAAGCACGTTGCCATAACCATAAATTTATACGGATGAAGAAGAAAGATCTTTATATCAACAGAGACATCAGCTGGTTATCGTTCAATGACCGGGTACTTGACCAAGCCGCTCGTGAGGAGGTACCTTTACTGGAAAAACTACAGTTTCTCGCTATTTTCTCATCCAATCTGGATGAATTTTATCGTGTTAGAATGCCTGTACTAATGGCTTGGAAAAAAATAATGAAGCAAAATCCGGGACAGCTCATTCCGAACATCGATATTGGCACATATAAAAAAGCGTCAAAAACCATCAACAAACAACAGGAAAAATTTGGCTTAATACTAGCTGATATTATCCAAGAATTAGCAAAAGAAAATATATCCTTTATCTACAACCAAGCTATTCCAGCAGAAATAAAAGACCTCGCAGCTCAATATTTCTTTAGTACAATTGCCTCCTATCTCCAAATTATACCAATTGATGATACTTCTTTTTTTCCGATCAACAATCAGCTCTACTTCGTCGTTACAGACGACAATACTGGAGTGGTATTCTTTCTAAATGTCCCTTCAAATCATATTGGCCGCTTTTTCACCTGTGAGATCAATGGGAATAAATATGTCGTACTCATCGATGATATTATCAAAGCATTTTTTCCTGAAGCCATAAGAAATACATCATTAAATTTCTATTCCTTTAAAATCACAAGGGATGCGGAATTAAATCTCCAAGATGAATTTGAGGGTGATATTGCCAAAAAAATTGAGACGGAAGTCAATAAACGTGATCTTGGCTATGCGACACGCTTTCTATTCCAGCCAAATCTGCCAAAACAGCTGATTGAAACATTGGCAACACTATTTGATCTGCGAAAAAGTAGCATTGTCGAAGGCGGAAACTATCACAATCTGAAAGATCTATTTTCATTTCCGATTAAAACAGCAGAACTTTCTTATCCAAAACAGCTGCAAATCAATAAGAATCAGAATTTCAGGGAATCTATCTTTGACCAAATAGACCGAGAGGATCTGTTGGTCTGCACGCCCTATGAATCGTTCGATCCCATACTACGTTTTTTTAATGAGGCCGCAATAGATCCAACCGTAGATGAGATTTACACGACCTTATACCGTATCGCCGGTGATTCGCATATTGCACAAGCGCTGGCTACCGCAGCAAAAAATGGGAAAAGAGTCAATGTATTTGTCGAATTGAAAGCGCGCTTTGATGAAGCGAATAATATACATTGGGCTCGATTAATGAAAGAACAGGGCGTCAAAATCACGTATAGCATCCCCAATTTAAAAGTACATGCCAAAATAGCGCTCGTGAGACGCAAAGAGGGTCGAGAAAGTGCTTTATTAGGCACAGGAAATCTAAATGAAAAAACGGCGAAGGTCTACACGGACTACTTCCTTATGACCTCAAATAAACTATTGACCAACGAATTAGACATGCTATTCGAGTTTTTACCAGCTCGGAGAAAACCCCATCATCCAAATGAGCTGTCTTTTAACCATCTATTAATTGCACAGTTCAATCTCAAACATACATTTTTATCCCTGATAGACAAGACCATCCAAGCAGCTAAAGACGGAGACAGCGCTACAATAAAAATTAAATTAAACAATCTGGAAGAAGAATCGTTAATCAATAAATTGTATGAGGCGAGCCGGGCAGGGGTAAAACTGCAATTATTGGTCAGAGGAATCTGTAGACTAAAACCACAAGTACCCGGATTGAGCGACAACATTGTCGTGAAACGGATTGTAGGACGATATTTAGAACATGGCAGAATATTTATTTTTCAATATCAAGCACAAACGAGCGCGTATCTGGGCTCTGCAGACTGGATGAACCGTAACATCTACCGACGTATAGAAACTTGCTTTCCATTGCTGAATCTAGCATTAGCACATCAAATACAAGAGTTATTCGATATTCAGTTTGCAGACGACACCGAAGCAACTTTACTGGATGAACACGGACAAAATCAGGCAATAGAAACACAGCAGAAAAATGTTTCTCAGCAACAAATCCTTCATTATTTGAAAGGCAACATGAGACAATAGGGCTATTCAACAAGGCAGCTCATTACAACAAGAACAGCCTAAAAGCCCAACAATATAATCATTGAACGTAAGCTCATTCAGAAACCGGATGACTTCCTCAATTTAAAATTTAATCATATAATGATGAAAAATCCCACGATATTGACAACTATGGCATTAGGGTTAGCTTCTGTTATTTTTCTCGCCTGCAATCCGAATAATACAACCAAGGAAAACAGCAACAAACCCGCTCATGTTCAAGCTGAAAAACAGCAACAAATACCCTATACATTATCTTCGGGCATAAAGATGAGTTTGCCCGACGAATTGTTAGAAATATCCGGAATAGCTTTTCTCGCGGGACAGGATGACGATATTTATGCCATTCAAGATGAGCAGGGCTTTCTTTATAAATTTAACCAACCGACACAAAAAGTTACGTTCAACCCTTTTGGAAAAGATGGCGACTATGAGGACATCTCGATAAGCAATACACATTTCTTTATTTTAAAGAGCAATGGTAGCATCTATTCCTTTCCCATTGCCGAAAAGGACGATATAAAAAACGTGGTCGAACAGAAAAATTTACTTCCAAAAGGAGAGTATGAAGGGCTTTTTGTTGACCGCGAAAGCAACCAGGCATACGTATTATGTAAAGAATGTAAGGTCGACAAAAAACAATCGCAAACCTCGGGTTATGTCTTTTCAATTGACGAGCGTGGTCAATTTCAGCCGAAGGGAGAATTTGCCATCCAGCTTGATGAACTTCATGCATTTGATGCTAAAATTAAGAAAACGTTCAAACCCTCGGCGTTAGCTAAAAAAGCAGACAGCAAGGAATGGTATATCTTATCTTCTGTAGACAAAACTCTTGTTGTAACCGATGAGAATTTTCATGTGAAATCACTCTCTCCATTAGACCCGAAGATTTTCCCTCAACCTGAAGGCATTAACTTTGATTCAAAATTTAATCTTTACATCAGCAGCGAAGCCGGTAATCAGGATAAAGGGATCATTTATAAATTTGAACAAAAATAGGGATGCAAAAGGTAGTACCATTCTTTCTTATTTTTCTTGCTAGTCATGCTTATTCACAACAAAAGCATACACAGTCCCCTGCACATCAGGGCAAATCCTTTGCTCAAACCGTTATCAAGGACAGTGTTAGCATCGTTGCAAATGCAAAATATGGTAAAGCCAGTAAATTCAAGAAGTTCTTACTTGGCGAAAATTACCGCAAAGAATGGGCCGCGGAAACCACCTTGCCTTTGCTTCAGCTTTCAACCTTGTACGGGGGACTGCATCCTGTCAAACAGGGAGGCGGGATGCAATCGGTTTCCCTACGACTTACGGATTCAATCGGCCGGGAATGGGCACTACGTTCGGTCAATAAAAGGACTGAATCCCTCATACCTGAGGAGCTCCATGGGACCTTTGTACAGGATGTCTTAGACGATGCCACCAGCGCCCAGCATCCCTATTCCGCGCTTATGATCCCTGCTTTGGCAAATGCCGTGAACGTCCCCCATGCCCATCCTATCATCGGCGTTGTTGCACAAGACAGCATATTGGGGGAATACGCACCGCTTTTTGAGCATACGGTGGCTTTACTAGAAGAACGCGAACCACTTGGTGATTCAGACAACAGCCCAAAAGCTGTCCGAAAACTACAGGAAGATAACGATGATAACTTTAAAGCTAAGGCATATCTGCGCGCAAGAATGCTGGATGTATTGGTAAGCGATTGGGATCGACACGAGGATCAATGGCGTTGGTATAATGAAAATCAGGATAGCACAGATCACGATAAAGACTACATTCCTATTCCCCGCGATCGGGATCAGGCGCTGCGTGTCACACAAGGTTTTCTGATGAAAGATATCTATCAGCAATTTGTCAACCCAGTCATGCAAGGTTTTACGACGGGTATTCCCAATATTCGCTATTCTTTATTTAAATCGCGTTTTTTAAATGCCCATCCGAGCAACCAGCTTTCTCACAAGGAATGGACCAAAGAGGTCAAGCAATTTGTAGCACGTCTCACAGATTCGGTATTATGGGAGTCGGTACGTAGCCTGCCACAGTCGTCCATTGCTATTCGTGGGGAACAAATTTTTAAAACACTTCAAAGCCGTCGTGATGCTCTACCCTCAGCGATGGAAGAGTATTATAATTTCATCAATAACATTGTCGATATTCACCTCAGCGACAAAAACGAAAAAGTAGAAATACACAGCACGGAAAATAAAAACCTGAAAGTCAAAGTTTCGAAGATCAATAAAGATGGTAAGGTCACCAAAGCATTGATGGACAAAACCTATAAAGACCGCCTAACAAAAGAAATTCGTCTCTATTTAGGTGAGGGAAAAGACTCTGTTGTCATCGATAACGCAAATTCTCCGATTAAACTCCGAATTATTGGAGATAGCAAGCCAAAGACTTATGTTATCAACGAAAGCAAATCGAAAATACAGCTTTACGAGAATACCAAAAACTCCACTTTACTGGGTGAGAAGAACAAAATAAAGCTTCATTATGCACAAGATAGTACCAACACGCAATTTGTTCCTGTAAACCTATATAACACCTGGCTTCCTCTGGTGACTGCGGGTTATAATGCTGATGACGGTTTTTCGCTCGGGCTGGGGGCTGCTTATACACATCAGCGTGGATTTAGAAAAAATCCTTTTACGTATAAGCAACAACTGACTGTAGCAACAGCCTTCCGGACCGGAGCTTATAAAATTCACTATAGAGGCGAATGGATAGCTGTTGTCGGGGATGCAGATCTTGTTGTCGATGCGCTAGCAAAAGCTCCTGACAACACGCAAAACTTCTTCGGTGTAGGTAATAACTCGCTCTTCTTAAAGGAACAGTATGGTGCAAAATATTACAGAAGCAGATTCAATATTTTCAATATCAATCCGCAGTTAAGATGGAAACCTTCATCTACGTTAAGCTTTGCCGTAGGTCCGCATATCCAATTTTACCACTTAGATCCGATTGAGAATGAAGATCGATTTATTTTAAATCCCCAAGCTTTACATTCTTACGATAGTTTATCGATTACCAAAGACAAAACTTTTGCAGGTATCAATGCATTTTTAACACAAGACTCCCGTAATCGAAAGATTAACCCAAGTAAAGGGCTATATATTGAAGCCGCTTTGAATTCCTATTTTGGACTCAATCCGTACTCAAAAAATTCAGCGCAGTTAAGTGCCGCAATAACCGGCTATTTGAGTGCATTCAATGAAGGCATTATATTCGCCAATAGAACGGGAGGGGGGATCGTTGTCGGGAACCCTACATTTTATCAATATTTATTTCTAGGTGGCCATGAAAATCTCAGAGGATTTCGCCAATATCGATTTGCGGGGCAACAGATGCTGTATAACAACCTAGAGGCCCGTGTTAAAGTACTTGATGTCAAAAGCTATGTTCTTCCAGGTGAATTCGGACTAATGACCATGTATGATATTGGAAAAGTATGGGCAAAGGGCTATAATAGTGATAAGTTTCATCAAGGTGTGGGTGGGGGCATTTATTACATCGTCGCCAATGCACTTCCTTTGCATTTTGTCATGACGAAATCCAATGAAGGCTGGTATCCCTATTTCAGCACAGGTTTCCGCTTTTAAAATTTCGATCCATGGAGATAAAGAAAGTACAACTCACAACGGCAAAAAACGCCAATACGTATACAAATGGCAGGCTAGACTTTGAACCATTTTTCAAATACCTGGAATCTTTTATTGAAAATGGCACTTCATCGGATGAAATGATTCCTTTGTTTGCGTTGGAACGCATCAAAGAAATAGAACATCTCAACGGCAAACTCTGCAAGCAGAATCTCAATGCCTATAAAGATATTCTGCAATTGATTTATAGCCTCTCCGTATCGTTGATTGACACTGCTCCAAAAAGGTACTGGGCACTCACAACAGCCCTAGCAGAAGAAGCCTTCTATGGAACCGAAGCCTTTTTCGACCTAGCTAGCCATCAGCTTGTGGAGCAAGAAATGCAAGGGAAGATGCGTGCCGGAAGCCTTCTTACGAATCGAGAAAAGCTCTTTTATACCCTCATCTTCGATAGACTCTATGGCTTTTCTCCCAATGAAAACAGCAGCATTGTTTATCATCACCTCAACGATCAGGGGGAGATTATCGATTATTACGATTTAGACATCGATTTTAAATTTGTTGAGATCAAAGCAAAAAAGACATTGCCGGCACTTGATATAGGTCGTTTATCGGAAAACCCCAGTGATTCCATTTTTGACTGGAATACCGTTATCAATACCGTTAAACTGGAAGATTTTGAGTTATCGGGCTTTAGCATGGTGACCTTAAGAAAGACCAGTACGGAACATACCTTACGGCGAATCCAGTCCATCCTCCTGGATTTGCCTACATACAATTACCACCTCTTTTTAGCTGATTTAGAAAAGATAATCACACCGCTATTAAAGGGGCCTGATACGGTATTTAGTCTATTTCCGCTGTTCCAATTAAATGGGGTACCATTTTTCGATTATTCAATCACCAATAAAAGCATCTTGTTTGCTGAAGCGTATACCGCCAATAAAACCTTTAAGATCAATCCTGAAATCGCGGGCTACCTAAAGCATCGGCATGTGATATTTTATACAAGTAATGCGACGAATGGTATCCGGAATACCACGTCCATTTTCGACGAGCGGATTAGCTTGTCGGGGGTAACGACCTATTTGTGTATTCCGCTCATTCATAATCATTCTCTTTCAGGCATATTGGAAATATACAGCCGTGAACAAGATCAGCTCGACAGTAAAACCATGCAAGCCTTAGGTTCTCTGGTTCCGCTTTTATCACAACTAGCTCAGGATATCACCCTGGAATTTAAAAAACGTATCGACGATATCATCATTAACCGGTTTACGACAATACAGCCTTCGGTTCAGTGGAAATTTAACCATATCGCGGCCCAGTACATTCAGGAACTGGAAAACGATAGTCAGGATGCCCATATTAAAGCGGTTGTATTTGAAGAAGTCTATCCGCTCTATGGTGCTGTCGATGTCAAAGACTCTACGATCATACGAAACGCCTCTATTCTCAAAGACTTTAGCTTCAAGGTCAAACAGCTCGCCATGCTTATTGATGAGCTCTCGTTAGACGGAAAGCACAAATTGATTATGACTTTTTCAGCACGGGTCGATCAAATTACAGAATCTCTTGACCATATCTCTTTTGATGAATCGATGGTCAAGATCATTGAGTTCTTCAGAAAAGATGTGCAGCCATTTTTAGAAGAAGCCAGAAAGCAATTCCCATCAAAAATAGCGGTGATTGAGCATTATGCGAAGCATTTTTTCACCAATCGGGACACCGGGGAGTTTTATCGGAATGAGTTTGAAACTTCTCTACGTCAGATCAATCAATTGATCAGTAGAGAACTGGATCATTTCAATAGCTTCATCCAGGGAAATTATCCGTCTTATTTTCAAAAGTTCAGGACAGACGGTATTGAATATGACATTTATATCGGCGAATCCATTACGCCCCAACAATCGTTCAGCTACGAATTCATCAATGTATTTAGGCGTCAGCAAATTGTTTCGATGGCCAGAATTGCGCTGAAAGCATACCATGCGAAAGATACGCTGCCACTGGCTTTAGAAACAACACAACTGATTTTCATCAACCCACATAGCATTGATATCAGCTTCCGGGAAGATGAAAGGAGGTTTGATGTCGAGGGATCGCTCAATATCCGTTATGAAATCATCAAAAAGAGGATAGACAAAATTCGGGTAAAGCGAACCAAAGAACGACTTACCCAGGTCAATAAAATTGCTATTGTCTATTTATCGGATGAAATCCTGGAGGATCTCATGCTAAGTATACAGGCAATCTATGACATGGGCATTATTGAGCATACCATCGAACATTTAAAATTGGAAGATGTACAAGGAATTGCGGGGTTGAAAGCAATTCGCCTTTCGGTGAATTTAAACTATCAAGATTTCTCCTAAATTTGTCCAATAAACGGAAGTTTATCCCCGTTGATATAGGCTAAATGGGACAATGTCAGATGGAGGATTTAACATATTGATTTAAAAAGGATTACCATGATTACTGATGCCAACTATTTTTATCTAAGCGATTTGCTTGGCACTTTATTTTTTGCAATATCGGGTACCCTGTCGGCAAAACGTAAAGATATTGATATTTTTGGGGCAGCCTTTTTAGGGTTTGTGACAGCCATTGGCGGTGGATCGATGCGGGATGTATTTTTGAATCTACGCCCAGTATGGGTCAATGATAGCAATTATCTCATCGCTATTTTCCTCGGAATTTTAATTGCCATTATCTTCAATAAACAGTTGTATGGTTATTATCGTACGTTGACACTTTTTGATGCCATCGGAATTAGCTTTTTTACCATCCTTGGGGTACAAAAATCACTCAACTACGAAAGCAATACCTATGCTGCCATTATCTTTGGAATGTTCACCGCGGTATGTGGGGGGATGACACGCGATGTGCTACTCAACGAAACCCCACTAATCTTTAAAAAAGAAGTATATGCTACGGCCTGTTTAGGTGGAGGGCTCACATATATCTTGCTGGTGCACCTTGATCTCGACCTCTCCTGGGCGGCATTTATTGGGGCTGCTGTTGTCTTTTTAATACGAATGACAGCCGTTAAATATCGTTTGTATTTACCCCGCTTGGATTGAGGAAAGTCCCTCTTAGCACGTAAACTTTCTAGAACACGTCACACTGGATGACCGAATCCATATTAAAAATGGATTAAAAGACGGACTAGAAGGAAGCGACAAAGAAAAAGCGTTAGTATGAACTAACGCTTTTTCTTTTGCTGTGGGAATTTCATTTTATAACCAACACGAATATTTCCTTTCGCGATAGCATCCAATCGACCTTTTAGCATCGTCTTCTTCAAGGCACTCAATTTGTCGGTAAATAGTTTACCTTCAATATGATCATATTCGTGCTGTACCACTCGGGCAGCCAAACCTGTTAAGTCTACTTCATGCTCTTCAAAGTTCTCATCTAAGTAATTGATGCGAATATTCCGGTGACGCAATACGTCCTCATTAATATCTGGGATACTTAGACAGCCTTCACCGAAAGCCCATTTTTCACCAGACTCCTCAACCATGATGGGATTGATGAAAACTTTTTTGAACGATTGGAGCATTTCTTTGTTTTCTTCATCATCTTCTGCGAAAGGAGTTGCATCGATAACGAACATACGTATAGGCAAACCTACCTGTGGAGCTGCCAAGCCAACACCATGCGCTGCATACATGGTATCGAACATATCATCAATCAATTTCTTTAAATCTGGATAGTCTTCATCTATTTCTTCAGCGACCTTTCTTAATACAGGATCGCCATACGCCACTATCGGAAGTTTCATATGTATTATAATTATTTATAAGTGCCGATACTCATTTCTACCTGAGCTCGTTACACGCTGTTTGCTTTTAAAGTCACTTGGCGCCTGTTGTAATTTTAGCACGTTTTTATTTCAGATCATGTCAGGCTAATTGCTCATCCTGAGTCATTGTACTTTTTTAACAAGGATACGCTGTCGCTCCATTATATTCTTGGGTACAAAGGTACGGATAATTATTAAAAGTGAATATTTCGTCAAAACTTCCATAAAAGTTACTTTTGTTTTATGGATCCTTCGTTTATAAATTTGTCGACACAGTTCAAGCTTAGGCTAGAGCAAGCTCTTGAAGTTTCATTAGCGCTTTGTCATGTTGATGGATTTATACAAATATCATCTCCGGAATTAACAATTAACATTTTACTATACCCTCACGAGAAATCCGTGAGACGTGATACTTCCGATCCTTGTATTCATATCGATGAAGACCAATTAATAACAAAGTTTGATTTGATCGTCAGGCGCATTGTTTCTAGAACAAAAAATGACAAACGCATTTACGCCCGTAATACTGTCGTTGCCCGGATCGACAAAAGAACGAGTTTACAGTTCCTCGTGGAACATCATTTACAAACCGCTCTTCCCGGCAAGTATCGTTATGGCCTTTATGAACAGGGAGAGCTTGTTGCGGTCGCGGTATTCTCTGGAGGGCGCCGAATGTTGGATAAAGATGAAGATTATCGCTCATTTGAACTATTACGCTTTTGTAATAAAACAGGTATTAATGTCATAGGGGGCCTTAGCAAATTAATTAAAGCCTTTTGTAGCGATTTCTCGCCAGGAGACATTATGACTTTCACCGACCGTGATTGGAGCCAACATTCTTCGCTCGAAAAAATTGGGTTTGTTGCGAAGGAAATAACTGCACCTATCAACTTTTGGATAGCAGAGACAAAAAGATATGTTTATCGCAATACAGAAGAGCTAAAGGTATTAATGGAACAATATCCGAATGGCTTTCCAAAGGAAAATATGGGCAGCATCAAGATGATTTTATATGTAAAATAAGCTAAATTGTGTATATTGTACACTGTAAGGGTTTGAAAAATAAATAATCAAAAATAATAACGTTATGAAGAGAAAACTTCGCATGGGTATGGTCGGAGGCGGAAACGATGCCTTTATTGGCGCTGTACACCGTATTGCTGCTTTTATGGATGGCAAGATTGAACTGGTTTGTGGTGCATTTAGTATTGATCCACAGATTTCAAAACAATCTGGAGAAGACTTATTTGTAGCTCCTGAGCGTGTCTATCTAAACTATGAAGAGATGATCGAAAAAGAATCTTTGCTTCCTGAAGGCGAGCGTATGGATTTTGTAACGATCGTAACCCCCAATTTTCTACACTTTGCTCCAGCTAAATTAGCGCTAGAAAAAGGTTTTGATGTTGTTGTTGAAAAACCAATGACAGTATCTGTTGAAGAAGCAAAAGAATTACAGGAAACAGTAGAGCGCACAGGCCGCACACTGTGTCTTACGCATACGTATTCCGGCTACCCGATGGTTAAACAAGCCAAAGCGATGGTCAAAGAAGGCCACTTCGGTAAGATCAGAAAGATTGTGGTTGAGTATCCACAGGGTTGGTTAAGCCGACTAACAGAACGCGAAGGTAATGCCGGGGCCGCTTGGCGTGCAGATCCGAAACGCTCAGGTAAATCGTTGGTTATGGGTGATATCGGTACCCATGCTGCGCATTTAGCGGAATATGTATCGGGGTTAAAAATCCAAGAACTATGTGCAGACCTCACAACATTTGTTGAAGGTCGTCTATTGGATGACGATGGCTCGGTGCTTTTGCGTTTCGAAAATGGTGCTAAAGGTGTATTAATGGCTTCGCAAATTTCAGCCGGAGAAGAAAATGCCGTTCGTATCCGTATCTACGGTGAAAAAGGTGGATTGGAATGGGCAAATGAGGATCCGAACAATTTAATCATCAAGATGCTTGATCAGCCTCGTCAGCTTTATCGCACAGGAAATGCTTACGCAGCGCCTTATACGTTGAGTTCTTTTGCAACACATAATACCCGCGTACCAGCAGGTCACCCAGAGGGCTTATTGGAATCATTTGCGAATATCTACCGTAATTTTGCGGCAACAGTTACGGCAAAACGTGAAGGACAAATTCCGACAGCTGAACAACAAGATTTTCCAACAGTTTACGATGGCGTAAGAGGCATGGCTTTTATCGATACTGTCGTAAAAAATAACGAAGGAACAGAAAAATGGACTAAATTTGTTCTGTGATAGACAGATTAAAATATACACTTTCTCTTTTGGAACAGCAAACCGTTCCGAAAGAGAAAGTTATCGTTATCTTAGGACCTACAGCTTCAGGAAAGACGAAACTAGCCGTTCAACTGGCGCAACGCATCGATGCTGAAATCATCAGTGGAGATTCCCGCCAAATCTATAAAAGAATGGACATCGGTACGGGAAAAGATCTATCGGAATATCAAGATATTCCCTATCATCTTATCGACACCCATGAACCGGGAGAACGCTATCATCTCGGAAACTTTATCGCTGACTTCCATCAAGCCCGACAATCCATTCTAGAAAGGGGAAAACATACTATCCTTTGTGGTGGTACAGGCTTATATATCCAAAGTGTAATCCAACAAAATCCATATGCGCTGATCCCATCTATCGAAGGCCTCAAGGAGTCATTACTTCCCCTCCCAGAGACAGAGTTGTTAAAACGCCTTCAGGAATATACACTACCCGCGAATTTCCAAATCGATCTTTCGACCAAAAAACGTATCATCCGCGCAATAGAAATATTAGCATTTTTAGATACTCACCCCGATCACATCGCTCAGCAACAAACGGTAGATAGCATCGTTATCGGATTAAATCCGTCAGTGGAAATCCGACGCGAACACATTAGCCAAAGATTAAAACAACGATTAAATGATGGCTTATTAGCAGAAGTGGCAAAACTCCTGACCGAAGGGATTACACACGATCAGCTTCAATACTATGGCCTGGAGTATAAATATGCGTCATTCCATCTCCTTGGACAGCTCGATTACCCGACCTTTACCAAAAAATTGGAGACAGAAATACATCGCTATGCCAAAAGGCAAATGACTTACTTCCGAAAAATGGAAAAAGACGGTATAATTATCCATTGGGTTTAAAAAAAATAACAATTGTTCTCTATCATAAAAAAAATTTCATATTTTTAAAAGAACCTTATAACAATTGTGATGAGAACATTATCGCTTATTTTTGCACTGCTTGTCTGTGCCCTATTTTCATTGAAAGCACAAGAAAAAGTTATCGCCGAAGTTCATTATCAATTTAAACATAACAACGATACGACCAAAAATGCGGTACAGCTAACGGATGAAACAGTCACCTATCTCGGTAAAGAAAGTAGTCTCTATAGAACCTACTCAGATATTCTCGTCAAACAACAGTTAGATGCCAAAACTGCAGCTCAAGATTTTGACGGCAATTTAACGTTAAAAATGCCTGCCAGTCCCCCGGTTCTGGATGGATACATTATTTATCCTTCTTTAAAAAAAACCATTCATATAGCGGGAATATCGTCTCCGGCAGATGCTTATTCATGCGAAGCTCCCTACGAAAGCCAGGACTGGGAAATAACAGATAAAACTAAAACTATCGGTGGATACCTTTGTCAAAAGGCCACATGTCGATTTAAAGGAAGGGATTACACGGCTTGGTTTACGACAGAACTGCCATTTTCTTTTGGACCATGGAAGCTACATGGACTACCGGGGCTTATTCTTTCGGTACAAGATTCCAAAAACGACGTCAGCTGGGAATATGCCGGCTTTCAAAAACAACCTTCGGACCAATCACTTCGAATTGAGCCTTCAAAAAGTGTTATACCCGCAAAAAAAGAGGAAATTCAAAGACTAAAAACGGCATTTAAAGAGAATCCCAGCGCCTATTATGAAACACTTGGGGCAACTGGTCGCGCAAACCCTTTTCAGATCGATTATTCTAAAGTCCAAATCAGCTTCGATGTTCAAGGTCAAGCCCCTTCAACACAAACAAACAATCCTATCGAATTAGCGCCATAGTTTATGCCCAAAAATTTTGTGCTGTTTGTCTGTTTTTGGCTATGCGGCTATTTCTGTTATGGGCAACATCAGATCTCCGGGGTTTTATTAGATAACACGAGTAAGCAAGGTATTCGCGCAGCAAGCGTTAATCTAAAATCTAGTGATGGAAAAGTAATTTCCTTTAAAATAACGGATGCTCTTGGGCATTTTGAAATGATAACATCCAAGGATCTAACAAATGCCTACATAGAGATCAACCATATCGGGTACAAACGTTTCAGCCAAACACTTGGGAGCCAACTACGCAACCTTCAAATCATACTCGAACAAACCACTATTTTATTGGAGGAAGTCAAGATCAAAAGTGCGCCTAAAATAGCACGCAGCGGGGACACACTCACCTACAACGTGGCTGGATTTGCTGACTCCAATGATCGAACTATCGGCGATGTATTGAAGCGAATGCCTGGGCTGGAAGTCCTTGAAAATGGTGAAGTGAAATACCAGGGCAAATCCATTTCAAACTTTTATATCGATGGGGATGATTTGCTGGCTGAAAAATACGGTTTGGGGACAAAATCAATATCCCCAGATTTAGTTAAAGACATACAAGTCATATCTCATCATGAGCATATTAAATTGCTCAAAAATAAAAGGTATAGTGATGATGTTGCGCTAAACCTGGTAATAAAAGAAGAAGCTAAACTAAAGCCGTCCGGTAGCATAATGCTCGGATTGGGAACTCCCAAACATTTCGATGGAGATCTAAACACGATGATGTTTAACAAAAAAGTGAAATTTCTCAATGCCCTGAAAGCAAATAACATCGGTCAGGATCTTGCTATTTACATGGAAGAAACGAGATCACAGGCAAAAATTGACAATCTACTTTCTTTAGGAACAATCGGCAGCCCTCCTTTAGAGAAAAGAGATTACCTCCAGAATAAGACCGGCCTTTTCGATTTCAATTTTTCAAAACCGATTAAAAAAGACTGGTCGCTACGTACGAATATCCAGGGATTATATGACAGAAACAACATTCATTATGAAGGGAAAAACACCTATTATACTGAAAAGGGGGATATTTCATTCCATGAGATTCAGATTGCACAAATTAACACTAAGGCCGCGACCGGGCAAGTGACAGTTGAGCGCAATACCGATCATTTTTACTTTAAAAATTCCTTAACAATGGGGCTAAATACTGAGGATTCCGAATCGAGTATCTCATCAGATACAATACCGATCGACAACAATATTCATCATAGGTCCAAAACGATCAACAATCAACTGATTTATATGCCGGAGCTTAAAAATGGAAATATTATCCAACTTCAATGGTCTAGTAAATATTATACAAAGCCCCAGAGACTACGCAGTTCTACCGAAGTATTCAATGACCTGTTTTATCCAGTCATATTTGATAAGATAATCCAACATGTCAATGTACCGACCTTCAATACTGTCGCTTCGCTGGGATATCGCCTCCCCAGCGGTAAAATAAACCAATACTACGGTATAAAGCTCGAATTAGAAAATCAACGCCTTGAATCTAACATCGAACTCCTACAGGGAGAAAAAATTTTCAATCCGTTGCTAGATTCAACAATAAATAGAATGAATTGGTTACGCACATCCAGTGAATTCAATGCACATTATGCTTGGAATAAAGAGCGTTTTAAATCAAATTTATCCTTGCCTGTCGCCTTTATCCATACCCGTTTTGAAGACAAAAATTATCAGCTCAATAATTGGAAAAATCTCATCCAATTTACACCCAGCTTTAGCGCTCGATACCATATTGGCTATGATGATGAACTTGCATTTTCCTATAAAAATAGCAACAACTTGGGAAATATAGATGCTGTTTATCGCGGTTTGATTATCCAAAATTACCGAACTAGATCTTATAATAGCTCAGCCAATCCAGTGAGCAGAAATAATGATTTTTTCTTGAACTATAAATTGGGACAATCGGTTAAATTACTGTTTTTTCATTTTGGACTAGGTTATGAAATTCACTCAACAAACAATATGATAGCCACTACAGTTACAGACTCATTGACGGCGACACAACTGATTGCAAAAGAAAATTCTATGCACAGCTATACAGCTACCATCGGTCTTGATAAATATATATTCAAGCTAGGGGCCCTATTCAAACTGAAATTCAATTGGAGACGATCAAACTACAATCAGTTATTTAACAAGGAAATATTACCCATTGCCATTACTTCTTATGAACTACAACCTGCTTTCAACAAGAAATTTTTCAGAAGGATAGCACTAGATTATAATAGCTCCATTAATCTATCATTTTCCTCCCAGGGCAATGCATCGTCAGATCGTCGTATTCTTTTTATTACGCAATCGATGAACTTCCCCATCAATATCACAAAATCAGTATTACTTAAATGGAATCTTCAGCACCTTTTTAACAAACAGCCTGATTATAAGAATACAAATTATTTATTCTGCAACGTCATGACAAGATATAGTCGATGGGGAATGGATTTTGAACTGGATATACGCAACCTAGCCAATATAAAAAGTTTTGAAACAAACTCCATAACAGCCAATGTACAGTCGCAGAATCGTTATGAACTGCGGGGACGAACGGCTCTCCTTAGGGGAATTTACCATATCAAATAGGTTTTTTATAGGAATTTAAATGCTATAAAAACAAAAAAGGGTTAGTATCACTACTAACCCTTTTCGTTAATCTCTTTCTATTATAACTTAATTTCTTCATCCTTCGCATTGAAGAAATGGAATTCAGTTAGATAATATGACGTCATTGGATTTACTTTAATCCATTTTCCGTACTTCATGAACCATTTCATTCTTTTAGAAATCAAACCAGACTTAATGTAGGCGTCTATATAAGGGTGAACACATAAGGTCACCTTCTTTTCGTTCTGTTCTTGAAGAATAAAGCTCAAATTATTTTCTATATCATCCATAAGGACAATACTTGATCGGATTTCACCTGTACCATCACAAGCCGGACATTTTTCGTTTGTGACAATATTCATTTCAGGTCTAACGCGCTGACGTGTAATTTGAACCAATCCAAATTTACTTGGAGGCAAAATCGTATGTCTCGCTCTATCCGCTACCATACATTCTTTTAAGAACGTATACAACTCTTTTCGATGATTGGGTTTATGCATATCGATAAAATCGATGACTACAATTCCGCCCATATCACGCAAACGCAGCTGTCGCGCAATTTCTTTTGCTGCTTCCATATTGACCAGCAATGCATTGTCTTCCTGATTCTCCTTATTCGCAGAACGGTTACCACTGTTGACATCAATGACATGCAGGGCTTCGGTATGCTCAATAACGAGATACGCACCACCAGGCAATGTTACCGTTTTGCCAAAAGCTGCCTTGATTTGCTTTTCAACTCCGAAATGATCAAAAATTGGCTCTTTATGTTTATAAAGTTTGACAATTTTCTCCAAATCTGGAGATATATCGTGTATATATGATTTTGTTTCTTCGAAGATCGAAGGATCATTAACATAAATATGTGAAAACTCGTCTGTCAAAATATCCCGTAGAATAGTGGATGCACGATCCATTTCGCCAAGAACCTTTTGAGGCGGTTCAGCATTACGAAGACGTTTGGTAAATAGTTCCCATTTTGAGATCAGGTCCAATAAGTCACGTTGTAGTTCTTCAACACCCTTACCTTCGGAAACTGTACGAATGATAACACCAAAATTAGCTGGCTTAATCCCTTCGACAATCTTTTTTAGGCGGTTGCGTTCATTACTACCTTTGATACGCTTGGAAATGGAAACAGTACTTGAGAAAGGTACCAAAACGACAAAACGACCTGCTATTGAAAGGTCTGAACTCAGACGCGGTCCTTTTGTTGAAATGGGTTCTTTGGCGATTTGTACTGGCACGAGCATATTTTTGCTCAAGACATCAGAGATCTTACCAGCTTTATCGATATCCTTTTCAAGTTTTAAACTATTGAGCAGTTTCTCTTGATAACTGCCATTCTTCACTATACGCGTAAGCTTTAGCAAAGATTGAACTTGAGGACCCAAATCTAAATAATGTAGAAAAGCATCCTTTTCGTAGCCTACATCTACGAAAGCTGCATTAAGCCCAGGCATAATTCGCTTGATACGTCCGAGATAGATATCTCCAACGGCGAAGTTATTATTTGCGGGCTCGCGGTTAAGTTCAACAAGCTGCTTATCTTGTAGTAAAGCAATAGTTACCCCTTTATCAGGAGTTGAATCGATAATTAATTCCTTTACCAAAAGCTACTCATTTTTGATACCTATGCAATATCCTATCGCAATCTTGGGTATCCGATTAAACATTTAAAGAACGTTGTTACGAAAAAAACAATCTACATCCCCTTCACAGACATGTAGATCGTTTCGTAAAGCTATCTCAGCAAAATGGGCCAAGATGTTTAAAAGCTTATCACAAGACTATTTTTTCTTGTGTCTATTTTTTCTTAAACGTTTTTTACGTTTGTGAGTAGCCATCTTGTGTCTTTTTCTTTTTTTTCCGCTTGGCATAGCTAAATTTTTTAATGATTATAAATAATAAATTAATTACTTGCTCAATTCGGCAATCTTTCGATCGATGAATTGTGATAGGGAAGGATCGGCTGCCAGTTCCTTACTTTTTTGAAAAGCTGTAACGGCTTCCTTTTTCATCCCAATATTTTCATAGCCTGTGGCTAAGTAAAAGTATGACTCAGCATCGGGTTTTTGATCGATAACGGTCTTAAAACGCTCGATGGCTTTGTCAAACTGACGGGATTGTAATGAAAACAATCCCAAAGTTTTGTTTGCTTCTAAGTTTTTAGGATCGGCAGCAACGACTTCTCGCAACAAGGCAATACCTGCCATAGGGTTGTTCGTTCCCGATACCATTGCGGCACCCAATCCTGTTTTTGCATCTAAACTACTTGTATTCGCTTTTAACGCAGCCTCATATGCATGAATAGCATTTTGATTCAACGCTTGAGCTAAAGTAGAATCCTGCAAATTTGTATAAGCGGCACGATAAGCATTACCTGCTTTCAACCAATACTCAAACTTCGGTGAAACCTTCGCCATTTCCTCATAGATGAAAGCCTGAGGGGCTGGTTTTGCGACATCATCCCACTTATTTGCCAACTGTTGCAACAGCTTTATCTTATCCTCTCCAGAAGCTTTTGCAACTTGGCCCTCAATATCGGAAATTTCTTTGACTAAACTAGCATCTAAACCTTGTTTTGTCATCGAAGATATATTTTCCAAATTTACTTCATTGGACGGCTTCGACTCAGATGCTGCAGCAGTTTGTTTTTCTTTGTTCACCAAACCTTTAATAGGCTGCGCTAAAAGCACAGCAACCAAGGCTACTACTGATCCTATGACTATTATCTGTTTGGTTTTTGCCATTTTAATCTATTTTAAAGATTATTTATTGCCATTCTTTACTTTCTCTACGAAAATTTTTGCTGGCTTGAAACTAGGAACAAAGTGTTCAGGGATAATGATTGCTGTATTTTTTGAAATGTTTCTTGCAGTCTTCTCAGCTCTTTTTTTGACTACGAAGCTACCAAAACCTCTTACATATACATTTTCTCCTCCGATCATTGCGTTTTTGACAACTTTAAAGAACGCCTCTACGGTTTCTTGAACATCTACCTTCTCTAAGCCAGTTTTGGTAGAGATTTCTGCAATAATTTCTGCTTTAGTCATATCTATTTTACTGTAATTATTTATTTTTCAACCCTTAAGCCAACTAATGTTTGGGGATGCAAAAGTATTGTTTTAAAATGAGTAATGGAAATTATTTAAATACTTTTTTGATAAATAAGCTTCCAAAAGCCAAACATTTACAATCAATTAACGAGACATTACGTTCGACCAACCCTTAAATAAACCTCAAAAATAAAAACAATTATCTAATTTACAAGATGTTGACTTATTAGTTGTCATATAAAAATCAATATATGCCAATTGCATGACTTAGCTGATCCAAATCCGCCTTGGTATGGTGTGCATTTACCACAATCCGATTTAATAGGGGATCTGTAGCAAGGGGATAAGGAAAACTTGACACCAGTACTCCCGCATTCATCAGCCTCGCATAAAGGCCCGTATCCGTTGATGAAAACACCGGAAAATTAGCAACAGCGTTTAATTCAGACCCCATATGTGCTTTGAAGGAATTAATATTATACTGCAACTTTTCGAATTGCCGTAAATAGATCTGCTCTCCATGGATAAATGCATATAAGCTCGCTGGCGAACTTGGAGAAGCCCCTGTATAAAAGTTTGATCGCTTGAAATACTTAATTCGTTCCTCATCGGCCAAAATCAATCCAGCATCTGTTGCCAGGCCTTTCGCCAAGGATGCGACGACAATCAGCTCAATATTAACCTGTTGAAAACTACTCTTATCTAATGAAATGCCATTCTTGCGCAAAACTCCTATTCCGTGAGAATCATCCAAGAGCAGTATAATTTTTTTGCCCGGATCAATACGATTGAAAACAGTGAAATCGTATAATTCCGGGCGCATATTGTCCAAGCTGTTACTAACGATGATAAATGATTTTTGGGCTGAATGATTGATATACTCGATCGTTGCATTGGCCCAGTCAACAAAATGTCCAGTTGCTGCAGGCTTTTTATCTAACCATAAAGAAGGGTGACATGCGGGTGCGTACAATACTTCGCCTTCAGCCGCCAAGGTTCTTACAAGAAATTGCGTCGCCAGATATCCACTTGAGAGCAACAGACTTGCTTCAAAACCAAAACGCATTGCAGCATATTCTTCCGCTTGATCAAATATGGCCTGTTGCACATTATTATTTCGTGAAGTGCCATTGTTAATACCATATCGCTGTATACCTTCTATGAAAATAGCAGCATATGCTTGATCTGTTGCCAGCCCTAGATAGGAAGTTCCACCGAAAAAAAGATATTCCTTACCGCCGACCACAATAACTCGACCTGTTGGTTGTTCTAAATGTGTAAAATTATTCATCTATATATAGCCGATTCATTTAATTAGCGGGTCAAGACTTCGGGGTTAGCGATATGCTGTGGATTACCCTCGGAAAAGGCTACAATATTCTCAAAAGCAAGTCTAAATAATCGTTCATAACCATTCTTCTCCACATAGCCAATATGTGGCGTACAGAGCACATTTGGTAGCTGCAATAAAGGATAGTTAGGATCAAAGACTGGCTCGGACTCATAGACATCTACCGCAGCCATTCCCGGAACACCTGTTTCGAGCGCGGTCAATAGTGCACCCTCTTTAACCAACTCTGCACGGGAAGTATTGACAAAAAGTGCAGTCGGCTTCATAGACCGGAGATCTTCGAGCTTTACGATACCTCGCGTCGCAGGCACTAACCGAAGGTGTAAAGTAACAACATCTGAAAAATGAAAAAAATCGGATTTACTTGTTGCAGCTAAAAAACCGTCTTTTACAGCTTCTTCTCGGGAATTTTCGCTTCCCCAAACAATTACTTGGGCACCAAAAGCCTTTGCATATTGCGCTATTCGCTTCCCTATTTTTCCATAACTCCATATCCCTATTGTTTTTCCGGAGACACATTCTCCTATGTTCGTTTGCCATAGGCCTTTGTCCATATCTGAAAGAGCCTTAGGTAAACCTCGGAGTGCATTCATGATCAAAAGCCAGGTCAATTCAGCTGGAGCGACAGGAGAACCCATACTTTCAGCAACAGCCACATGAAAGCTGCTACAAACAGCCAAATCCAAATGATTTGAAATTTTGCCCGTTTGGCTGATCAACTTTAGTTTGGGAAGCTGGGACAACAGATCTTCTGTAATCTGGGTCCGTTCTCTGATGAGCACTAGCGCTTCCGTATCGCTTAATTTTTCCGCCAGTAAAGCCGGATCTGCATAGGACTGTTTCAATATTTGGACATCGTGACCATCAAGAATTTTGAAACAGTCCAACTGTCGGACAGCATCTTGATAGTCATCTAAAATGGTTATTCGCATTTTTTTGACTTAATTTTAAACTCTCATTTTCAATATCCAACGAAAGTAAAAGGCTTTTATATCCCTATAACTTCATCGCATATAAAAGCAATATAGTACGTTCCCATCTTTCCATTGCGGAACTTATTTAGGAAGGAAATTTTGCTTTTCGATATCAATTTACAGCATAAAGTTGGAATCCTGCAATTCGTCATGATATTTTGACATTCCATCCACTCTTTTTCGCAGAAGCACTTACAGCCGCTGATATTTGAATAAAAATAAAGAAAAATGAAGCTGTTATTAACCTTACTATTTTTAAGTATTACCATCGTATCGGCACAGTCTATCTTAAAAGGGAAAGTACTGGGCAAAAACGGCAAACCGATATATTTAGCCAATGTTTTTATTGAAGGCACCTATGATGGCGGCACGACTGATTCGCTTGGAAACTTTATGTTTGAAACTAGTGAACAAGGTACTAAAATGCTGAAAGCGTCTGTTGTGGGCCTCCCAACATATAGTAAGTCTATCCAGCTTCCTCAGAAAGAATTGCTTATTATTCAAATGCAAGAAAGTGAGAATCGCCTACAGGAAGTCACGATTCAGGCAGGGGTGCTACAAGCCAATAGCTCCGGAAAAAACACGGTAATGAGTCCATTGGATATTGTCACTACGGCAGGCAGCATGGGAAACATCATCAGCGCATTAGCAACATTGCCCGGTGCACAGGTTGGGGGAGAAAATGGACGTCTTATGGTTCACGGTGGAGATGCCTCCGAAACACAGACCTACATCAATGGAATCAGAGTAGCCCAACCTTACACCGCAACACCAAATGAAGTTCCTGTAAGGGGTCGATTTTCACCCATGCTCTTTAAAGGCGTAAATTTCTCTACAGGTGGTTATTCGGCAGAATTTGGTAATGCGCTATCCAGCATTCTAGCCCTAAACACCGAAAATACCATAGAACAACGCAAAACAGAGTTTTCACTATCTTCCGTTGGACTAGGTTTGGGACATACCTTACAATGGGGCAAAAACTCCCTCACCTTCAACAGCAGTTATACCAACTTAAAACCTTATTCCAAAATTATTACGCCAGATATCAAATGGACAAAACCCTATGAAAACGCCTCCGGAGAAATGATCTATCGCCATCAGTTTAAAGAAGGCTTTCTAAATATCTATGGGGCATACAATTTCGAAAATATGGGACTTTACCAAGCAGACATCAATTATGAGCAACCTGTCCCATTGAAAAAGAAATCCAACAATGCCTACGCCAACATTAGTTACAGTCAGAATCTGGGAAACCGATGGACTTTCCAGTCCGGCATTGGCCTAGGCTACCTGACCGATAAGCTGCACTACGATGACGTTTACCTACCTAATGAAGAAAAAAGTCTTCACTTAAAAGGAATGCTAAGTAAGGTCTGGAACAATAAGATTAAAAGTATTGGCGGAATAGAATATTTCGACACCAATTATCAAGAAGAATATCACCGACAAACCATTGGTTATCACTACGGGTATCATAGCAAGATGACCGCCGTATTTACGGAAACGACCTTCGGCATCCTCCCGAACTTAATCGGGAAAATCGGCTTACGAGAAACCTCCTCCAATTTGCAGTCGAAGAACACTTTAGAACCAAGAGCTTCGCTGGGCTACGCATTAGATAAATATACGCAGCTCTCACTTGCCTATGGGAACTTCCATCAGCAGGCACCAACACCTCTATTAAAATATGCCCCTCAGCTTGGCTGGATGGAAGCCAATCACTATATCGCAAATTATTTCTATGCCCGTGGAGGGCACTTACTTCGCTTAGAAGCTTATCATAAAGAATACAACAATTTGGTAAAATACAACAGTGCGACGCCAAATTACGACACCCAATATGACAATAACGGAAGCGGTAAGGTCAAAGGCTTTGACCTATTTTACAAAAACAACAGCAGCATCAAAAACCTCCAATACTGGATTTCATATTCTTATACGGACAGTAAGCGAAATGACGCGAATTATCCGACAACAGTTACTCCCCCTTATGTCTACAAACACAGTTTCTATATCGTTGGAAAATACTGGCTACCCAGTCTACGTTCACAGCTCAGTGTGACAAATTCGTTTGTATCCGGCAGAAATTACAATGATCCCAATCAAACAGTATTTATGAATAGCCATACAAAAGGTTACAACAATCTTTCTATGAGTTGGTCGTTCCTTTATAGCCAGCAAAAAATTATCCATTTCTCCGTCAGTAATGTTCTTGGCGCTAGCCCAATCTATGGCTATCAATATGCAGACCGACCAAATTCACAAGGAATCTATGACCGTAGACCGATTGTCCCTACCGCCAAGCGCTTTGTGTTTCTAGGCTATTTCTGGACAATCAGTAAAAATGAAAAAGACAATCAATTGGACAATCTATAATAAGCATCAACTCATCATCGAAATACGTCGGTCCATCCAAAATTATTTCTGTTTGCAGCGAAGGATTGCCAACTTCAATAACAATCAATAACATATACATCAAACACAACAGCAATAACTTAGAAAAATATTTAAACTAAAAACGAAAGATCATGAAATCATTTATTATCGTCCTCATCTGCCTTATAAGCGGCAGCGCGTTTGCACAAGGCAATTTTGAAAAAAGTATGGGACAAGCCATGAGTCTATGGCAATCGGGAGAGACACAAAAAGCGGCCGCTCTTTTAGAACGTATTGCACAGGCAGAAAAGGACAATTGGATTCCTGCCTATTATCAGGCCATGGTACTGACAACAGCATCCTTTAGGGAGAAAAATAAAGAGACACAGGCAAAATATATAAAGTCTGCAGAAGAAATACTAAACAATAGCGCCCAGGACAACAATTCAGAATGGCTTGTACTGAAAGCGATGAACCAAACAGCATTGATGATCACAGATCCCATGACAAAAGCCAAAGAGCTTTCGCCTAAGATTATAGCTCTATATAAAAAAGCCATCTCCCTTGCGCCAAACAACCCCCGGGCTGTATTGGGACTAGCGGAATTCCAAATAAACGCAAAAAAATATTTTAACCAGGATACCAACAAAGAATGTGAGGATGTAAAGAAAGCACTATCTTTATTCGGTGAAGAGAAGATTACTACGCCATTTGCACCTTCATGGGGCAAAGATCGGGCAGAACAACTCGTAAAGGAATGCAAATAACACGTTGTGAAAAAAGCACCATTTAAAGCGATTATACAAGCACTACTCGCAAGCCTGGTCGTGACCATCTATTTTGTGGTTGTGGCCAAGCTTGACCATAATGATGTCCCTTGGGTATCCATCATCTTTCACCCTAATATGGTCCGAGGTTTACTATATGGATTTTTTCTCTTTCTGGGTCACAGCTATCTATCGAAATGGGTCGGAAAAAAGTACCCGAACAGTAAAGATTTTGGGAAGAAGATGATTGTTTTTTATAGTATCAGTTTTTTCTTGACCGTACTGGTCGTTTTTATTGTCAATGCTTTTTTCTCCGGACTTTTTAACCCGGGTGTTCCCAAAAATTTCGCTCAGCGTTTCCACCAATTTATTCATCAACAACGTGTTGCATATTATTTTCAAACCGCGATGATATCTTGGTGCATTTCAATGATTTTTTTTGGTTTCTATTTCTATAAAAGATTCAAAGATTACCAAATCAAAGAATCTCATCAGGAAAAACAACAAATAGCAGCACAATTTGAGTCGCTCAAGAATCAACTCGACCCACATTTTTTGTTCAACAGCCTGAATGTATTGAATGGATTAATTGAGGAAAGCCCTAAAAAAGCCAGCATGTTTACGACAGACCTTTCTAAGATATATCGCTATGTATTGGAACAAAGGGACAAAAGCCTCGTTTCTTTACAGGAAGAGCTTACTTTTTCAAAGGCTTATTTAAACCTCTTGAGTCTGCGCTTCGAAACCGGTATACAGATCGATCTACAGATCAATGCGGAACAGCATACTGGTTTTATATTACCGCTTTCCCTTCAATTACTGATCGAAAATGCAATCAAACACAATATTATTTCGATCAGGAAGCCGCTTTTATTGAAGATTTATAGAAAAAATAATTACCTCTATGTTGAAAACAATCTTCAAAAAAAGAAAGTGCTCCATGATCATTCGGGAATCGGTTTGAAAAATATTCAGGAACGTTATGCTATACTGTCCAATCTACCTGTGTATATTCAAGAAAGTGATCTATTATTTTCTGTCGGACTGCCTATTATCCATGAAATAGTCTTTTAAAAGTAACCTGCTCTTAATAAACATGCGGGAGCTAAGCACAGCAAAAACAATAGCATGGGCACAACGATTCAACAAATTAAGCAATACAACGGTCTGATGATCGATAACCACGTAAAAAAGTAATGAAAATAGTAATTATAGAAGACGAACTTCCATCGGCGAGATTACTTCGAAGAAAACTTGAGGAACTCGGTTACACCGTATCTGCTGTACTGCAAACTGTGGAAGAATCCATTGAGTGGTTTATGTCAAACAGTGACCCAGACCTCCTTTTTTTGGATATTCAGCTCGCGGATGGGATTTCATTTGACATTCTGGAGCAGGTGAAACCCAGTTCGGCCATTATTTTTACCACCGCATACGATGAATATATGTTGCGTGCTTTTAAACAAAATAGCATCGATTACCTGCTGAAGCCAATTGAAGATGAAGAATTGGAAAATGCAATTGAAAAATTCCGCCAATTTAGACGCCCCAATCCCCAGTTTGATCTGGCATCGCTTCAAGCGTTGTTTAGAAACCCTGCCCCAACATTTAAGGAACGCTTTACAATCAAAATCGGCCAAAGTCTAAAAGTTGTGACAAGCCAGCAAGTTGAATGCATTTACAGCGAAAACAAAGGCACTTACCTTTATACCAACGAAAATGGAAACTATCTTTTGGATCAGACATTGGACGCACTAACACCGCAACTGTCACCCAAAGCATTTTTTAGGATCAATCGAAGCACGATTATTCAATTTGATGCCATCAAAAATATTGCTGTACATTCCAATGCCCGGCTAAAAATATACCTCAAGCATTATGAATCCGAAGAGCTCATTGTCTCCCGGGAGAAAGTCTCAGCCTTCAAAGACTGGCTGGACAACTAATTCAGGAAAAACCAAAAGACTTCTTCCGAGCAGGAGTTAACGCGGGCATACTGATACCGTACCGACGACATAATCATGCGGTAAGCAAATATCCCAGAGAAAATATACAAGCTGATTGAAGAATCTGAGCTACATATTGATCCGATAATTTAGCGGAATACTAAATCGAAGAGACACCGCAAAACCCTTTATCGGATTATAATCTTTTTTTTCATTGATGGATAATCCATAACCAAAATCAAGATCCACCAATGTAGCCAAGCTCACTCCAACTTTGGGGGTAATGGTATATGGAGTAAGTTCTGTACGAACAAAAGGAGTCAAGACATATGTTTGGGGATAATACGTTATTCCGGCCTCAGGAATTACGGCAAACTTTTTTTGTGTCCATGTAAAGTTAGCTGTAGCATCTGCTCGCAGTATATGATCTCCACTAAAAGGAAATGCGAAATAAGCGCCGGTTTTTAATATACTGCCTTTTTGGAACTGATAACTCAGTGAAGGACCGATTAAATAATCTTGCGCTTTTAGGTTGCTAACCAGCGCTAACAACACAACAAGTGACCCCAGGAGTTTATAAATCGTCTTACTGCGCATTTTTCAATTAATAAATATGAAAATTGAGCGGAATATTTACCCCTACTGAAACGGTAATTCCGTCAATCGGCTTAAAATTTTTCTTCGTATTGTAATCAAATCCATAACCTATTCCCAGATCCACAATGGAGAATAGACTGGCCCCCACTTTTGGCGTTATAGTGTAAGGTGTTAACTCTGCTTTCACAAAAGGGAAAAGAACAAAATCATTTAGATAGTAAGTAAATCCCAGCTCTGGAATAACCGTCGTTTTACCTTCCATCCAGCTGAAATTAGCTCCGGCATCAATTTTCATATATTGAAAATCATTCGGGGCAAATAATCCCCAGCCCGAAACTTTCAGAAAATTACCACTTTGATACTGATACCCTACTGAAGGACCCCAGATCCATTTATTATGTTGTTTCCAGGGCTTATCTTGTGCTTTAGACAACGTAGTAAAGAGAAAAAGGATAGTAAATAACGATAACATTCTTAGTTTCATCCAGCTAAATTACAAACTATAATCTATTTTATGGAATACAACAGGTGCATGCCAGAATAGTTTTACTTAAAACAGAAAAATAGTAAATATATACGCCTACAGCAAATGAATAAAAGTACAGTTTATGCCGGTCTTTAATTATATAGATCTTTAATAAGGTAATATCCTTATTCGGATAAACTGTGATCGTTCGTTCAACGATCCTTCATCGCCCCAATAGCCATCAATATGGTTGGCAGCAGTATATATGCATCCATCTTTGCCCCAAAACATCAATTCCTCTTTCCAAGTTGGCATCCACTCTTTAAAACTAACAAAAAGCATCGGCGTCACCTTTCCTTGTTTCACGTGGAAGAGCTGCAAGTCACCCGTCGATTCATAGGGATCAGCGTGTAAAGTCATCAGATAATTTTTATCGGCAGAAAAGAAGGGATAATCTCCACATTCCACAATAAGATGACCGTCTTGTTTATCAAAAAGCCGCACATCAGCACTTTCCCAGTAATTCCCATCAACAGCAAAAGCATTTAGAAAATCATAATGTCCTTTATACGAATAACTGGCTTCCAATTCATTATCGATATCCTTATCTGTAAAAATTAACTTTTTTCCATTGGTCAAAGGCAATTCTAGGGTTTTTCCGTTTTTAGGATAAGACAGGGTATCCTTGATCAAGTAATTTTTAGCCGTATTCTGAGCGGCTAGGAACGTTTGCTTATCAATCAACTCTAACTGGAGATACTTATCTAAAGAATGCCCCTTTTCATAATACGTTTCTTTACCATTTATCGTAAGTGAGACGATTGAATTTAAATCCCTGGGGGAAATTGTAATCTGATCCTGTTTCCCCAGCTTGGACTTCGCTACATACACCTTTTCCCATCGTGTAATATCACCTGTTTCGCCATTTCTCCCTTTGTAATCGCGCTGTATACGGTCCATGACAGCAACCCATTCTCCTTCTTCACCGATCACATCGAGCTTGGTGCCATAGGGATATTTTCCTAATAGCGGAGCCGCTCCATCTGCACCTTGTCTAAGTTCGACTCCAGCACGATCAACAACATAGGTGTTTTTTAAAACCTTTGTCCTGTCATAGTCAATCGGCAAAGGAGGAAATTTAGCAGCATCCATCGTATCCTTCACGGCAATGGTTTTAAGTTCAGAAGAATCCTTTAAATCTGTATTATTAACCCTCGTATTGTGACCACAGCTCAAAATTCCCATGAATAATGTCGCTCCAAGGAATAAAGATAGGGGTGAAAATAGTTGTCTATTCATAAAGGTCAAGGTAGCGATTCCCATGCCAAAAAAAAAATACTGGTTTTCAGGGGTTCTCCGAGAGCAAATACGATTATCCAAAGGTTCACAGTTTTAGCGAAGTAAAATCTAAAGCTCATTCCAAATTTGGACTAGATCCTTTGAATAGGATATCTATAGCCACAAAGGCTCGTTAAAACCCCGCGGAATTTTTAATCTTTTAGCCATAAATTTTTCCCTTTAATTTGTAAACCGGCCTCTGACTTCCGTACATGAACAATTGTACTAATGATAGCGATAAAGATGGTCAAGAAGCGGAAAAAATTGCTCCATCCATTTCCTGCAGCATTGTCTGCAACATCAAAGATCATCCATGCCGAATTCATCAAAACATGAAGTGCTATCGGTATCCAAAGATTAAAACTCCATTCGGCATACAACCACGAAAATAGGATAGAGCCGAAGAAAGTCGTACAAAAAATCAGGGCCAATTCTCCCAAATCCTGACTCTGATAAAGATGCAGTATAGCAAAAAGGAATGAGGTGGCTAAAATGGATGGAATAAAACCTAGTCGGGTATAGCGATAAACTAAACCAAAAAAATAGGCCCGAAAAATCACTTCTTCAAAAAAACCCGATGACACACTATTTATTAATAGCGTGTTCGGATCTATTTTGCGGTTGAAGGTAAAAACAAGGGCATAGCCCAAGAACATGGGTAAGGTGGCTATTATTCCAAAAGATAGCCCCTGTAAAAAAGAGCCCTTTAAACCAAATTTTTCCAAGAACTCATTCGGCACTTTAGGTTTAAGCAGCGTTGCCCCCAAAAGCAGTGGTCCAAGGCTAATTGAATACGTCAGCACATGCCCCAAAAATCTACTGTGGACATAATTGCTCATCGTGGGTTGAAGCCTAGCAAAAAACAAATTATCAAGGATAAAGTATATTCCGAAGAACAGGAATAATACCAGCAGGTTTAAACTTTTTGTGCTCATCTTTTTTTTGAGCAAAATTATGCCCCTCATGATGAGTAAACAAAGTTATGTGGCGTATGGCAAGACTTAGGGCTGACTGACAACAGCGAGGCGATCTTCTGCCCTATAAATACGGTCTAACTGATTCCATAGCAGACCTTGAAATAACAGCACAATCTTCAGTATCTGCAAAACGTAACAAGAAACCTTGGGCATTCCCTTCCTTTGCAATTATTTTTTCAAAGTTAACAAGAAACGACCGATGACATCGGTGAATAGACATTGTATTCAAGAGTTCAGACAATCGGCTCAACGTAATTCGTACCATCTGCTTCTTTACCGTACCATCCTTCCTAAAATAGATCATGCAATAATTATCCATTGATTTTGCAAAAATAAAATCGCTTGGCAGTAACTTTAACGATTGATTACCATTGGGGATATCGACCAGCCCCAAATGACAGTCATTCATTTGGCTCAATATGATCGCTGGCTTTATCGATAAACGTTCAATCGACGAATTATTCTTTTCATAATACGAATGACGCTTATCAACTCGAAGCAAAAAATAAATCGTAGCAATTGGGCTGTAAAGTGAAAGTGTGTAAAATCCAATATAGGGGAGGTTATTCCACTGTAATGGGGCCTGATTGATGAACCAGCCATGATAGACGAAATTTAAAAAAACTGATAATAGGAGCACAAGAAAAATACGAAATAGTTCTATCGCAATTGTTCCTCTTTTTTTACGTAAGAGGACAGAAATTAAGGCATATGCAACGAATAATATGACCCCATATCCGGATAACAAGCTAAATTTATAGGCATGCTCAAAATTATACGTTCCAAATGGCTGAAAAACCAGTAGGAATACATAAGCGGATAAGCCGAGTAAAGAGGCATAGGTGAGCAGCTCTCTTATGGAGACAATTTTGGGAATTACGCTATTTAAATAATTTAGAACAGGCTTTTTATACATCATGATCGGATAAATTTAGCGTTTTTGGCCGGCAGAGTGAAAATTTATAGCGAAAAAATTGAAATATATTGAATTTATGATTTAACTTAGAAGATATTTTTTCAAGCCAACATTAGTCGCTCGAATTAAAATTGATTTGTCATATTATATATTAACGTAATTCTCCAAATTATGCGTTTAGGTCAACTACTTACTTTATTTCTTTGCTCGGCTTTTATCCATGTCATCCAAGCACAGGAAAAGCAAGTTTTAATAGAAAATGTTAAACTGCTCGATTATAAAACTCAAATGTTAACTCCGCCAAAACATGTTTTAATAAACGGTAACACGATTCAAACCATTAGTACATCTCCTATTGACGTGCAAAGTAAGAATATCGTTAAAATAGACGCTAAAGGCAAAACCCTAATGCCTGGATTGATTGATGTACATGTCCATTTGGTATTTGGAGCTTTGACAATGCCTCAAATGATGACAAATGACCTTTCCGAGGAAGTCTTGATCAAAACGGTGGGGCTCTCGGCGCAACAGATGTTAATGCGGGGTTTTACAAGTGTACGAGATGTCGGTGGCCCTATATTTCCATTAAAGGCGGCGATCGACAAGGGTAAGCTTCTAGGGCCTAGAATATGGCCTTCTGGTGCTGTTGTTAGTCAAACAGCGGGGCATGGAGATTTTCGGACACAGGAGGAAAAATCGCGTCGTTTTTTTGGCATTGTCTCTCGTGCGGAGCGATATGGAGCAACATTCATCGCCGATGGTCGTGATGAGGTTCTGACTGCAGTACGAGAGAATCTGAGATTCGGAGCAAGTCAGATTAAACTCATGGCGGGTGGAGGAACTTCTTCAGCATACGATCCTGTGGATGTTACCCAATATACGCTAGACGAAATGAAAGCAGCAGTAGAAGCAGCCGAAGACTGGGGAACCTATGTCACCGTACATGCGTATACGCCAAGAGCAATTCGAAGAGCGATCGAAGCTGGTGTAAAATGTATAGAACATGGACAATTGCTCGACGAAGAAACTTTACAGCTGATCGCAAAAAAAAATATCTGGCTTAGTTTACAAAACCTGGTGGAAGATACACCCGATATGGATCCACAACGAAGAATCAAGCGTAAACCCGTCATTGAAGGTCAGGAAAAAGTATGGCCAATGGCTAAAAAATATGGAGTAAAGCTAGCTTGGGGTACAGATTTCCTTTTTGAGCCGGAACTGAATAAAATGCAGAATGCTTTTATTTTGCGACTTCAAAAGTGGTTTACAAATGCCGAGATCATTAAAATGATTACTCAAGACAACTGTGAGCTTCTGCAGCTTTCGGGATTAAGAAGTCCTTATCCTGGCAAGTTGGGAATAGTAGAAGAAGGAGCTTTGGCAGATCTGATCCTTGTAGACGGAGATCCGCTTAAGAATTTAAAACTATTGGCAGATCCAGAAAAAAACTTTTTGTTGATCATGAAAGACGGTCAGATTCATAAAAATAGCCTCCAGAGGCATTAATATTTACAAGGTGAAATTTATTGTATCTCGAAAATCCGCATCTTAAGATGATAAAATGTATTTTCGATGACATCAGTTAAAACGGGCTATTTTGGCTCGTCAAGGTGAAAAAGGAATCAAACAATTTTACCATCACATGGTGCAGGCGGTTGCATTACGGTATAATTTATTTGAAGAGTAAACACCTTTGCATTTAATTGATTAGTTTTGCGTTTAAACGATAAATCAAAGCATTCGGTGGCATTATTATTCAACGACGGGCGTCCAGTAGTAAGACTAAGAGCATTTCGGGCTATCGACGATCCCCAAACCTGTGAACGTTTCATAGAAGGACACGCGCATGTGTTAACTGCTATAGGCGTAAAGAAAGTAACTTCTTCCAAAAATGACTGGATGTACAATCCCGCATCATTCGTACTGATCGTAGAATCCCTTGATGGTGATAAAGTCTATGGTGGAGTACGTATACACGTATCTGGAGGGAGTGAACCACTTCCGATTGAACAGGCCACGGGAGCGATGGATGCCAAAATCTTAGACCTTGTTTATGATTATGCGCAACAGGGAACCGGTGAAGGTTGTGGGCTTTGGAATTCCCGGGAGATCGCTGGATATGGTATTGGCAGCATATTTTTGACGAGGGCTGGTGCCGCTATCAGCACACAGGTTGGCATTAAATCGCTCTTTGCTTTATGTGCTCCTTACACGGTGAAATTAGCAGAAAGTGTTGGCTACCGCATTGATACAAGTGTTGGAAATAATGGCACGTTCTATTATCCTAAGCTGGATCTGCTGGCTACGGTAATGATTATGCGTAATCTTGACACCTTGACCGAAGCCGATCAAGAAAACAAAGATGCAATTTTATCACTTCGGAATAATTCCAATATTGTCCGCATAGAAACTTTGCGGAATAAGGAAATTGAAATTCATTATCAAATCGATATTCCGAATCTCAATCAATGGGATTTAAATGAAATTATTAAAAACCTGAAACATACATCATTAGATCACAAACCAGATGATCGTAATTTAAATATCTTATAATGGACACTAAACATTATGGTGCCGGCTATTTAATGGATACCGGTGATTTTCTTAAACAATTAAAAATACATTCATATACTCCTTTTAATACGATTAAAGAGGGCGTTGTCGTCGATCTAGGTTGTGGCACTGGAATGGATGCCATCAATTTAGCTAATATGCTAGGCCATAACGTTCTTGTCGTTGGATTGGATCATGATAAGGCTTTAATCGAACATGCCAAAACAAGCAGTGTGGAGGTAAAGAACGTCGACTTTGTTCAGGGTGAAGTTAATCAACTTAGCTTTACAGATAATTCCATTGCTGGCATCAGAATGGAACGTGTTGTACAACATCTTCCGGAAGCACCGAAAATGTTTGCTGAGGTTCACCGTGTTTTGCGTGAAGGTCAACCCCTAGTCATCGTCGAGACGATCTGGAATAGCCTGACATTTTACAGCAAGCATGTGGGTATTGAGGCTAAGATATGCCATTATTTGACCGAAGAAAAAGTCAATAATGGCTGGGCTGGGAATAAATTAACTTCAGACCTATTGACTCAAGGCTTTAAACAAGTTCAATTGCAAACATTCTGTATGGTAGCCCGCTCGAAAGAAGAAGCCAACCGCTATCTTTTCTTAGATAAAATTCTTTTGGAGATGGTCGAAAAAGGGAAGTTGAGCACAGCTGAAATGGAGGAATTTCAAAACACATTGGACCAAGCTGATGAAGCGGGTTGTTTCCTTGTTTCTATGAATTTAGTTATTGCCGAAGCAAAAAAATAGCATATAGTGATGAAATGCTGGCTTAACTTGATCTTCTTATTTATTTTTACGTGCAGTTCAACTTGTTTTGGAGAGGTTATTATCGATCAACCGACGCAGCGTGTATTGATCGGATATGGTCTCGAGCGTTATATGGGGAAAGGAGAGCCTAACTTTGCGGATACTTCAGCTTCCTCCTTCCAGTCGTTAGAAAGCAAGGTACCCAATTTGGGCATATCACCCACTGACATCTGGTTCCGATTGCCTGTGACAAATAAGGGAAAAGAGAAACTTGAACTCTTGCTCGAAATTGCCTACCCTCTCTTGGATGAGGTCGAACTTTTTGTACCATCATCAAATGGGCATTATAAATCGATCAAACTGGGCGAGCATCAATCTTTTTCGGCTAGAAAATATAAGGTTCCTAATTACGCATTCGACATCCAATTACCCGGATATGAGAAAACGATCTTTTTTCTTCGTGTAAAAAGTACGGAACAGATTATTCTCCCGATCTATTTAAGTAACGAGCGCAGTTTCTTAAAAGAGATGAATGACGACAGTTTGATAAGCGGGATCTATATTGGTATTGTCGGGATTATGGCGATATACAATTTATTCCTGTTTTTTTCAGTTCGTGAAAGGGGCTATCTGTATTATGTCCTTTATGTTCTTTGTGCAGGAATAACACAAATGGGCATTAAAGGTTATAGTTTTCAGTATCTGTGGCCAAATTGGACATATTTTGCAACAAAAGGTCCTATTATCTTCGGATGTTTATCAGGCTTATGCGCCCTGCTTTTTGCAGATTCATTTCTTCAATTACCGAAAAACGCTCCTCGGTCAAGACGTGTGATTACTGCTTTTATCATCCTTTTTGTCGTTGGTAGCCTTCTTACACTGCTCAACCTTACACAACCAGCGTTCATGGTTATGCAGCTAACAACAGGAGCAGGCTCTTTATTTGTCCTTTACTTATCCTATCGGGTAATGATAAATGGCTATAAACCAGCTAAATATTTTGTTTACGGTTGGACAATTTTACTATTAGGTTCTGTCGTCTTTTTATTGAAAGATTATGGCATTTTAAAATATAACGATTTTACGAGTAACGCCGTACAAATTGCATCTGTTGTGGAGATGGCCTTATTGTCCTTCGGTCTAGCTTATAGTATCAATATCTTAAAAGAAGAAAAAGAAGCATCACAAGTCAGGGAATTAGCGATCTCATTAGAAAACGAAAAGTTGATACGCGAGCAAAATATCGTATTGGAACAAAAAGTAGATGAGCGGACACGTGAATTAACAGAATCTAATGAGTCTCTACAAACCACTCTTACCCACTTGAAGGAAACACAATCTCAACTTGTCGAAGCCGAAAAGATGGCCTCTCTTGGTCAACTGACTGCGGGGGTTGCGCACGAGATCAACAATCCAATCAACTTTGTTACATCCAATGTCGCTCCATTAAAGCGTGATATCAAGATGATCTGGGAAACGCTGGAGGAGGTAGAACGTATAGCTTTTAAAGAGGGGATATCCGAAACGGAAAAGCAATTGCAGATCAAAAAATTCAAGGAGGACCTGGATATTGATTATCTGAAAACAGAGGTAGATTTTCTATTAAAAGGGATGCATGATGGGGCCCATAGGACCGCCGAAATAGTAAAGAGTTTGCGGATCTTCTCGCGCGTAGACGAGGATACATTAAAATTTGCAGATCTAAACGAGGGGTTGGAGTCAACAATGGTTATCCTCAATAGTTTATTAAATAACACGATTGAAGTTGATAAGATCTATGGTGATATGCCAAAGGTCGAATGTCATGCCGGCAAACTCAATCAGGTCTTTTTGAATATTGTGACAAATGCTATTTACGCCGTGAATAAGAAGTTTAATCACGATGTTGGTGGTAAAATATGGATTGAGACCGGAGTTCACGCGGATAATACCTCCGTCTTTATCAAAATCGCAGACAATGGTATAGGTATTCCAAAAGAAATTCATGAACGGATATTCGAACCATTTTTTACAACAAAAGACGTTGGCGAAGGTACTGGTTTGGGAATGTCCATAGCCTATAATACCATTGCGAAACATCATGGTAAAATTATCGTAGATTCAGAAGTGGGACAGGGCACAAGCTTTACACTCCTCATTCCAATTCAACAAAACAATTAATACCACTATAAACTTAAAATAGTTCAATTAACTATTATTTTTTCATATCTTTTGTAAGGGATAAAACCATATAATAAAATTATGCAGAGGGAGCTTGAAATATTATATATCGATGACGAAGTAAACAATTTGGTTAGCTTTAAAGCGAACTTTAGATACGATTACGCTATCCATACAGCATCCAATACGAGTGAGGCCGAAACGATCCTTCATGCTCATCCTGATATCCGTATTATCTTCTGTGACCAACGTATGCCGGATGAGATGGGCATCGATTTTTTGCACCGCATTAAAAAAGATTTTCCAAAACCAATCCGTATTCTTTTAACGGCTTATGCCAATATGGAAACTGTAATTGATGCAGTTAATAAGGGCCATATTTTTAGGTTTGTCCGAAAACCCTGGATGAATGAAGAAATGGTTTCCGCAATAGAAGAAGCTAATAAGTTTTATGTTGCAAACTCCATGCTAGAGGTTAAGAATCAAGAGCTACAAAAAGCTTATGATGAATTAGATAAGTTCGCTTATAGCGTTAGCCATGATCTTCGTGATCCATTGACCGGGGTTCTTTCTGCGGTGAAACTTGGATTAGAGTTTGACAGCATAGATCGTATCCATGAGTTGTTATCACTAATGGATAGTTCCTTGGTCAGCTTAGATGCTTATATTGACAGTCTGCGCGACTATTATCTTTTACGAAGAGGAGAACTCATGTTGTCAACGATAAATTTCGAAGAGCTCTTTGGCAACATACGCCAGTTTTACAGCATGTATACGCAAAATAAGGATGTGGCTTTTGAAATTTCAGTGGATCAAAAAGAAATCTTTAGCGGAGACAAAGCACTTGTAGAACTGATTTTGCATAATCTTCTTTCTAATGCTTTTAAATATCAACGTAAAGGGCAGGAAAACCAGTACGTCAAACTCTCAGTATCCGTATCAGAACGTAAAGCTAAAATTATGGTGAGTGACAACGGAATAGGCATATCTCCAGAGTATGTTGAAGATATCTTTAAATTATTCTTTAGAGCCAGTGATCAAGCGAAAGGCATGGGATTTGGGCTCTATAATGTTCAGAATGCACTCTTAAAACTACAAGGGAAAATCGAAGTACAATCACAACCCAATCAGGGTACAACCTTTACCGTCGTCATACCGAGCAAATAATCCTTTCACTTTCGGCAATCCGATGCGATGGCAGCGAAGAGCATCACAAAGCAAACAGACATTTTAAATAAAAGTTGACTTTCCTAAAATTATAATCCTTTAGGAAAGTAGCTTTTGCCGAAGCAAAAACTCCAACTGATCATTTGAAGTCTCAAGTTGAGAATTAGTCTCCACAATTTTTTGGCGCTCAGCATAGACATCATAAGCGCGTTGAATCGTTTGATCGAGCTCCTCTTCACTCCAAGGCTTATTGAGGTAATGAAAGATTTTTCCTTTATTGACCGCATCAACGACAGCTGCCATGTCCGTATATCCTGTCAAAAGGATACGCATTGGGGCTGCATTGATCTTAATAATCTCTTCCAAAAACTCTACACCGGTCATTTCCGGCATACGTTGATCAGTAATGATAATATGTATCTGGTTGTTTTTGACAATATCGATTGCATCGGCACCACTAATTGCCGTAAACACTTTATACTTTAGTCGAAATGTCGCTTTAAAAGAAAACAGATTGTTTTCTTCGTCGTCAACGTACAATATCGAAATCTTCTTGTCTTCCATAAGCTTATCGTCTGAAATACAAATTTACGTAATAAATTCGCTGAATTAATAACAGATTAAAGAGTTTTATGTTTTCCTAGCAGAAATAATACGGGATAGCTGATAAAAATAATGGATTCGTTATCCGATGATTATAACATTGAACATTAGAAAAAAGATTTAAAGTTAATAGCTGCCTAGGGAAAATAATCCAACTTGTATTGAAAAAAGCCATCCTACATTTGTAAAACGGCTTTTTTGAAAGTGACCCCGCTGAGGCTCGAACTCAGGACCCACAGATTAAGAGTCTGTTGCTCTACCAACTGAGCTACGAAGTCATTCGATAATCCAAATGTAAGGTTCACCGTAGAAAAAGTCAAGTGGAAAAGAATATTTTTTTGACTTTTATGACATTCAAGCGAGATTTTTGGCAGCTGTCCCATAAGAAAAACAGACTCAAATATGTCATTTAAACAAATTATTCTTTCGCTCCATAACGTCTTATTTCCTTGCCACAGCAATCTTTCCCATAATCATTGGCTTAACTTCCATTTTTATTGGTTTATCCAGTTGTATTTTACTCCCCTTTTTGATTGAAATCACAACCGTTTTATAGCCTAACATCTGTGCACGGAGCTCCTGATCTACCCGAAACAGAGATTGCGGTACCCAAAGTTGAAAATCTCCATTTTCATCCACTTGCGTACGGTAATTTCCCAAGGACACCTCTGTTCCCATCATACTTACATCGCTTCCAGCACAAACTACTTTACCTTTTATGCTTACTTTTGTGCTATCGGGGCTTCCTTTTAATGTTGAATTATCATTTGTTGATGAGCTAACCTGCCCCTGCTGCTTTATCTGATCATTTTCTGTTTTTGTTTGGACAACGACAACTTCTCCAGTCAATTTGTTTTGTGCTTGAGCAGCATGAAAGCTCAAGGATCCAACCAACAAGAGGCCCGCAGCGATCCCCGGCCATCTTCCTTGCCAAATAGGGTTTTTAGAAAAAGAAAAAGGGATATCCAATTCACGCATCAACTGATCTTCATAAAATCGACCACATAGCCCTTTACCGGCTTTTTTTATTTGATCTACAATTTCCTGATCATCCATCTGTGAAAAATCTACAACCATCTTCTCACATTGACCACAAAAACGCCCTTGTTCTTGTGGCGTCATCTTATCCCACTCTGCAGAGCAAGAGTCCTTCACTTGTAATATAATCTTTTCCATGTTGTCTCCTTTTTTTATATTTTGAGAAGGGATGCAGGAAAATCGACTATTGCATAATGAAACAGCACAAAAATCACTAAACACTGATAAACAGGTAATTAATAACACACCTTAAAATTATATGTTGACTTTTTAGGGAAAGGGTGGCCCGAATGAAGTACATCATACGCTGAAGAGCGATATAGCAGAAATCGGAAGATCAGGTTCATAAAAATGCCCCCAGAAAGTGTCTAACTTTTTGGGGGCACTGCAACTTTTGACAGTTTATTTAAAGTAAGTAATGTTAGCGCTAACTTCTTTATTTTATACTGTCAAGAATTTCTTTTATAGCTCTTTCCAACTGCGGATCTTTATTTTCCATCCGATCTTGTACGGTATTTTTTACAAGAATATCTGGGGCAACTCCAGTTTGTTCGAGATCCTGACCATCAAGCGTATAACATCCCCAAGACGGAAGTCGATAGTTTGATCCGTCGACTAAGCCTTTAGCAGAAGTAAAAATAATCCAGCGATAGGTCTCATTACCGATGATTTTGCCCAACTTAAGTGCTTTAAAGCCCGCTGCAGTCATTTCAGCATCACTCAGCGATTGCTCATTAATCAATAAAACAATAGGCTTGGCAGATGGTGCAAAATTACTTTGTGGCGCACGTTTACCACCTCGGTATTGCCACTGTAAGTAAGGGCGTTGTGACAGGAATCTTAAAACCTCATCGTGTACATTTCCGCCTGTATTATAACGCAAATCTAAAATAATCCCTTGTTTGTTATTCTCCTGTTCGGCCATGTCGATCAAGAACCGCTGTAACTCAGTATCCGACATATTTTTCATATGTGAATAGGCTATCTTATTGCTACTCAACTGATCAACTCGACTTCGGTTATCTCTAATCCATTGGTCGTAGAGGAGATCTCTAAACACGGCGCTTGATACCGGACGAATGTTTGTCTGAATTTCCTTGCCATTACGATTCAAGGTCAATTGAATTTCTTCTTCCAGTGAAGGCCAAGTAAAATAACTATCGCGGTCTGCCTGCGTATTCAATTTTGTTCCGTTAATCGCGATGAGGATATCACCCGCATGAATATCAGCTTCTTTCTTTGCCGCGGGGCCATTCGGAACAATATAGCTGATCTCGTAAGGATTGCTGGAATCATAGGTCACACCGATTTCATTCGTTACAAAACCAAACGGCTTACGTTCTTCCTGTCCCATTGAACTGAAACCCAGATGCGACGAATTGAGCTCGCCCAACATATCATTTAAGAGGATGCGCAAATCTGTCCTATCGTTGATACCTGGAAGATACTTTTCATATTTCTTTTTTATCGCAACCCAATCCACTCCATGGAAGTTGCTATCGTAGTAATTTTCCTCCAGATTGGCCCATGTTTCATAAAACATTTGATTGAACTCTTTCTCGAGATCTCGATTGAATTTAAAACTCATTGTAACCGCATCAAGCTTATTCAAGTCAAGATTGTATTTCTGAATCGTTCCTCGGGTCAATACGAAGTATTTTCCCGCCGACTCTACAAAATTCTCCATGCCGCCGTCAGCGACTTTTTCGGTTTTGGTCGGTGCAAACAACTCATATACGGTACGATAAGTACTATATTTCCCTTCATGATTGGATGAATAGAAAAGATAGGATTTATCCCCTTTTTGTATCACCAAAGGATTAGATTGTGTTCCAAATGCAGGACTCACTTGCTCAATTCGATCACGCAGTCCTTCTAAATCCAATTGAACCAAACCAGCTTTCTTGGGTTCGGCTATTGGTATCGCGGTTGGCTTGCCCTTATCGACATCATTTTTCTTTTTATCCTTAGCGCCAGCTTCCTTCTTAGCTGTACCAGTTTTATTTACTGTTGTATCTTTCTTTTCGGGTGTTACAAATAATTCATCAAACTTTGCACTACGGTAAGGTTGGTCAAAGTTGGTCAATGCCATTCGGAAAATGCTGGAGTTTTGCATACCGGTAGGATAAGAAGGCTTAGTCCTATTACTCGCAAAATAAATATATTTACCATCAGGAGACCAATATGGTGCTGCTTCTGTGACTCCTGTATTTGTCAAATTAGTCGTTTGCTCATTTTTCAGATTATACACAAAGATATCCTGTTCAAAATTGCGCATAGCTGTGAATAAAAGATAGTTTCCATCAGGGGAGAATGAGGGCGAAGAATTTTGAAATGCCCAGATTTCATCTTTAACTACTGTTTGGCTCTTCAAACTTGTCAAATCCAATATACGTACTTCATCACGACCACTGAGGTACACAGCTTTTGTCCTATCTGCATTGCATGTAATATCACGGTTGTTACGCAGATCTAGTGTCAATTGCTTTACCTCACCTTTACCGTCTGCCGTGCGTGAAAACCAGTTCTGGTAGCCTTGATACGTTTGGCTATAGAGTAATGTTTTACTGTCTTTAAGCCATTTAACCTCCATGACACGTTCTCCCTGACCGGGCATCTGACGAACAAACTTTCCTTCAATATCCGAAACGAACAATTCGCCACGTGATACAAATGCCATTTTCTTTCCGTCCGGAGAAACGTCGAAATTACTGATGTTACCTGAAATGTTAAACTCTTTCAGCTTTCCTAGCACTTGATTGCGGTTAAGTGCGATGTTGGGCTGTACGGTTTTCTTTCCATTGACATCATAAATATAAAGCTGATAGCCCTTTTCAAATGCCACTTTAGTACCGTCTGCCGCGACAAACGGACGTTTGATTGATTCTTGGAAAGAAGTCAATTGAGTTTTCGACTTTCCCGTTAGTTGATAAAGGTTGTACTCACCATTGCTTTCATCGGACACATAGAATATGTTTCCTTTTTGGTCCACAGTGGGCCAAAAATCCTTACCGATATAATCTGTATACTGTTGAAATGCCTTTGTTTTGGGATTATAAGACTTGATATCTGGATTGAAAGCACCTTTATATCGCTTGCGATTCGCCGAGCTATAGCCTTCCCAGCTGTCATTGAATAACAATTCTCCCGAAGGAGTTGGCACCACGTTACTGATATAATTAAAGACATGTGGAAATAACCTTGTCGCCGTACCTCCATCCAAAGCAACTTGATAAGCGCTCATTCTATTGTAACGCGATGATGTGAAATAAAGCGATTTGCTATCCCAGCTCCAGCTGTCCACTTCGTCCGAAGCATCATGCGATGTCAGCTGCCTTATATCTCCACCCGCCAAGGGCATTACATAGACATCCATATTACCGTTTTGATTGGCGGAAAAAGCCAACCATTTTCCATCTGGGGAAATTCTTGGATTGATCTCATTTCCTTCCATTCCTGTTAACCGTACCGCAACACCACCTTGACTTCCAACTTTCCAAAGGTCACCTTCGTAGCTGAAAACCATTTCCTTTCCATCGGGACTTAAAGTCGGATGGGATAAAAACGTGGGTTGTTGGGCAATAACACAGGTTGTTCCAGCATAGGCTAGAACTGTACTTAAAATTAGTTTCTTTATCATGTTATCTAGGAGGCTAATAGTTGTTTGCCAATACAAAGGTAGAATAGGTATTGAACAAACCACCATGAAATAGCGAAGAATTTTATATTTTTATTCCTTCACTACATCAACATTTAATTGTTGACTTTCTCCCGTTATTTCACTGCTATTATTTTCTAATGATATGGAAGCCCAAACCTCTTCTATTTTGACTACCACATCGAATATCTTCTTAAATTAAAGTATGCATACAAATAAACTGAAACAAATGTGTCTATTTTCGGTTCCTATACAAGGAATGATTACGTACAATATATGATATTGAATAAATATGTTTAGCCGAATTCAAAAAGCACATCGTATTATTTTCTTACCGGAAGATTGAGGCAGATGATAATTATCGAAACTAGCGCATATAATTATCATCACGCCGATATGCTATTTAAATATAGGCATATTTCGTATCCCTATTGTAACCTAAACATGCAAATATTTTTTGAATCATTATATTTTTTAATGGGATACTTATCCTTAACTTTGCACCCTCAAATCAGAAACTATGGACGCAACGTTAACTCACTCAGAAGAAGATCTTTATAAGAAACGAAATCGCATAAGAATTGCGGTATCGCTTTTCTTTTTTTGCCAAGGTATCGCGTTTGCATCTTGGGCAAGCCGCATCCCCGTTATCAAAGCTCATCTCAACTTAAGTGAGGGTCAATTGGGGACAATTTTATTAATGCTTCCAGTCGGACAACTTGCAACGATGGCTCTTTCAGGAAAATTGGTTACAAAATATGGAAGTGCTAGCGTTTTGCGTATCGTACCCATCGCTTACACCTTGGTCTTGTGCTCCATCCCCTTTGCGCAGAATGCCTGGCAGTTAGGAGGCATACTATTTCTATTTGGTGTAACCGGAAATATGTGTAATATATCTGTTAATACACAGGGTGTCGCAACGGAGCAGGTTTTCAAAAAATCAATAATGACTTCCTTTCATGGAGCCTGGAGTATCGCTGGTTTCACAGGAGCACTAGTAGGCTTGTTAACGATGAATTTTGGACTGAACACCTTTTACCATTTTTTAATCATATTAGTCATTGTCACAGCGAATACACTAATCAACCAAAAGTATTTGGTTCCTGGCAAATCTCCTCAAAAGGAAAAGCGCAGTTTTTTCTCTAAACCAGAAGGTGGCTTACTTCAGCTCGGCATCATCGGCTTTTTCAGCATGGCAACTGAGGGGGCAATGTTCGACTGGAGTGGGGTGTATTTCAAGGAGATCGTTCAGGCGCCAGAGAAATTTGTTGTCGTTGGCTACGCTTCATTTATGATCATGATGGCTACTGGGCGCTTTGTTGGTGATGCTGTCATTCGGAAATTGGGCCGAAAAAGGACCCTGCAGTACAGTGGCCTACTGATGTTCATCGGGATGATGACATCGGTTATTTTTCCCGAATTTATCATCTGTACCCTAGCTTTTATGTTGGTCGGTATCGGTGTAGCTTGCAATGTCCCCTCCATCTACAGTATTGCCGGACAGAACAAAAATGTGCCCTCTGGAGTGGCTTTGGCCATGGTTTCAAGCATTAGCTACTTGGGCTTTTTAATGGGACCACCTTTAATTGGGTATATTGCTGAAGTCTTTAGCCTACGATATTCCTATGGTATTTTTGCCTGTTTCGGACTGTTGATGTTTATAATGGTTGGACGATTATCTTTATTCAAAGACACAAGCCAAACCTAATCGAACGATGGAAGTATCTTCTTACTGAATTTAAAGTTTGACCTGAAGAAATCTCGTGCTAAATGACATGCGTTTATTTTTCAAGACATAAGGCATGGCAAGTAAATAAAAACAAGCCGTACCGCTTCCTAAAATTGATCCAAACCAAACATCTTCTACGAAATGCTGTCCCAAATACACCCGAGAGTAGGCTGTTAATGCAGCGAGAATAAATACAGTTATACCAAAAGCTTTATTTTTTGAGAGAATACCTAACGTAGCCGCCAGCGCAAAGGCCGAAGTTGTATGTCCGGAAGGGAAGGAGTTAAAGTGCGCTACACGCAACCAAGAAACAACATGGAATGTAGGATTTCCATGAAATACGGTTGCCGGTCTATCGGCATCGAAAAGGTTTTTCAGTATACAGCAGATCAGCCCCGAGAAAATATATGTCCCCAGGATAGCTCGGGCAAAATTCCATTGCTGCGTACAGCAGTAGGCAATAAAAACACCTATAACAAAAAGACCGTCTCCAAAATAAGTCTGTATTGTAAAAAGAATATCAGCCCAAAATGAATGACGAGTATTCACAAAATGGAATGCATCTTCCTTCGGAATAAATATAACAACAGCTGTCATTAAGACTATCCAAATGCTAAAGCAAGCAAAAAAAGCAGGGTTAGCTGCATATACCTTTCTAAATTGGTATAATAAAAATTTTCCCATTCAATTTATATTATCGGATTACAGGCCAAAAGTAAAATTGCTGTAAATAATTATCCGAAAATAATCATTCCAATAAAAATTTACAATTCTATTACCTATTTATTTTGATAAGAAAAGGAAAAGTTTTATTGAATAAACAAAAAAAGCGATGGAAATCCATCGCTTTTCTCAGTAGCCCCGAGCAGAATCGAACTGCTATCAAATGTTTAGGAAACATCTATTCTATCCGTTGAACTACGGGGCCTTTCAGAAGCCAAACTTAGGCTTATTTTATATATAAGTCAATAGCTAGTCTAAAATCCTGTTATATTTTTTTAAAAAAGAGAGGTAGCCACTATATAGACTCATTATACCAAAGCGATTAACATTGACCATAGCCAAAATATATATCAAAATCGTTTCACGTACGATGGAATAGTCACGATCAACCGCAAATTTAGAACCTGTAAAATAGACTGGATTTAGAAAAGAAAAAATGGTGGAGGGAGAAGGATTCGAACCTTCGAAGCCGAAGCAACGGATTTACAGTCCGTCCCATTTGACCGCTCTGGAACCCCTCCAGCATTGTGCTGTTCTAGAATTGAACGTCGCAAAAGTAGCTTTTGATTTGCAAAACTGCAATAATTTTTGGGTATAAATCTGTAACTAGCGCAGTATGAATTCATTTATTTTCATGCAACATATAAATGGTCTGTTAATCATCAGATCAACCTATCATTATTATAATAAAAACTTATTGTTATAATCTAGTCATAATAGATTTTGACGATAGTGTATTGGTAAAATCAATTCGCTTTTTGGATCGAGTTGCTGTATCTTTGTGTCAACAAAAAAAAGAAAGATATATTATGAGTTTCACAGGTAAAAGTTTTCCAAGCATTACAGTAGATGCAATTGATTATTTAGGCGACAATTTACAGATCAACATTTTTGAAAAAGCAGTTAAAGAAGGTAAAAAAGTGCTTTTATTTTGGTATCCAAAAGATTTCACTTTCGTATGTCCTACTGAATTACACGCTTTTCAAGAAGCAGCTGCTGAGTTTGAAAAACGCAATACAGTCTTAATCGGCGCTTCTTGCGATACAAATGAAGTACACTTTGCTTGGTTAAACACAGCAAAAGATAACGGTGGAATTGAAGGTGTTGAATATCCTCTATTGGCAGACACCAACCGCAACTTATCAAGTATATTAGGAATCTTAGATGTTCAAGAAGTTGAACACCCTGAATACGGAACATTGGCACAAGGTTCTGCGGTTACTTATAGAGCAACATATTTGATCGACGAAACTGGCCGTGTATTCCATGAATCAGTAAACGACATGCCTTTGGGTCGTAACGTTAAAGAATACTTACGTTTGATCGATGCTTACGCTCACGTACAGAAATTTGGCGAAGTGTGTCCTGCAAACTGGGAAGAAGGTAAAGATGCAATGAACGCAGATAGAAAAGGTGTAGCTGATTATTTAGCTAAACACTAACAATACAAGACCACAGTGTCTTTTCGACAGGAGCTTTTCCGGGCTCCTGTTGATTTCTCCAACAATCACCTTAAAAATAAAATCATGTTACAAGAATTAGAAAACGATAATTTACAAGAAATTGTAAACAATAACGATATTGTAATGGTTCAGTACTCCGCAACTTGGTGTGGTAACTGTAAAATCATGAAACCGAAATTCAAAAAATTGGCTGGCGAAAATGATAGCGTACCTTTTGTTATTGCTGATGCAGAAAAATTCCCTGAATCCCGCAAACTAGCAAATGTCAATAACCTACCCACTTTCGCTGCTTTTAAAAACGGTAAATTAGTCAATCAGGTACAAACAAATAAGTTAGACGCATTAGTAGAATTATTCAATGAAACTACCAGTAATTAAGCATTTGACAGAGTTCATCGAGCAGAATGATGTAGATTATGTCTTGGAAACAATCGAGACACTGGAAGCTTTAACCGAAGCTCCTTTGAAAGATGAAGAACTTGACGTTCTTGGTGAATTGATTTCAAACCTATACGGAGCTGTAGAGGTAGATAAATTAATTAAAGAAGGTAACTCCAAAAAAGACGCGTTAAATATGTTTATGAAGCGTGTTCTAGGTGCCATTGATAAATAGTGTTTGGTCCCAAAAACATTCGCGTGAAACTTTCTTTAAAGGTTGCTCCTGTCGTTTTTGAGCATTTGAAACATAGAGACTAAAATCGATTGAAATTTGTCAAACAAATATACAATTGGCTTTAGACCAATACAGATTTTTTTGAAGGTAGCGGAAAACCTATCTTACCTTAAATATCGCTGTATTGCAGCATCTTAAACGCATGACGCCGCTATATTATATGTTTTCCAAAAGCTAAAATGTTGACAAAATTTAGCAATGTGGAAAACTAATTAAGGTAATCTGACAGAACTAAATATTTTCTACATATATTTACTTATGTTAAAGGTTGCCACTTGGAGCGAAGCGACAAAATAACTATTCTCTAAAAATTCGTTTCAGGAAAAAATATTTTAATTGTTAAACGGAAATTCCAGCTTGATTGGGATTTCCGTTTTTTATTTATGCCTATATTTTACCATTTAGTGATCTATCCCTCTACCTCGTCACTCAAACTAGCTTCCTTTTATGGCCCTAAGTTTAATTCGCCTAATATCCATAAGTCAAAGCAATATACCAACGTCACAAGTGGGCTAATTAAAGACTGTCAATTAAAAAGACACGCAATAAAATTACAATCTCCAACAATCCGTTGTTCATCAAAATTTTTATCTTTAAACATGCGAAGACCTTTTCTCTCTGTTATCATTATTTTGGCTGGCATCTTGTCAACTTCAATCGTTAAAGCACAGAATCCACAGTGGAACGCTGCTGAAATTAAACTTCATCTAGAAAAACTGAACGTGCTGGGGTCGGTACTCTATTTTGCAGCACATCCCGATGATGAAAATACCCGGCTAATAGCTTGGCTAGCGCAGGAAAAAAAATATAAAACAGGCTATTTATCCCTAACTCGAGGTGATGGGGGACAAAACCTTATCGGAACAGAACAAGGTATTGAACTTGGATTGATTCGAACGCAGGAATTACTGGCAGCTCGAAAAATCGATAAAGGTGAGCAATTTTTTTCATCAGCATACGATTTTGGATTCTCGAAGACTCCAGAGGAAACTTTCGAATTCTGGGATAAACAGCGTGTTCTCCGCGAAGCCGTATGGATTATCCGCAAATTTAGGCCCGATGTCATCATCACGCGTTTTCCTCCCGATTCAAGGGGTGGCCATGGTCATCATCAAGCCTCGGCCATTCTAGCACATGAAGCCTTTAAAGCTGCTGCTGATCCGAATATATTCCCAGAGCAACTTCAATTTGTACGCCCCTGGAAAGCTAAACGCTTGCTTTGGAATACAGCTAACTTCGGCGGTCAAAACAATACACGTGAAGATCAGTTAAAAATAGATATCGGGGATTACAATTCTCTTCTAGGAGCCTCTTATGGAGAAATTGCCGCACACAGCCGTTCATCACACAAAAGCCAAGGCTTTGGTTCGGCAAGCCAACGTGGCTCTTCAATCGAATACTTTGAGTATGTAGACGGTGCACCTGCAAAAAATACACTCTTGGATGGAGTTGACACCTCATGGAAAAGAATTCAAAACGGCAGTAAAGTTGAGTCCTTAATTGACCACATCAATCAAACATATCAAATTGATAAACCCGAATTGATCATTGCTGAATTGATCCAACTGTACAAAGCACTGGATCAAATTGATGATGAATACTGGAAAACTGAAAAGAAAAAAGAGGTTGAAAAACTAATTCTTGCCTGTGGTGGAATTTGGTTCGAAAGTATCGCTAAAAATCCATCCTATGCCTTGGAAGATCAGATCAAAGTAGAACATTCCATTATTGTTCGGCGTCCAAATGTAACCGTTGAGCTGACCCAAATAAATGGAAATAGCATTCATGAAACACTAAAAATAAACAAGCTACAAAGAGACTCGGTTCTTATACATGCCGACAGGACGACACAACCATACTGGTTGATTGATCCACATGGAAAAGGCAAATTTAATGTCAGTGATTTTAACCTGACAGGCTATCCAGAAAACCCCTATGCTCCAGAGGTATCATTTCAACTCCGGATCAATGGTGAAAATATCACACTCAATCAACCCATAAAATATAAATATACCGATCCTGTTCGTGGCGAAATCTATGACCCCATTGTGATCGTCCCACAGTTGACGGCAAAAAGTTCCAGCCCTTTGGCACTTACACAAAATGCCCACACTGTCAAAGTGAATCTGACTTTTCAGAAAAACGGACAAGCAAACACAACCACATTTAACGTCAGACCGCATGTACCTAAAGGCTGGGAAGTTTCACCGGCATCTTTTGACCTATCTTTTGACAAAGGCGAGCGTACAATTTCCAGAGAGATCAGCATAAAACCATCAGATGCTTCTAAATCTTCCATTGATACCCTTGGGTTCCTCTTGGCAGACAAAGAACGTTTAAAGGAGATAAAATCCATCGACTACAATCATATACCTAATATTGTTTATTTTCCAGATGTCGCTATAAAAATGAGCAATATCAACCTGGTCAACGACGTAAAGAGCGTGGCATACATCCATGGGGCAGGGGATCTAATTCCTGAATCATTGACGGCCATTGGTATAAAAGTCGATGTGTTAAGTAACGAACAAGCTTTAAAAACAGATCTTTCTAGCTATGACGCGGTAATTCTTGGTGTCCGAATATTCAACGTTAACAAACAAATTGTTCCGCTCCAAAACAAACTACTCGCGTATGTCAACATGGGCGGAACAGTTTTAGCGCAATACAATGTAAACAATGGACTGATCTCAAAAAACTTTGGTCCTTTTCCTTTTAGCGTCGGAAGAAGCCGGGTAACAGATGAACTTGCGACAGTACACTTCGATAAAAATGATCCGATTTTCAATTACCCGAACAAGATCATCGAAGCTGACTTCGAACACTGGGTACAGGAGCGGGGGTTATATTTTGCAGAAGATATTGATAAAAAGTACCGCACTCCGATCAGCATGCAAGATCCCGGTGAACCCTTGCACAACGGCTCACTACTCATTGCTCAATATGGAAAAGGTAAATTTGTTTATACATCTTTATCTTTTTTCAGACAATTGCCTGCAGGAATTCCCGGAGCTTATAGATTATTCGTAAATTTGTTATCAAAATCAAAATAATATAATAATGGAAAATCAGATTGACAACAGCTGCACAACAATTGATGCTGGCAAAGCAAAAGGAATCATTCTTTTAGTTGCTGTAGTATTTGGTGCATTAATTGGATTCACTGCAAACGAGACATTTCTAAGCATCTTCGGTGGTGCTATTGTCGGATTGATTATCGCTGCTATTTTTAATAGTGTTATCTATCCACAGAAGCCTTCAGATAGATAAAAAATATGAATAGCTGGAAGCGTTTCTACTGGTTAGTCGTTATCTGGCTATTTTTATTCATCCTTTTTCTGTACATTTTCACGAACCACTATTCATGAGTACAGCAGATTGGATTGTTTTATTTCTGACACTCTTATTTATTGTCATATATGGCATTTATAAGAGTAGGGGTATAAAAAATATTGATGAATATCTTCTAGGTAATCGTTCTTTACCCTGGTATCATGTCGGATTATCAGTAATGGCGACGCAAGCGAGCGCCATTACTTTCTTATCTGCCCCCGGACTAGCCTATTCTTCTGGAATGAGTTTTGTCCAATTCTACTTTGGTCTTCCGTTGGCCATGATTGTGCTCTGCATTACATTTGTCCCTATTTTTCATAAGCTAAAAGTATTTACAGCCTACGAATTTCTAGAAAAACGTTTTGACGTCAAAACCAGAGGACTCACTGCTATTCTTTTTTTGATACAGCGGGGGATATCAACAGGTATTACCATCTTTGCACCCGCTTTAATTATATCGACCATTCTTCATATTGATCTTACCTGGACCACATTGGCCATAGGGATTTTTGTTGTTATCTATACGACCTATGGAGGAACCAAAGCCGTATCTCATACGCAGTTGCTTCAAATGAGCATTATCTTTGGATCATTACTCGTAGCAGGCATATTAGTTATCCATCTCCTGCCAGAGTCAATTGGATTATCAAAAGCACTTCATATTGCAGGAAAATCAGGAAAAACCAACGCGTTGGATTTTACTTTTGGCCTCAATAATAACTATACGCTTTGGACAGGACTAATCGGAGGTTTTTTCCTACAGCTTTCCTACTTCGGGACCGACCAAAGTCAAGTAGGCCGTTATTTGACAGGGGCTTCGATCAAGGAAAGTCGCATAGGGTTGATTATGAATGGTCTACTGAAAATCCCCATGCAATTTGCGATCCTGTTGATTGGAGTTCTGGTATTTACCTATTATCAATTCCATCAGCCACCCATTTTTTTCAATCAAGTCGAGATCAAGAAGCTTAAAGAAAGCAAATATGCTCCTGATTACCAGATTCTCGAACAAAAGCATAGCGAGCTGTTTAAAACACGTGAATCTGTTGTTCAGCAGCTTAATACAGCATTGGATCACGACGATGAAAAAAGAATTGCTGATCATCGATCCTCACTCGGTCAACTTAATGCAAAAATGCAAGCGGTAAAAGAAGGGACTTTGGACTTAATCAAAAAAAACAACCCAACAGCGGAAACGAATGACAATAATTATGTCTTTCTTTCTTTTGTGACGAGCGTCTTCCCAAAGGGCCTAATTGGGCTACTCATAGCGGTCATTTTTCTCGCATCCATGGGGTCTACAGCAAGTGCTATCAACTCATTGGCTTCAACAACGACCATTGATATCTACAAAAGATTTATTAATCCTACCTCATCTGAAAAACAAGAACTTTTGTGGTCGCGTTTATTTACGTTGATCTGGGGTACATTTACTGTTATTGTTGCTTTGTATGCGAACAGATTGGGTAATCTCCTCGAAGCGGTCAATATCCTGGGCTCACTATTCTATGGTACTATCCTAGGGATCTTTATCGTCGCCTTCTACATGAAGAAAATTCAAGGCAAAGCTGTTTTTCTTGCAGCCATTCTTTCCGAAATTATCGTGATAGCGGTATGGACGATAAATAAAATTCCTTTTCTCTGGCTAAATCTTATTGGCTGCCTAGCTGTCATGTTAATCGCCTATATCGTACAACTGGGGACGAAAGTACCTCGTCCCATGGAGGACAATAGTGATCTTAAATAAAACCTTCATGACTTCACAGACACCAACAGCAATGAAAGCGAGCTGAAGGTTCTTTTTGGCCAATAAGATCATACTTTCAGAAAAAATAAAAAAGCCTGATTGCTCAGGCTCAGTATTTTTTATAGATATTGTACAATACACTCTTATCGTATATGGTCAATTCGGGGGTTGTATCTCGAACGACAAACTTTCGTTTAAAGGCAACGATAGCGGCTTTTAGATTGGATGTATCATAACCAATAATTTTAAGCGCATCTATCGCATTAAAGCTATCAGGAGGGGCCACAAGCTGTCCTTCATCATACCATATTCCAAAACCCCGTTCTGCAAGCTTTTTCCACGGGAAAAAAACGCTTGGATCATTCTTGCGTGATGGAGCGATATCAGCATGGCCAATAAAATTATTTGCTGGAATTAAATAACGCGATTTCAAGGTATCAAGCACAGTCATCAATGAATTAATTTGTGCCTCAGGAAAAGGCTCCCTACCATTATTATCCAATTCTATACCTATAGAACAGGAGTTCATGTCGACAATAGAACCCCATTTTGCCATCCCCGCATGCCAAGACCGAACATAATCGTTCAACATTTGTATAATCTCCCCATTCCGGCCAATGACATAATGTGAACTCACTTTAGTTCTTGGAATCTGAAAGGTTTTGATCGTCTGCCCAATACTATCTTGTGCTGTATGATGAATAATGACATAGTTAGGTTTACGAACATCATAATGTATGGCTTCCTCTTGGCGCCAATAAGGATGGTTTCCAGATTTCTGTAAAAAAACAACCTTTCTTTCCTCAGGTGTCAATAAATTGGTATCTGGCTTAGCTTCGACTTTCTCTTCCACAACCAATGCAGAAGCAAATGACGCAACTAGCGGTTTTGCAACCACCGGCTGTATCTTCGACTTGCAGCTTGCCAAAGACAGCAATGAACAAAGCAATATCCCTATTGACACAGACCTAAACATTATTTTGGTAAACTATAGACTATACCCAATGCCAGCGACTGGCTCAACTGTACTCTTGAAATAACATCTGGATCATAGATCATAATACCATTTAAGTTCACATTGATGACTCTCGTGACTTTTGCCGTTACAGTTACATCCAGACGGTGTGTAGGATTGGAAAGTTTCTCGTAATCAGCAAAAAGGTTATAACGAGCCTTTACATTCAGTTTATCTGTGAAGTTTTTGTCTAGGTTACCCGTTAGCTGGAATGCCAGTGCATTGGCAAAAGTGCGGTCTTCCTTTACACCAAATCGTTCACCAGTACCCGCACTTGGATTGTTAGGATCTCTATAATAGCCATATTTCTCAAAGAAACCTTCTCCAGAACGAGGCTTAACACGCTCATCCAAGATAAAAGTCTGGCGTGCAGTACCTGTACCGAAACGTAGGGAAAATTCGTTACTAGGCTTATACTCAAGACCGAAAGATTCTGTCAGATAAGCTGGTGCCATAAACGCATTCTCAATATAGTCTATTGTATCTCTGCCGTTAACCGTTTTATACTTATAACCCGCATCAAATTGCGACTCAAATGTCACCGACGTAAACAATGCCCAATTGGCAGACAATTTATAAGAAAGCTTATTATCCCAAAATATACGGTCATTATTCTTCTTCGCAATATTATTGGTATTCTTTATCTTTCCATAACGTAAATCAACTTCGGTCACAAAATTGAAATTGTCCTTCGTATAATCCGATTTATGATTCGCATTCAATCCTACAGCAATAGAACCAACACCGCCACCTTTCCAATTATCATTAAATGACGCCTGATTTAAATTGATCCCAAATTTTGTCCAATGTTTCCAATAGTCTACCTCTAAGTTTAGTTTTGGAACTATAGGACGAATCGTTTTAATATTTAATGGTTGCTCTTTCTGTACAGAAATTGCGGTATCTGGCTTAGCGCGAAGATCTTTCAGATCCTGTGCTTTTAAGCTGGTAATAGAAAGGCAAAGCAGAGCCATGCCGACAAAATTGAATAACTTCATTCTGAAAACGTCTATTTTTTGTTTACGGTACTAATTTATAATTAATTGTTGGAAAAGGCTCAATAAAATATTGCGAAGGGTTCAATTGATACTGTGAATAACAATCCTTGATATAATTCGCCAGTTCATAATCACTCGCTGAGAGAACAAAGAAATAGGAGGGTCTAAATATCCTTCTAAATCGTTCTGCTTCATCGCTATTTAGTCCAGTAATCTTGCTGATAAGCTCTTTCGAAAATTTATAATCGATCACATTTTCCTTATAGTCATTTTCAATGGTTTTAGTTAGTCGACGTGCTCTTTTGGCCTCCTTGCTAAATAAACTATAGATTGAATTGATGCTTAATCCAGCACCATTTTGACCAACAGAAAATACGTCACCATAACCCGCAAGACGATACGCTTTCTCGTAATCCTCCTTTGCTTTTTTCAGAATTTCTTCTGGCGTCTTGCGTGCAAAAACCTGAACTTCATCAATATAAAACGATTCACGTACCAAATGAAATAGCAACAATCCACGCTTATCCACCTGAAGAGTATCTGAAAAATAGCCTTTACATAGCGCAACAATATGATCTCCTAGCTGTGCATTAAAGACAAATTCTCCTTTAATAGTATTATAATTGACCTCCCCGGTACGCAAGTTCGCCAGCTTCACATTTCCAATACGTTGTTTGGTATTTTTATCAAAAACAATACCCTCGACTTTTTTATCTTGGCAAAAAAGTGAAGAAGTAAAGCCAACAAGGGCAATAAGTAGAAAAATATATCGCTGTAGTATCACTTTCGTAAAACTACTATATCGCTGTACAAAAGCGAAATATTTAACATCTTTTAAAGCGTAACTATTTAGATATAACCAATAGCTGACCTAAAGATAGGGCATCATCGGTAAGACCGTTTAGGGATTTGATCTGATCAACGGATACATTGTACAGCTTACTGAGCGAATATAACGTATCCTGAGCTTTAACCTCATGAATACGCATAGCTACCGGGCTCTTGATTTCTTCTGTCTTTACGACGGTAGGAGGGGTTTCTTGTACATTCTGTACGATCTCGACCTGAACAGTCTCTTCACGTACAACCTTTTCACGTGGCGATTCACCGCGATCGTATTGATCAAGATGATATCTTTCGATCATTTCGATCAGCAATTCAGGATAACGCGGATTGGTGGCGTATCCAGCCGCTTTCAAGCCTTTGGCCCAGCCTTTATAGTCGTTCTTATCCAACTTAAAGAGTGCCGCATATCGCGGTCGTAACAGAAACTCTGAGTGATCCCGAAAAGATTGTTCGGGGTTTTCATAAACCCGAAAACAGTCATTGATATTATCATCGGGACGAGTCACGGATTTTCCTTTCCAAACTCCGCCACATTTAATACCGAAATGATTATTAGCCTCACGCGCAAGATAACTGTTACCATTACCGGATTCCAGTAAAGCCTGAGCAAGTTTAATGCTCGCAGGAATACCATATTTATTCATTTCTGCAACGGCCACATCTTTGTAATGAGCAATATAGTCGTTGCCAGCCATGGTAGGTCGCCCCACAGAAGAGGATGAAGAAGTTTTTGAATTGGAGCCAGATTTAGTGGAGGAAATTGTGCCTCTCCGGCTTGAACATGATGTAATCAACATCATGAATACAAACATGCCATAAAAAAACTTCTTCATGCAATACTATCGCGCTTATTTTTTTGTTGACGAGAATCTATTTTGCTTAGCATCATTATCAAACATATCCAAATGATATTGTCTAATAGTAGCGAGTACTTTTGCTGTCCAACCTTTACTCGTAGAGTAGCCCGAACGAGCAATCGCTTTTACCCAAGCTTCGTATTTTTCACCGGGATGTTTTTCAAAAAGACTCTGAGTAGTCTTTTTTCTTTTTACTATTCCTACAAAATCATCATACGAGTCCATTACAGACCGATAACCTTTGTAAGCTGACCGAATAACGGTACTGTTGTTTTTTCCTTTGACACCAAAATGGTTATTCAAATTTTTTGCTACCCTGCTACCACCATTTCCGCTTTCATGCATAGCGATGGCTAAGATAACCGATGCTGGAACACCATGTTCCTCCATCATTTCTTTTGCTATTGGACTGTACTTATCGACATATGCCGCATTACTTTGAGCTGAAACTTTTGTTAATCCAAAAGTTCCCAAAGCTAGTAACAGTACAAAGCTTTTTAATTGTTTTAAATTCATGAAGAATGTTTTAGTTCACAAATTACTTCTTGCGCAAGGCAAAAAGTCCGTCTCGAATCGGTAATATTACCTTTTCTACGCGCTTGTCCTGAGCTAAACGTGCATTCAAATCAATGATCTGCTTTGTTTGGTTGTCTGGTTTTGAATCTAACACCTTACCTTTCCATAAGACATTGTCAATCAAAATAAGTCCCCCAGACGGAACTTGATTTATTATCGTTTCGAAATAATATAAATTTCTCTTTTTGTCCGCGTCGATAAATACCAAATCAAATGTTTCATCTAATGTAGGTAGTATTACCGCTGCATCTCCAATATGATATTTGATTTTATCAGCAAATGCCGATTCATCAAAATAACCTTGGACGCGTTCTTGTTGCTCTGCATTGATATCGATAGTATGCAATATCCCATCTTCCTGCAGCCCTTCTGCGAGACACAACGTTGCGTATCCCGTAAACGTTCCTATTTCCAAAATACGTTTCGGAGCAACCACTTTACTCAATAAAGAAAGAACTCTTCCCTGGTAGTGCCCAGATAACATATGGGGCATTGTTTCCTTCAAATAAGTCTCCCGATTTACCCTTTTCAGTAACGAATTTTCCTCGTCTGTAGTATGTTCCAAATAGGACTCTAAATCGTCGGCAACAATTTCCATAACCACAAAGGTACCAAAAAACATTTTTATGATAAAAACTTTTTTTTACAAAAAACTGAATATCAATTAAATACAATTATCCTTTTGTAAAGAGCATTTTTCATAAATCGCCTCAGAAGCATAAAAAAGCAATATTGCCATTTTTTGATTTTCTATTTTGTTTTCAAATTCTATCAAAAAAAAAGCCCACTAAAAGAGGATATTTTAGCAGGCTTTTTTTATTAATAAACAACAAATATACTAAGCAAGATCAGCAGTGATCAAGCGTAAAAATTCGGATCTTGTGACATCATTTTGGAATGCGCCAGTAAATGCAGAGGTAGTCGTTACGGAATTCTGTTTTTGAACACCACGCATTGCCATACACATATGCTTGCATTCCATCACCACAGCTACTCCACGAGCGCCTAAAGTTTCTTGAATACAATCCCTGATCTCATTGGTGAGACGTTCCTGAACTTGCAGGCGACGCGCAAAAATATCAACGACACGTGGTATTTTGCTTAAACCGACAATATGGCCATTTGGAATATACGCGATATGGGCTTTACCAAAGAAAGGCAACATATGGTGCTCACAAAGAGAATATACTTCAATATCCTTAACGACAACCATTTGACTGTAGTCTTCCTCAAACATAGCACCGCGTAACACTTCCGCAGCATCGATATCATAGCCATGCGTCAAAAATTGCAATGCCTTTGCAACACGTTCTGGTGTTTTCACTAAACCTTCACGTTTTGGATCCTCCCCCAGACATTCCAATATATCTGTATAATGAGCAGCGATGCGATCTACCTTTTCAGTATTGTATTTGTCGATCTTAATATATCCATCCAACTCTTCGTTGTCAAATGAGTGTTGACTCATAGTTTCTACTATTTAAATGTATTAAAGATTAATCGCCAAAATATTCGACGTAATTATTTTCTGTTTCATGCAAACGGACACTATGCAAGATCACACCCTGTTCATCAAACAGCGGTTTTAAGATCTTAAATATTTCGATTGCTATATTCTCCGTAGAAGCCATGACTCCCTTCATAAAATCAACATCTAAATTGAAATTACGGTGATCGACTTTGTCAATGATACTACGATTGATTATTTCTTTCATGATCTTTAAATCGATCAAAAAACCAGTCTCCGGATTGACTTTTCCTTTAACTGTTACATAAAGATCATAATTATGTCCATGCCAATTTGGATTGGAGCAAAGACCAAATACCTGTTCATTCTGCTCTTTACTCCAGTCTTCACGATAGAGCTTGTGCGCAGCACAGAAACGTTCGCGACGAGTTATAAATACCATAATGATACAAAGATAAGGCATTAAGAGCAATTAAAACATCTCAATTTAAGGAATGAAGTCAGAATATAGTAATATAATGGAGTGCCTTCCGCCTTTTGTCATCACACAGGGATAAAAAGCTCCTTATTCTTAGCTGTAACATGATTTCGGGAATTAATTTGCTAAGACTTCGCAGTGAGTTTTTGTATGCACCCTGTTGACAAAAGTGTTGCCGGATAATGCGGATACTTTAGCATGATATTCTTTGTGTTTTAATTAGGTTTTACTTAGGTTTTAGTTAGGTTTTGTTTAGGTTTAGTATAGGTTTGACCTAAATTAAACCTAACTAAATTCTAAACTAAAGGTATATAAAAGCTAAACTAATATATAAGAAGGTCATAGCTGTTTCTGATTTCAATAGGCTAAAAATGGCACCGTTCGGACTCGATGATCAAAAATGATTTCGTAGCAACTAATCAGTTAACCTTATTATTATAATCAAGCTCAAATTTGTAAGCAGGACGAATTCCTAGCTCGCTATTTTTATGCTAAAAAAAGGTATGTCTGCAATATAATTTGTAATTTTCCATCAAAAACGAATTTATCATGCAAATATTAGTGATTGCGGCTACTTCATTTGAATTGCAGCCTTTTCTGGAAGTGGTGCCAAATTACAGTCAATGCGATACCCTAATCACTGGTGTGGGCATGGTGGCCACAGCCTTTGAGCTAGGAAGAGTGCTACATGAAAAAAAATATGATCTCCTCATTAATATCGGGATAGGGGGATGTTTGGACCGACATATTAAAATAGGCTCAGTTGTTCAAGTCGTTTCGGAATCATTTGTTGAACTGGGCGCGGAAGACGGTCATAATTTTATTCCAATAGATCAATTGGGCTATGGAAAGTCTAAATTTACTTCGTGTTTCCTGAATGACAAGGAACTTAGGCTTCCTTTTTTAAAGCAGGGGGAAGGAATTACCGTAAACAAAGTCCATGGTAGTACAGAAAGTATTGAAAAAGTTCAAAAACTGCATCCTGATAGCCTTATTGAAAGTATGGAGGGAGCCGCTGTTTTCTATGCTGCCGACAAAATGACTGTTCCCGTAATCGAGATTCGTGGAATTTCGAATTACGTGGAGAAAAGGAACCGGGCCACGTGGAACATTCCATTGGCGATAATGAATAGTAATAAGGCACTTATAAAGACATTGGACTATCTGAACAACTTCTATTCAAAAATTTAATACAAAAGTCATTTACTTATTAAAAAATGACATAAAACTATAGAATTAGCGGGTTCAAATCTTCAAAATATCAATTTTAAATAGTAGATTTGTAATCTAAAAATTGACACTATTTTACAACTGATGAGAGAAATACAATTCAGAGAAGCACTTCGTGAAGCAATGAACGAAGAAATGCGTAAAGACGACAAAATATTTTTATTAGGAGAAGAAGTTGCTGAGTATAACGGAGCTTACAAAGTAAGTCAGGGTATGCTTGATGAATTCGGTGCAAAGCGTATCATTGATACACCTATTGCGGAACTTGGTTTTGCTGGTATTGCTGTTGGTGCTGCAATGAATGGTTTGAAGCCAATTGTTGAATTCATGACATTCAACTTCTCACTTGTTGCAATTGACCAAGTAATCAATGCGGCAGCTAAAATTCACTCGATGAGTGGTGGACAGTTCTCTATTCCGATGGTCTTCCGTGGTCCTACAGGAAATGCGGGTCAGCTTGCAGCACAACACTCTCAAAACTTTGAGAACTGGTTTGCAAATACACCAGGTTTAAAAGTTGTGGTTCCTTCGAACCCATATGAAGCTAAAGGTTTATTGAAATCAGCTATTATCGATCCAGATCCTGTTATCTTCATGGAATCTGAGGTCATGTATGGTGATAAAGGACAAGTTCCTGAAGAAGAATATTACTTAGAAATCGGAAAAGCTAATATTATCCAAGAAGGTACAGATGTAACTGTTGTGTCTTTTGGTAAAATGCTTCCTCGCGTTGTCATTCCTGCAGTTGAAGAATTGAAAAAAGAAGGTATCAGCGTTGAATTGATTGACTTGCGTTCGGTACGTCCTATCGATTACCCTACAATCATCGCGTCTGTTAAGAAAACAAACCGTTTGGTAATCGTGGAAGAAGCATGGCCACTAGCGTCTATTTCTACCGACTTAGCATTCAATGTACAACGTAATGCATTTGATTACTTAGATGCCCCAGTTATCCGCGTAAATTGTGCAGATGTACCTCTTCCTTATGCTCCAACATTGATCGAAGCTGCTTTACCTAGCGTTGAGAAAGTTGTTAAAGCTGTGAAAGAAGTATCTTATATCAAGAAGTAATACGAATTACATCCTTAAAAAAATTAAAATCCCTTTTACTGTGTGAAAGGGATTTTTTTTATATTTAAACTGGCCAATTGTTGCTTACTAAAAAAATTAAAATTCCATATATGAAAAAATTAAGAATTGCCTCTTTAATGGCTGTATTTGCATTTCTCGTGATATCTGCTTCCGCACAAAAGAAATACACATTACGCGTAAATCCCGATTCAGGGAAAAAAATATCACAAAATCTTGTGATGACCATGGATATTGACGCTGCTGGCCAAAAAATGGTGACAGACCTTAATATGGGCTTTGATATCACCAATACGACGAAAAAAGACAACATATTTGCGTTCGATCTTAAATATACCGGAATCAACATGAAAATGAATATGGCAGGAATGGATATGACTTACGACTCTAAAAACCCCGAGGCCAATGAATTTTCTAAACAGATGCATGCGACCTTAGGCAAGTTGCTCGAAAATAGCATTAGCTTTAATGTTGATCAACTTGGCAAATCTTCCGATATCAAGTTGCCTGAGGGCATTAACATGCCATTTGATAAAAGTATGTTCGAAAATATAACTACAGTATTGCCTGAACAGCCGATTAAAATAGGTGATTCTTGGACATCCAAAACTGAATCAGATGATTCAGGCATTTCAGTAGAAAACAAAATGACTTTAATAGAAGCAAATGAGCTAGGCTATAAAGTAAATGTTGAAGGAAAAATGTTCGGTCCGGATGCAAATCAGGTAGGCAACGTACAGGGCTTCTATGTCTTGGATAAAAAGACCTGTCTTACCACGAGTACAGAAATGACAAGTGCCGTGGATATGCCTGAAGCAAAAATAAAGACCACCTTAAAAACCCAATAAACGACGAAAAATAAAATAGGGGCCAAAAGGCCCCTATTTTATTTTTTTATATATCAAATTTATGCGTTGATCTCTTCTTTGTACAGATCAGCAGATAACAAAGCGTCAACATCAGCAGCGTTGTTCAATTTAATACGAACAATCCAGCCTTCACCATAAGGATCAGAATTGACCAATTCAGGAGATGCATCAATAGCTTCATTCACCGATAAAATCGTAGCTGCTACAGGTAAAAACAAATCAGAAACTGTTTTTACGGCTTCAATTGTACCGAAAACTTCATTAGCGGCTACTTCTTCACCTACAGTGTTTATGTCAACAAAAACGATGTCACCCAATTCACGTTGAGCGAAATCGGTAATCCCTACAACTGCTTCATCACCTTCAACACGAATCCATTCGTGATCTTTGGTGTATTTCAATTCTGCTGGAAAATTCATTGTATTTAATTTTTTGATTTTTAATGCCGTGAAGTTACAAAATATCTTCAATTGTCAAAAATGATATTCATCATAACATTTTTGTGTTTATTTTTAAGCTATGAATCCTCAAATCGAAAGACTTTACCAAATTTCACAAAAGATAGAACGTCGTATTATTGGCCTGATGTCCGGAACATCCCTGGATGGTCTTGATATCGCCGTGTGCCGCATAGAAAATGCAGGTAAAACAACGAAAATACAGCTCGAGAATTTTACTACAATGGTTTATGAGGATGATTTTAGAGAGCGGGTGCGTGAAGTTTTTGCAAAACGAAATATCGACCAGCAATTATTTTCGGGACTCCATGCTTATATTGGAGTCACGCATGCCAAATTAATCAACACAGCATTGCAACAATGGAATCTATCAAGCAGTGAGATTGATTGTATAGCCAGCCATGGGCAAACCGTATACCATGCTCCTCAATCGTTGACCAAAGACCGCAACTGGCCCAACAGCACTTTACAGATTGGAGATGGAGATCATATCGCGGTAGATACAGGTATCATAACCCTATCTGACTTTAGGCAAAAACATATTGCTGCAGGAGGAGAAGGGGCACCTTTGGCAGCCTATGGCGACTACCTTCTTTTCTCGCATGCAACAGAAAATCGATTCTTATTGAATATTGGCGGTATTTCTAATTTCACATTTATCCCAAGCCATCAAACAAAGTCGAAAGCTTATGCGACAGATCTCGGTCCAGGCAATACAATGATGAACCAATACATGAAGGTAAATTTTGATCAGGAAATGGATAAAGATGGCTATATGGCTAAAAAGGGCCAAGTAAATGATGCGCTATTGAATCAATTATTAACGGAGGAGTTTCTAACGCTGCCCTTTCCAAAAACCACTGGGCCGGAACTATTTAATCTCGCTTATCTCGCAAGGGCACAGGATTGTTCGAAAACAAGCCATATTCCACATGAGGATGTTATGGCGACCCTCAATCGCTTTGCTGCTCATGCGATGGTCAATGGCATTCGCAAGCAGTCAAAAGGGCTATCCGATGTAGCGGTGTACATTAGTGGTGGTGGACTACACAATCCATTGCTGTTCGATTACATCAAAAGGAGCCTACCTACTTGTAACGTTGAAAGTTTTGCAACATTGGGTATCAACCCAGATGCAAAAGAGGCCGTTCTCTTTGCGCTATTAGCAAATGAGACTTTGGTAGGCAACAAATCCAATGTAGCGCAAATTAAAGACTCTCCCGCTGTCTGTATGGGCAAAATCAGCTTGCCTGAATAATTATTCTGTATCGATGGCTTCTTGTAAAAACTCTTTAAAAGGAAGCATACTTTTATAGGAAGCCACGATATTATCCAGCGCATTTTTTGCAGATAACTCCTTTGTAGTTAAAGATCTATCCAACACAAAACTTTTCAATTTGATAAAGTCAATAAACGGATTATCTTCACTATAGCCGGCCGGTGCACGTTTCAGTAAATCTTCTTTGAAAAGCGTAATATTACTGCCAGTCAATACTGTTTTTAAAATTTCATCCAATTTATCACCACTGTAATCAATTTCTTGTCTTATTGCCTCTAAATGTTGCTTTTCAGGACGCCAATACCCACAGGCGATAAATGAATTTTCCGCTCCAATATGAATATAGTACTCTGGTCCCTGCAACTTTCTTCCATCAACAGAAATTCCTGCCCCAAACCAACTTTTATAAGGAGTTTTATCATTTGAAAAGCGTGTATCCCGGTAAATGCGAAACAAACATTTACTTGCTTGAATGGAAGTATTAATTTTAGGGTCAAACTCGCTCAATGCAGCAATTAAATCTGTCAAAAAATTTCTCACATCAGCCAATGCAGCTTCATATTTAGCTCTGTTATCGGCAAACCACTCCCGAGAATTATTGGCTTTCAATTCCGTTAAAAAATCAAATGTAGATTTTTGAATGTGACTCATAATACAATCAATTGATTAAAATTAAGAAAACATAGACCATAGGTGCCGCTAATAACAACCCATCAAATCTATCTAAAAAACCACCATGTCCAGGCAATATATTTCCGGAATCTTTTACGTGCAAACTACGCTTTAACATAGACTCTACTAAATCCCCCAATGTTCCAACAATACTGATAATTGCCGCAATACTTACCCATTGCCAAAGTGGAAGATAACCAAAATATTTTTCCAGATTTACAGCAGCAACAATAGCCAAAATCAAGCCCCCAAAGAAACCTTCCCATGTTTTCTTTGGTGAGATCCGTTCGAATAATTTACGTTTTCCAAAGCTTCGTCCAGCGAGATATGCCCCGGTATCGTTTGTCCACAATAAGATCAAAAAACCTAAGGGCAGTACATAGTTAAAAGTACCTTGCAGAAACCCTAATTTGGAAAATAGGAAGAAAGGCAATGTAACATAAGCTATACCCAAAAAAGTATAGGCAATATCATTGAAAGGAAAAGTTCTCTTCTGAAAAAGTGAAATAATATAAGTCGCACTTATAAATGGGATAATCAGTGCTAAAAATTTTACCGCAAGCAGGTCCATCGAAACTAATGAGCCCAAAACAAATAAGAGTAAGGCCAGTGTTATGCCTATCCACTTATTTGGGGCGCGTTCTTCGGATGAAACTATTCCATAGAATTCATAAAGACACCATGTACTGAGCAGTGTAAAAAAAATGGAATAGACATAAGCGCCCAAAAGAGTGGCAGCTATCATGACAGCCACAAAGATTACTCCCGTTATTGCTCTTGTTTTCATCTCTTAAAGCCCTCTTTCTGCTTCCTCAATTAATGTTTCGGCCAGATCAATAGATCCTTCACTGACATAGAGTTCAATTTTCCCAAATAAATAAGAAGAATCTTGTTTATTCATTGCGACAGTAGGAATACCATTTTCTTCCAGCATTTGCTTGACTATCTCGGCCTGAATCGCATTTGTATATGTTTTAATTTTTTTCCAATCGTTCTCCATTATTTTCTTTTTGCGTTGATCTATAAAATAAGAATACAAAAATAAGAGTAAAAATGAAGCCTACAAGATATATCCACCAAGATTGCAATTCAAATGCATTGAATTCATCATAACTCTTACCCTCTCTTACGTAATAAAATGCCCCGATTGTGGCTCCGGCATTGTTGACAAAGTGTCCAAAAATGGGCAGTACGATGTTCTTGCTCCATACATAAAGATAGCCAAAAAAAGCGCCCAATAACATGCGGGGAACAAAACCAAAAAATTGCAGATGTATCGCACTGAAAATAATGGCAACAAGCCATATAACCACATGCTGATTGCTCAACCATCTTCCCATTATTTTTTGCAAAACACCGCGGAACAACAATTCTTCACCTATGGCCGGAATCAAAGCCAGTATAACAATATTATACAAAAAGCCGGATACACTCGACTCCATAATAATAACCTTGATTAAATCGGCCGATTCCTTTTCACTACGCTCCATCCAACGCTGCAAAGATTGCATATTATCGGGCAATTGTAAGGATTCATTCCAATGACCGATCAGACTCATCAAAGGCATAAAAGAAAGCATTGCTAAAAATATATAGCCAAATTGCATTCCGCTAGGCCAATTTTTCAATTTAAAATAGGCTTTACCATATCCTTCGCGTGTATTCATCAGATAAGCTGGCACAACAAAAGATCCCAAGCTACTCATTAACAACATAAATCGCATATCATTGGCAGATCCATTCAATATAGACTCCAAGGAGAAGACCTGCCCTGTAAATGAATAATAACTTGCAATAATCAGAATGGCAATAATCTGCGAAAGAATGGAAAAACCAATAACCATTAAGATCAAACGTAATAAAGATTGAAACGGATGGGGTGTTTTTTCAGGAAACATATCTAGTAAATATCAGTTAAAGATAACAATAAAAGCAAGATTTATTAAAATTGTCATGTCCAATCAAATTTTAGCATCTGATTTGTATTGGCCTAATGAAAACGAATGATATGATCTAATTACGATAAAAACTACACGAGATATATTCAATCATCTCGGATATGGATGCAGTTACATACAAACTATATGATCAAAAAAGGGCTTTGAATCTCTTCAAAGCCCTTAGATTTATACTCTTTTAATTCACCCGAATAGGATCGGCTGGTTTTTGTAAATTTTTGTAAGGATACGTTTTCATTTCTTCCAACAATATCTTCACCGTTCTTTCAAGTTGAGGATCACGACCCTCCAAAAGATCTTTAGGCAATTGTTCGATAAATACATCAGGAGCCACACCTTCATTTTCAATAATCCAATTTCCTTTGAGGTCATATACACCGAAGTTTGGCGAAGTAATACGGCCGCCATCCAATAAAGGAGGATAGCCACTTATGCCAACCAAAATCCCCATTGTCGTACGACCAACCAATTTACCCAGCCCTTTAAAACGGAACATATAAGGCATCATATCGCCACCTGAACCTGCATTTTCATTAATGATCATGGCTTTAGGTCCATAAATACCATTTCCTGGTGTAGTAAATCCTTTTCCATCACGAATTCCCCAACCAGCAATCAGTTCACGGGACAAAAGATCAATGACATAATCGGCCACCCAGCCACCACCATTGTTTCTTTCATCCATCAGAAGAGCCTTTTTATCCATCTGAGCGAAATAATAACGATTGAAATAGGTATAACCTTCAGCACCGGTATTTGGCATGTAAACATAAGCTATTTGCCCATTACTCAATTCATTTACTTTCTTACGGTTCCTTTCAACCCATTCCATGCTCCGCAAATTCATCTCGTCGCTAAACGAGATCGGTTTAACGATTACTTCACGAGCGCCGACCAATGAAGGTTTTGAATTGACCTTCAACGTAACTTGTTTACCAACAGTATTGTCAAATAAACTATAGATATCCTTATCTTCAGTCAATTCAGCACCATTAACAGCAACAATATAGTCTCCTTCTTTGATGTTTAATCCCGGTTCAGCCAATGGGGCTTTGAACGATGGATTCCATTCAAGACGCGTAAACAATTTAGCAATCTGATAGTAACCATTCTTTAACTCATAATCTGCTCCCAACACACCAACTGAAACCGACGGCGTGGAAGGTTGATCTCCAGGATAGATATAATTGTGTCCCACGACCATTTCTCCCATCATTTCATTCAATAAATAACCAAGATCAGAACGATGGTTTACAAAAGGCAGGAATTTTTCATATTTGGTTTTCATCGCTTTCCAGTCAGCACCATGCATGTTTTCAACATAAAAATAGTCTTTTTGCATTGACCAAACTTCATTGAATACCTGTTTCCATTCGGCAGCGGGATCCACCAATTGCTGAATTCCGCCTAGCTTAACTTCGCCAGCAGTAGGAGAGGCTACTTTTTGCCCAGCTGTTACAATATTGAATCCATTTCCCGTTTGATATAACATCTTCTTACCATCGGCGCTAATAACAAAACTACGGGCATTTTCCACTAAGGTTTTGTTTTCGAGATCCTTAAAATCATATGCTCCGATTGTTCCCCCACGTTGGTAAGTCAATTGATTTGGTACTAAACCATTCAAATTCCAATAAGGTCCAGCAGGTAAAGGGAGGGCAACTATTCTGTTTTCTATACGATCGAAGTCAACTTGAATAGATTTATCAATGGGCTTACTTGCCACTGCCTCTTCCTTTTTATCCTTTTTAGGTGATTTTTTATCGTTTTCTTTTACACGATCTTTTTTATCACCATCTCCTTCTTCCTTTTTATCCACCTTATCCTCACGGATTTGTTCCTCATCACTATCATTCTTAAAGAATGATGGCGTTTTGCTTGATAAAATAAAGCCATATACGGCATAATCAACATTACGCTGCACCGCGGACATATGTAAGCCAGAATTTGTCAACCCTGTATTTGTACTCGCTGTAAAAAATAGATATTTACCATCCTGAGAAAAAGCTGTACTACGCGCAGAGCTCATACCATCCGTAATTTGCTGAGTTTTCTTTGTATCCAAGTTATACATAAACACAGCGGGTACCCCATTTTCCAATGTACGTATAAAAGATATCCATTTTGAATCAGGAGACCAGCTTGGTTGGAAATGATTGGATACACGGCCAGTTTGACCGCTCAATTTATCGTCTGCAACTTTAACAATGGCCTTTGAAGCGATATCAATATAAAACAGATTAAGATGTGAATCATTGTAAAACAACTTCTTGGAATCCGGTGACCATGTTGGTTCGAAATAGAAGTTCGTTTCTCCTAAGTTAAAGTACAGGGGTTTATCTTTTCCAAATTGATCCATCAGCACCAACTGATAAGATCCATTTTTGTCTGAAATATAAGAAATCCATTTTCCATTTGGAGACCAATCCGGAAAACGCTCATGAGAACCCGGAGAATTAGATAAATTTCGGGCTTCACCTTTCTCCTTAGGTACCGTAAATATCTCTCCCCGCGCCTCTAATAATGCCCGTTGCCCTGTTGGCGATAGGGTAGCATAACGTATATCATCCTTAATGTCTTTATAATACGGTCTTTTGTACATTACATCTGTATTCACCGTAATATGCAAAGGAGTGACTTTATTATCGCCCAGATTTAGCGTATTTAATACGCCAGCATATTCAAAGATCAACTCAGTCCCATTTCCATTCAGTGAACGCACATCGTAATCTTTAAAATCCGTTAGCTTTTCTACCTTTTTGGATTTGGTATCATAACTATAGATGTTAACAATTTTATCACGATCGGAAAGGAAGTAGATCTTATTTCCCAACCATAATGGTTTAACATCATTACTTTTAACCTGCGGAATAGCTTCTATTTCTTTGGTTTTCGTATCGAAGATCCAAATTGTCGGCATACCACCACCCCGGTAGCGTTTAAAGGCAACTCGATCTCTTTCAGTAGGGTCAGTGTTTTTGATATAAGCCCAGTAACGACCATCAGCAGAAGGGCTTCCCTGAGTCGCTTCAGGCATAATAAGCGCCTTGTCCATTCCTGACATTTGAATATTGGAACTGTATAATCGTGGACTTAAAGCATAGGTGAAATCACGAGATGTCGTATAATATACTTCATCATTATTGAGCCATCCCCGCAATACATCCGAAGAAGGGTGATAAGTGATCCGTTTGGGCTCACCACCCGTTACAGGGATTACATATACGTCTGTATTTCCGTCATAATTTCCTGTGAATGCAACTTTCTTGCCATCTGGAGAAAACATTGGATTCTGTTCCACTCCAGGATTTGTTGTAAGGCGTCTCGGATTAGCTCCGTTTTTTTCGGCAATCCAAATATCTCCACCATAGACAAAAGCAATATTGTTGGCGCTAATACTTGGATTTCGAAGCAATAGGGTTTCTTGCGCTTTTGTTTGCAGAAAGGATGTACCGAGCAAAAAGGCAGCAAATAACTTGAAATGAGTTTTATTCATAAACGTTTAAAGGTTAAATTTACCACACACAAAACTACACTTTTGTAAGCGGACCTAGTTAGTATATCAACAAAGTTGCATAAAAAATATGACAAAAAAAAAGTCCTGCTTTCCAGCAGGACCTTCGTTTATCTATTGAGGATTAGAAACCGTATTCTTGTTCGATTTCTAACACAATTCCTTCATCAACCAAAACGCGACCACAGTGTTCACAAATGATGATTTTCTTACGTTGACGTATTTCTGATTGCATTTGAGCAGGAATCTTATTATGACATCCTGAACAGCTATCACGATCGATCGAAACAACAGCAAGTCCGTTTTTAAACGAGTTACGCAAACGGTAGTATACCTTTACCAAACGTTCTTCGATATTCGCTTCAGCCTCAGCAGCTTTTGCTAACAATGCATCTTCTTCTTTTTGAGTTTCAGAAGTAATTGTTTCCAATTCTTTCTTTTTTCCCTCAAGTTCGCTTTTGCTATACTCAAGATTTCCTACAGTAGTATCGTAGTTTTCTGTTTTGTTACGAATCTCAAATTCTGCTTCTTTGATTCGTTTCTCGCAAACCTGAATCTCAAGACCTTGGATTTCTATTTCTTTCGAAATAGCGTCGTACTCACGATTATTCTTTACCTCATTCAGCTGCGACTCATATTTTTTGATAGCAGCTTGGGCATCCTTAATCATGTTTTTACGCTTAACGATCGAATCTTCTAAATCGTCTAAGTCTATTCTGATCTTCTCAATACGAGTCTCTAAGCCCGCAATCTCATCTTCAAGATCTGCAACTTCCATAGGCAATTCACCACGAACTTGGCGAATTTTGTCTATTTTAGTATGTACGGCTTGTAACAGCCATAATGCTTTCAATTTTTGTTCTACGGTTTGTTCCATCAACTGTAGTATTTTATAGGATTTGTATCTATTTCTGTTGTTAAGGTTGCAAAGTTAGGAAATTTTTTCGTAATAATGTCGTACAATAATTCTTGCGTAAATTGTTCGCTCTCAAAATGTCCCGTATCTGCAATCACGATTTCACCTTCAGCATCAAAAAATTCATGATATTTATAGTCTGCTGTAACAAAAAAATCAGCACCAGAACGTTTGGCTGCACCGAGTAAAAATCCCCCCGAGCCACCACAGACCGCTACACGACTAACTTTTTTATCTAATAAGGCTGTATGACGAATGACATTCAACCTCAGTTTGTCCTTAAGATAAGCTAAAAATTCCAATTCAGCCATTGGTTCAGCCAAATTTCCAATCATTCCTGCACCGATTTCAGCAGCCGTATTTTGAATATCAAACAAATCATAAGCTACTTCCTCATAAGGATGAGCTTCATAGAGTGCCAAAAGTAACTTTCTTTCAATAGATTTCAGGTAGATAACCTCAATTCGTGTTTCCTCAACACGCTCTTGAACACCAATCTCCCCAAGGGTAGGATCGGCCCCCTCTAAAGGTCTAAAACTACCATAACCCGCCGCATTAAAACTACATTGATCATAGTGTTTTCCGATTTTACCTGCGCCCGCATCAAACAATGCCTGTCGGACATCTTCAACATGACTCCTAGGTACAAAAAAGACCATTTTTCGCAATACATTTGTTTTAGATTCCAGTATAGCCTGATTTTCTAATCCCAATTTATCGGCAATTTTCGTATTCACTCCACCGGTAACATTATCTAGATTTGTATGAATGGCATATAATGCAACTTTATGTTCAATTGCTTTAATAACCGTACGCTCCACATAATTTTTCCCATTAAATTTTTTTAGCCCCCTAAATACAATGGGATGGTGCGAAATAATTAAATTACACCCTTTATCAATGGCTTCTTTTACAACATCTTCTGTGCAGTCCAACGAAATGAGCACCTTTGTAATCTCTCTATTGGCGTCGCCCACAATAAGGCCAGCATTATCATAAGACTCTTGCAAATCTAAAGGAGCCAATTGCTCCAAATAGTCAATGACTTCTTTAATTTTCATGGTCTACAATTACCTCCTTTTCTCTAAATTTATTATGTTCCTCTAAAATTCTTCTATTCGCGTTAATTTCAAACCAATAATTAGCCAATGTCACAAAATGCATAATGATCAGTACACCAGAAATAGAAAGTGGGAGCGGAATATTTGTCGCCAGGTAAATCCACGCATATAGTGATCCTTTCCTAAACGTAGGGTTTTCCTCCACAGCTATTTTTCGATCATAAAATTCATTGATCAAAGAATCCCTTAGACGCGAAGCAACCTGAAAATTCCAATAAATATTAACCAGCGGAATTGCAGCTAACCACGATTGGTTGGGCGTCATTAATCTATTTTCTTTGGCGACCAATTTTAATGTCTTTCGAATTGTATTTGCAAATAGAAGCCATACGATAATACGTATGGCAACAATACCCATAGCGGTATAAATTACTTCAGGCTTACTTAACTCTCTTATTAATTCCTCTTGCGTCATTGAACTATTTATTGCTTATTTATTATTCCTGTTCCAACAAATCTACTAATTCTTTCAACTTTTTTATTTGTGGATTATGATCTCCAACAAATTCGACTGTTTTAAAACCTATATTTTTTGCCTTCCTATAAAACGGGTAAAAATCATCATCCTCAATTGTTTTGCCATCCTCATAAGTCAAAATGTAAGTACTTGGAATTTTAAGTCGTTTCGGATTTTTTAAACTGATCTTGTCTGTCATTGTTCTTAACGGGTGGGGGACATCCCTAGGAAGCTTCTTAATGTCCTTCACCCAGAAAGGAAAAATATAACCATCCTTTTCTAATTTTAACAGTCCATTTGCTGCACTGGATTTACCCATTAAGTTCATTACAGATTGTTGATCCTCCGGTAGTATAGCATCCAAGTAAACCAATTTACGGATTCTATCCGGAAGACTATCTGCCACAGCCGTGATAATCATCCCACCATAACTATGTCCGACCAATATAATATCATGGAGATCCTCAAACAGGATCGTATTCACAACATCATCGACATGCGTTTGTAATCGGATAGAAGTATCTGCTAAATGATAACGCTCACCCAGGCCTGTTAGTGTGGGTCGGTACACCTCATTTCCCTTTTTAGCTAACTCAACCGTCGTATTTTTAAACTGCCAAGCACCACCCCAAGCTCCATGGACAATAACATATGTAGAAGACTGTGCAGCAAGATCTTTACTGAATCCAAATAATGAAAACAAAAACATAATAGACAATAATCTACAGTAATTCATCGTGTTATATATTAAATCATTCTAGACGGTTAACAAACTCTATTCAGCATTTATTCTGATACCCTGGTTCACATATTTATTAAAAAACAAAATGTAAGCACTCACTTACTTTATTAAAACATACTTCACTCATGTAAAAACAGCTTTTAATTTCATCATTAAACTTCATCAATGAAAATAGGGTAGGGGGGAGCTCTAAAAACATCATGCATAAAGTAAAAAAATAGTCGGCTTTTTATGATAATCATACGATCGTTTTCGCCACTCACCAACTGTCAAACTTTGTATATTTTCGTCGGCAGCTGTTACATTTGACGCAACACAGAGTAAGGTGGAAGGTTTACATATTTTTAGTAGATCGGCTAAAAGCTGATTATTTCTAAATGGAGTTTCAATAAAAATTTGCGTCTGCTTTTCACGTGCTGATTGCTGTTCGAGATTTTTAATCTCCTTAGCTCGATCAATTTTATCGATAGGCAAATAACCATGAAAGGCAAATTTCTGACCGCTAAATCCGGAAGCCATAAGTGCCAGTAGAATAGAGCTTGGTCCAACAAGAGGAACTACCTTAATACCCAATTGATGTGCCCGTGCTACAATAGAAGCTCCAGGATCAGCAACACCAGGACATCCCGCCTCAGACATTAATCCAACACTTTTGCCTTGTTTCAAGCCTTCGAAAAAATCATTTATATTTCCCTTGTCCCGCACATGTTTTCCATAATCATGGATCGTTAATTCGCTCTGCGGAATCTTTAAACCTGCAAGTTTTAGAAACTTGCGCGCCGTTTTTTCGTTCTCTACAATATACTCGTCCAATGAATTGATTGTTTCCACTAAATACGGAGTAAATGACTGGAAAGCTGCGTCATCACTCAATGGAACAGGAATTAAATATAAGATACCATTTGCCATAATACAAACCTACTAATTAAGGTCCATTTGGCTATACTAATTTTAAACTTAGCATTATTTAACCTTTTAAAATGATTATAATTTAGATTTTTAAACTCATTATTAGTATTTTAGCGTAAATATTCATTGCAACAATAAACATCATTCAAATGATCACACAAATTACAGAAGGCGTAAAAATCTCCGTTGAAACCATCTATCAATCGGAGTATTCGAATCCGGACCGTGAACATTTCATGTTTGCTTATCATATCAGCATAGAAAATCTCAGCGATTACACGGTTCAATTGATAAGTCGCTATTGGAAAATTTTTGATGCAAAAGGAGACTATAGGGAGGTATCTGGAGAAGGAGTAGTAGGCGAACAACCTATTATAGAACCTGGTCAGACTCATCAATACACCTCAGGTTGCAATCTCAATAGCGAATTCGGATTCATGGAAGGATATTATAATATGATCCGAACACTGGACAACGGCAGCTTTCAAGTTGAAATACCACGTTTCAATCTGATAGCGGATTACGCATTGAATTAATTTTATCAGGGCAGTATCATTATTGCCAATTAATCAAATAACGAAGCTTTTTTCGCATCGAATAAGAAACTAATTCTTTATTTTTGCGAGCATTCCAAATGAACAAGCGAACCTTTGGGACTTCGAATTATCATTTTACCCAATGGCAAAGGCTAACATTTGATCATATGCCACCCAATAGATTACATTAGTCAGCAATCAAAACGATTATTGATTCAATATATAAATAACTGACAATCAATAGAAATATAACTAAAATATTGATTATCAACACGATATAAACTACCAAGAGAAGAAACCTACTGGTAGTGTTTTGGCGTGTAAATTGACTGAATATAATTTAGGGTGATATAACGTGAGTATTTTAGCTACAGAACAAGTAAGCCATTCCTTCCATGATCGATGGCTTTTCAAAGATTTACATTTCGGTCTCCAAAAGGGAGAACGTGTGGCCTTGGTCGGAATCAATGGCACAGGTAAATCAACCTTACTCGCCATTTTAGCAGAGCGAATCTTACCAACCTCAGGAAAAGTTGTAAAAGAAAAAGGTATAAAAATTGGTTTCTTAGAACAGGATCCTGATTTCACAGGATTAAAATCAATCAACGATTTTATTTATAGTACAGACAACGATCAACAACGTCTTATCCGTGAGTACGAGGAGCTGTTATTGGAAACTGATATCGATCAGAAAAAATTAGAAGATCTTACAGAAAAAATAAGTTCATTGAATGCCTGGGAGTATGAGCATAATATTAAGACGATTCTTAATCGTTTAAACATTATGGATTTCCATCAAGATATCAAAAGTTTATCAGGGGGCCAACGAAAACGCCTTGCGCTAGCAAAGCTTTTGATAGACGAGCCGGATATTTATATATTAGATGAACCCACCAACCATTTGGATATAGAGACTATTGAATGGCTTGAAAAACTACTAACAACAGGTAGCAAAACCGTTCTTTTAGTAACGCACGATCGCTACTTCTTGGATAATATCTGTACGGAAATTCGAGAGCTGGATAGGGGCAATCTCTTTACCTATAAAGGTAACTATTCTTATTTTCTGGAAAAGAAGTCGGAACGTGAAACTATTGATGCGGTTATGGTTGAGAAAAGCAGAAATCTACTTCGCCGTGAATTGGAGTGGATGCGTCGTCAACCACAGGCACGTGGTACCAAATCCAAATCACGTATTGAAGCATACTATGACTTGGAAGAAAAATCTAAAGCAATTAAAGGAAACGACTCGGTACAACTCAGTGTGAAAGTAAGCAGGCAGGGCTCAAAAATACTCGAACTAGAACATGTTGCCAAACGTTATGGAGCAAAAGAAATCATACATGATTTTTCATACACCTTTAAAAAAGGTGATCGTATTGGTCTAGCTGGAAAAAATGGTACTGGAAAATCAACCTTTCTTAATTTAATCACGGGAGAAGAAAAACCTGATAAAGGGTCTATAGCGGTAGGGGAAACCACAGTATATGGCTACTATAAACAGGGCGGATTGGAAGTAAATGAAACCGATCGAGTATTAGATGTTGTAAAAAATATAGCAGACTATATTGAAATGGCAAATGGGGAAGTAATCACGGCTTCACAGCTGCTAACCCACTTTTTATTTCCTCCTGAAAAACAATTTGGTTTCGTTAACAAATTAAGTGGGGGGGAGAAAAAAAGACTTCAATTAATGCGTGTTTTAATGAAGAATCCAAATTTTTTAATTCTGGATGAACCATCCAATGATTTGGACATTGATACATTAAACGTGCTGGAAGATTTTCTTGACAACTACAAAGGAGTACTCATATTAGTATCACACGACAGGTATCTATTAGATAAATTGACGGATCAACTTTTCATTTTTGAAGGAAAGGGGATCGTGCAGATATACAACGGAAATTATGCCGACTTTAAACTTGAACAGGAAGAAATCCAAAAATTAGAAAAGGAAAAACAAAAAAGGATAACCCAGGAACAGGTAAAGGCAATTGTAAAAGAGGAAAAGAAAAAACTCTCGTACAAGGAACAATTGGAATATAACAAACTAGAAGAAGAAATCGAAAAACTGGAAACACAAGTAGCGTTAAAAACGGAGGAACTAAACCAGGTAACAGATCATCTAAAACTTTCTTCCTTAGCGGAAGAAATTCAATCTATCCAAAAACAGATAGACGATAAATCCGAAAGATGGTTATATCTTGCTGATTTTATGTAAAATTTCACCACAGGTTTCACGTGGAACACAAAGAAAACGTAAATTTACAAAGAAATAAAAACACCACGTTTCACGTGGAACAAGAATAGAAAAATGTTTAAAAAATATAATGTAATTGTCGTTGGTGCGGGCCATGCCGGATGTGAGGCAGCGGCGGCAGCAGCTAACTTAGGTTCGTCCACTTTACTCATCACAATGAATATGGGAGTAATAGCGCAAATGAGTTGTAACCCCGCTATCGGTGGAGTAGCCAAAGGACAGATAGTAAGAGAAATTGATGCTATGGGCGGATATACTGGTATCATAGCAGATAAATCAACCATTCAATTCCGAATGTTAAATCTTTCGAAAGGTCCTGCCATGTGGAGTCCGCGGACCCAAAATGACCGAATGCGGTTTGCAGAAGAATGGAGATTACAACTCGAGTCTCTTCCTAATTTAGATATGTGGCAAGATACCGTAAAAGAAGTTATCGTAAAAAACGGAAAAGCTTGCGGTGTCATCACTTCGATGGGAATCGAAATAGAATCGGACGCCGTGGTACTGACCAATGGAACTTTTCTAAATGGTGTAATTCACATTGGGGACAAGAAATTTGGAGGCGGTAGAACAGGAGAGAAGGCAGCCACAGGTTTAACCGAACAACTTGTTTCCCTTGGTTTCGAATCAGGAAGAATGAAGACAGGTACTCCACCACGTATAGATGGAAGAAGCCTTAATTATGCGTTAATGGAAGAACAGTGGGGCGACGAAAAAAGAGGGCGGTTCTCCTATACAGATGTAGAGATACCAACTGAACAACGCTGTTGTTGGATTACCTATACAAACGATAAGGTCCACGAAATGCTACGCACTGGGTTTGAAAAATCACCCATGTTTACGGGACGTATCAAAGGATTGGGACCACGCTATTGCCCTTCAATAGAAGATAAAATAAATCGTTTTGCCGAGCGTGAAAGACATCAGATATTCGTGGAGCCCGAAGGCTTCAAAACAGTAGAAATTTATGTCAACGGATTCTCCACCTCATTGCCAGAAGACGTACAATTGAAAGCTTTGCAATTGATCCCAGGCTTTGAAAATGCGAAAATGTACCGCCCAGGTTATGCCATAGAGTACGACTACTTTCCACCAATGCAATTGGATCTAACCTTAGAAACTCAATTGGTGAAACATCTATTTTTCGCAGGACAGATCAATGGGACAACAGGCTATGAAGAGGCCGCTGCTCAAGGTTTCCTAGCCGGGATAAATGCGCATCAACGTATCAATGATGATAAGGAACTTATTCTAAAACGATCCGAATCTTATATAGGTGTATTGGTCGACGACCTCGTAACAAAAGGAACTGAAGAGCCCTACCGCATGTTTACATCAAGAGCAGAACACCGTCTACTTTTACGCCAAGATAATGCTGATATTCGCTTAACCCCCTTAGCTTACAAATTGGGATTGGTAGGAGAAGAAAGACTCAAAAAAGTGCAAGACAAAATTGATAACTCCAATAAAATAATCGAGTATCTCAAACAAAATTCGACCAATGTCGAAAAGATGAATACCGTATTAGCCGAAGTTGGCTCAAGCGCACTTTCACAAAAAACAAGGTTGAGTAATGTTCTTGCAAGACCACAAGTTGGTATCCAAGATATTCTGAAAGGAGACGAAGGCTTTGCACACTATGTCTCCCAATTCGATAATGATACCATCGAACAAGCAGAGATCAATCTCAAATATGAAAGCTATTTCCATAAAGAGATGGAAATTGTCAATCGCATGAAGAAGATGGAAGATAGAGAAATTAATCCTGATTTTGACTACAGCCTATTAACATCGCTATCAATTGAGGCAAGACAAAAGTTATCTAAAGTTAAACCACGTACACTGGGGCAAGCTTCAAGAATCTCAGGCGTTTCGCCCTCCGATATCACTGTATTGATGGTACACATGAGTTAAATAACTGATAAACAAATACTTATATACAAAATATCACATAGCTTAAAATAAGCGATTTAAGACAATATTCTATTTTTTATGACAACTTCTTTAAGAGAAAATAAAAGTGGTTCAGAAAGGCTAAAAAGTAGCTTAAAAACAAGATTACTTATTTTAAGCATGTTTATTATGCTTATTGGCTTGTCCATACAATGTGCGAGCATACAACAGCCCACGGGGGGGCCAAAAGATTCTATTCCTCCGAAGATACTATTGGAAAGCCCTACGAATTTTTCGAAGAATTTTACAGCTAAAAAAATAGTGATCACGTTTGACGAGTATATCAAGCTGGCAAATCAACAAAAGGAATTCAGTATTACGCCAGACATGGGAAGCAATCCAGAATTCAAGGTGAAGAAAAAAAATCTAGAAATTACCTTACCTGATTCCCTAGAAAAGAATACAACCTACAGCATATACTTCGGTAAAGGACTAGTTGATTATAACGCTGGAAATGCATTGGTCAATTATGCTTACGTATTCGCGACAGGAGATAAAATAGATTCACTCAGTATATCCGGTAATGTAAAAAGTGCTATAACGAAAGAGGTCCAAAAGGATGTTAAAGTCTTGTTGATCCCCATTAGCCAAGACTCGATTTTTGGTAAAAAGAAGGCGAATATATTCACGACAACGGATACTGCAGGTAACTATAAACTAAACAATCTAAGAGAGGGAACTTATCGCATTTACGCACTTCAAGAAAAAAATAACGATAGAATCTATAATGGTGCTGATGAAGAAATAGGTTTCCTAAAAGACTCTATCGTGCTAGAGCGAGACTTGAGCAATATCAACTTGGAGATTTTCAAAGGAATCCCAAAAAAGTTTAGAACCCAAGAGAAGAAATTTGAAAAAAATGGAAGTATACTTCTTGTTTTTAATAGAAGAGTCGACAAGCCCAAACTTGATATCCTAAATGACGAAGTAAACAACAAGGATAAAAAAGTACGTTTTTCAAAGACATCAGACTCGGCTACTTTGTTTATTCCAAATTTAAAAATAGACTCCCTAAAGCTTGTTCTGACAGAAAATGAAAGACCATTGGATACCATTCTCATTAGAAAAGGGAATGTAAAAATAGAGCAGACAATTGAGCCTATTTTTACGCCAAATAATGGACGGGTCGATCGAATTACACACCTTCAGGTATCTGCTTTCACACCGATCAAAAATATCGATAAAACCAAGTTAAAATTCAAAGAAGACTCATTGGTCCGGACCAATTACCAACTAGCTGTAGATACAGCAAATACCAATATCTACCATATTCGCTATAATTGGAGAAAAGAGAAAAAGTACCAAATTGAGTTTACAGAAGGCGCTATAACAGGCTATTTTGGCGAACAAAACAAAGAGAAAAAGCTCGATTTGACCTATGACGATAGTGAAAACTATGGGGATCTGACATTTGATTTTACAGATCTAGATAGCAATACAACCTATTTGGTTGAGTTAATCAATGAGAAAAAAGATAAGGTCTATCGCGTCGACAAAATAAACATGAACAATCCGGCTGTTGTATACAAACAGTATCCTGGAGGAAAGTATAGTATACGTGTGATACGCGACGACAATGATAATGGAATCTGGGACACTGGAGATGTCGAAAAGAAAACTTTTCCTGAACCTGTTGTATATCTGAATAAAGTATTTACGATACGTGCTAATTGGGAACAGAAAGATAGTTTTTCATTGAGTGGCCTCAAAAAAAATTAATTGAGGCCATTCTAAAATAACCTATTTAGTATTGCTAATTCGATTATGCTAAAACCAGGAACTGTACAGAACATAATTATGTGGTAGCTTCTGCAATAGATCTTTCTGCTCTTCAGTAAGTGCTTTTATCTTTTTGGCAGGTACTCCAGCATATAGAAATCCCGATTCACAACGAGTATTTTCCAAAACTACTGCACCAGCTGCTACAATAACATTCGATTCAACAATCGCATTATCCATAACGATAGCTCCCATACCAATGAGTACATGATCTTCCAAAATACATCCATGTACCATAGCCTGATGCCCTATACTTACATAATTTCCGATCGTAGTACCGCATTTCTTATAGGTACAATGTATAACCGCTCCATCTTGAATATTAGTATAATTACCGATACGAATATAATTGACATCTCCGCGTATGACAGCATTAAACCATACCGAACAGTGATGTCCAATCTCCACATCGCCTACAATCGTTGAATTGGGTGCTACGAAGCATTCTTCGGCTATCACCGGAGATTTATCCAAAACAGATAAAATAAGTGCCATATTCCTTAAAAAATTGTATCCTGTAATACTTCCGAATGTTTCGGATAGTCCGTTGTATAATGCAATCCCCTACTTTCTTTCCGTAACATAGCTGATTTTGTCACGATATAAGCTACTTGAATAACATTACGTAATTCACACAGTTTAACAGAAAGCCTTGTATTTCGATAAAATTCTTCGGTCTCCTCATACAAGAGATGTAGCCGTTTAAGAGCTCTTTCAAGCCTAAAATCGGAACGGACAATGCCAACATAGTCACTCATAATCTTTTGGCACTCGCGTAAATTATGACTTACTAAAATATCCTCATTTGAAAGAGAGGTTTTAGAGTCATCCCATTCGGGGACATCAACAATATGGTTAATCAATCCTATCGACTTTGTGGCGTCCACGAAAATACGATGTGCATAAACAAGTGCTTCAAGAAGTGAATTAGAAGCTAATCGGTTTGCCCCATGCAGGCCAGTAGAAGAACACTCTCCGCAAGCATATAAGTTAACGAGGCTACTGCGTCCAAAATCATCTACATAAATGCCTCCACAGAGGTAATGCGCAGCCGGTGTAACTGGTATAAAATCCTTCGCCATATCCAGTCCGATCGAAAGACACTTTTCATAAATATTTGGAAAATGCTTGATAATATCTTCCTTATTCCGATGCGTGATATCAAGGTACACATAATCTATACCAGATTTCTTCATCTCGGCATCAATAGCTCTAGCAACGATGTCTCTTGGTGCCAAAGAAGCACGTTCATCGTACTCCTCCATGAAAGATTCACCATTGATCCTTCTTAAAATACCCCCAAATCCACGTACGGCTTCAGATACCAAAAATGCAGGAGAGTCCTTTGGATTGTATAAAGAAGTAGGGTGAAATTGCATAAACTCCATATTACGTACCTTACCTTTTGCCCGATACACCATAGCAATACCATCTCCAGTCGCAATAGTTGGATTTGTTGTACTTGAATAAACATGCCCTGCTCCTCCAGAAGCCATCACAGTAACCTTACTCAAAATCTTATCTACTAAATGTGATGAGGTATTAAAAGCATAAATTCCATAACAGGTAATGTCTTCCCTGTTCTTATCCACGTATTCCCCCAAATGATGCTGTGTAATCAAATCAATGGCAAAGTAATGGGTTACGATTTCAATGTTGGGATCACTATGTGCTTGCGCCAATAATGCACGCTCAATTTCATAGCCAGTTATATCTTTATAATGCAAAATACGATGAGCGGAATGTCCCCCCTCTTTTGCCAGATCATATAACCCCGATTCCTCCTTGTCAAATGATGTTCCGTATGAAATAAGTTCTGCAATCCGTTCCGGTGCTTCTCTCACTACGTTTTCCACAATTTCAACATCGCATAAACCATCCCCAGCAATCTGAGTATCAATGATATGCTTTTCAAAGCTATCTGACTTATCCACAACGGCAGCCACTCCCCCTTGCGCATATTTTGTATTAGACTCATCCTCATTGGACTTAGTGACTATCAATACTTTACCGAATTTCGATGCTTTTAAAGCAAAGCTTAATCCAGCAATACCTGATCCAATGACCAAAAAATCTACCTTTCTATCTGCCATATAAATTAAAATTCACAAACTATCCCCAAAAGTGACGATTCAAATTAACGAAAAATGTGGAAAACGTGTAAATAAAAGGTTAAATAAAAATGAAAAGTATTTAACAATTCACAAATCCCCTATTTGCAAGCCTTATTTCTAAAATTTTTCCGCACAAAAATCTAGAGATTTCCACATTTTCTAAACAAAAACTATTCAACAAAAATATATGGAAAATAAAAAATAAGATAATTTAGAATTTTAAAAATCAGGTCTTTAATGAATAAATTCTGTTGAAAAATTGTTGAAAACTCTATAAAAACCTAAAATCAAAATCGAAATAACCTAATTTATACCACTTTTCCACACCATAATAAACAATAAGAGATTTTCTATTTTAAATAATTAGTATTTATTGAAAAAAAAGATTGTGGAATACGTTCGAAAATCTTTGTTTAGTTTTGTCAAGTTCGATTAGAAGCGGTTAGATTTCGATATTCGGGAATTATAAAGTCCCCTATTGAAATATTTAATTCTAATTGAGTTTATTTTATTTTTTAAATTTCCTATTGACTTTTAAAGCGCTTTAGGATTGACTATTTATTTTATTTTTTTTTGTATATGGATTTAATCTAGTTTCAGCGCGTTATTTATAATTTTTTTAAAAAAAATATAGGTTTAAGTCGTTTTATACTTGGATATTTTCCCGTTTGGGATCTTATTTCAATTTTATCGCTTTGTAACCGATAGAAATCGGATCAGAAAAGTTTTAATTCTAATTTGGATGCTATGAGATTTTAATATTTCTGTCTTTAGAGCAGATAAATTCCTTTATTGAATTCTAATAGTTGCTAATCTTTGCTTTTAAAATTGATATGAAAAAGGCAATTTAATTGATTTTGATATTTGGATTTTAAACTGTTTGAGGTTTGCTTATTTGCGTATTTTTTTCAAAAATATGTGAATTTTGCTTTCTCAACGAGGTAAAATTGGCGTCAAAAATTTCTGTACTTTATCAGCAAAGTTTTCAAAAATGGAAATTGAGAGGTATTTGGTTATTGGAATTTTTTATTCCTGTATCTGCCTGTTTATATTCAGATTTGGCTACGATATTTGTTTGGTTTTCGCGGGATTGAATTTTAAACAGAATCTCAAGGGGATTGTTTAAAAATATACCTGTTTAGAATTGGATATTTTTTAAAAATTTGTTTTCAGGGCTTTTTAAGACATTCTATAGCCTTAAATAGTAAATTTTTTAAGATCTAACTGAAATTCGAAGATTGACTTGTTAATAATTTTGGAATGCAGATAATTTCTTCAAATAATTTATTGCAGAACAAACAATCTTACTATATTTGCAGCCCAACATCCATTAGATGGAATAATTGTCCAAATTTAGATCTGTGAGATTCGAATATTCTGGATCATTGTTATAAAGAATCTTTTTATATCATTCTCAGGGCGTATTTTTCTAAAATAAAGCTCTTATGGATTGAATATATTGACTTCTTTCGCTGTTTGTTTGGAATATTTAATTCTAAGCGACTAACATGCTTTGAAAGTGCTTTGTCAATCGCATATTTAGTATTATCTTTTAATATTATTTATCTATTTGAGTATGAAGCGGTTTAATTCACCAAATTTAATATAAATTTGAGAATGTATATTTTTTAACAAGTTTATATTTCGTTATTATACTTATTAGTATTTTTTAAGTTATATTTGTTGGATTTTTTGCGGTTTGTACTATAATTATCGCCAGATGCTTGGTCTAGCCGGATATACGCTCGGATTCTGTTATATTGAGCTTTTGAGGGAGTTATTTACTGGATTCTTATCTGATACTCGGTATAATTTATTCTATTTTGGTGGGATCCATCATTTATTCTTGAATTTTGTAAAATTGAATTGTGAAAATTTCATTAAAGCCTCTTAGAATTAAATAAATTCACTATCTTATATTATAGTAGCCAATATTTAATTCTTGTCCGCTTTATTTTGGATGCTGTATGCATCATTTAGTCATATATTTTATTTTCCGAGAAATACTCTCTTCTAGATTCGCTTCTACTTGACTCTTTTAGATTTTCTTATAAATATCCAATTCTTATAGGGTTTATTTGAACTATTTCATTCAACGCTATTGACCCTGAATTGGCGTAAATTTACATCGCTATATTCCTATATTCATTTCTACAAGCTGCTAGTATTTTTATATGCAAATGTAAAAGCACTTATTCCAGAAATTATTGTTTTGTATTGATTGTCTATGACGTATTTTTATTAATGAAAATTGATTTTCGCCTAGTTCTGGCCTCCGTTGCTGTATGTGGTTGGTAAACGAAAAATATATAAACTTCAAATATTTGCGATTAGAATGGCATATTTAGGGAAGCTGATGATGCAATATCCTATAGACAATTCTGAGAGCGTTTATTTTGCTTTCGAAGCTATTTCGTACGCTTTCAATGCTGCAGGCATATACAGTTTACGCCAAATTTACAAAATAAACCCGCTGAGAATTTGATATAAAATTATTGATCAATCCAGAATCCATTAATCTCTCCTATAAGAGCTCAAAAACGTTTTTTAATCTGAAATGTTAATAAATAAAGCTTCCTTTTGTGCTATATTTTTCATTGTTTTGTAATATGCCTAAAAACGTTCCTTAGGCTATGAAGGTTTGATGCGGATGAAACTGATTTTCGAAGATCGAAATAATGTGAAATAAACCCTTTCAGCTTTTGGTATAAATGAAGAGTTCGAATAGTTTCCTAAATATTCAAGTCTAAAAGAGTTTATATGGGCGTAATATTGTTTGATTAAACTTTATTTAAATTAATTTAACTATTAATATTTGTAAATGTTTAATTTGTATTTTTTTAATAGGTATTTCACTGTCAGTGCTGCAAGATCATGTAATTGGGCAACAGTTGTAGTTGTTCGATCAAATTTGAAAACTGACATTATCCAATAAGCTAGGCTCGGTAGATCCGTTGTAATCTATTATTGATTAATAAGAGGTTTTATATCAGTGTTTTATCTGTTATTATCTAATAATGCATCACATTCAAGCGAGCGGTATATTACCACGACCTGATTAATTTGCTTTTAATTGACTTTTATATATCTAACAATGCTTATTTTTGCTGTTCATAAAAGTTGAAACTACTCGCATGGAAATTGTAAATTATGAGCTTCAAGCAAAAGGTTATATCGATGCTCCGATTGATCCCTCACTGGATTTGATTAAAGAGATCCAACGGTTAAAGAAAGAAAAGAACGCTGTCATCTTGGCTCACTATTATCAAGAGTCTGAAATTCAAGATATAGCGGATTATATAGGAGATAGCCTTGGTTTATCCCAGGAAGCTGCGAAAACTGATGCAGATGTAATTGTTTTTGCTGGAGTACATTTCATGGCTGAGACAGCTAAAATACTTTCACCGACGAAAAAGGTTCTTCTGCCAGATGCCAAAGCAGGTTGTTCGCTATCAGATTCTTGCCCGCCGCATCTTTTCGCTAAATTTAAGGAACAATATCCTGATCATTTGGTCATCACTTATGTAAACTGTACAGCGGAATTGAAAGCGCTTTCCGATATCGTATGTACCTCTAGTAACGCTGTGCAGATCGTAGAGAGCCTGCCAGCGGATCAGAAAATCATTTTTGGCCCGGATCGTAATCTCGGAGCATACGTTAAAAAGAAAACTGGACGAGATCTTGTGCTTTGGAATGGTGCATGTATGGTCCATGAAATTTTTTCTCAAGATAAAATTGATCGTTTGAAAAGCGAGCACCCTGATGCTAAGTTTATTGCCCATCCGGAGTGTGAGGATCATATACTGGCGATAGCCGATTATGTGGGATCGACTGCCGGCATGCTTAAATTTACCCAGACAGATACGGCCCAGGCTTATATTGTTGCTACAGAATCAGGTATTCTCTACCAAATGCAAAAAGCAAGTCCACATAAGACTTTTATCCCTGCACCTCCTAATAATGCCTGTGCATGTAATGATTGCCCGCATATGAAGCTTAATACGCTTGAGAAGCTATATAACTGTCTGAAGTATGAATCGCCTGAAATCCTTCTTCCCGAGGATGTTATTCTCCGAGCCCAGCGTCCTATTGAACGTATGTTGGAAATATCGGCAAGTTTAGGCTTATAGAAATCTGCATAATTTTTGATCATACCAAGATAATAACTGATTGGTTTTCAATGGTCAATAATGATTTCGTTGAGCTGTTTATATGCAGTTCAACGAAAAGAGTCCAATGTATAAGCAGGGGGCATTGGTCTTATAGTAAAACTTATTTTGTAATGCCATCCGGATATCTCTCTGGGAGATGATTATCAGCAGGCATTATCTATATTAAACTTTTAAACTTTTTAGCATGTTCGATTTTGATAACACCGAGCGAACCAATTTGGAAGAAATGGGTGAGTTCGGCTTGATTGATTATATAAAAAAAGCTGTAGAATTAACAGAAAAATCCACAATTAAAGGGATTGGCGATGATGCTGCTGTTCTAGATTTTGGAGGTAAAAAAACCTTGATATCTACTGATCTACTGTTGGAAGGGATTCATTTTGATCTTAGATATGTTCCGTTAAAACATCTAGGTTACAAAGCTGTTCAGGTCAATTTGAGCGATATTTACGCGATGAACGGAATAGCTTCACAAATTACCTTTTCAATAGGTCTGTCCTCAAAATTTCCATTGGAAGCTGTAGAAGAGATTTATCAGGGAGCATTGATTGCCTGTAAGAAATATAATGTCGACTTAATTGGCGGAGACACTTCCGCTTCAGCCCAAGGCTTGGTTATTTCTGTGACAAGCATAGGTTATGCTGATACAGATCAGATTGTTTATCGTAATGGTGCGCAGGAAGGTGATCTCTTGTGTGTGTCTGGTGATCTAGGGGCAGCTTATATGGGCTTACAGCTCTTGGAGCGTGAAAAGGATATCTATTTAGAAAATCCCAATGTACAGCCTGATTTAGAGGGAAAAGATTATATTGTTGAACGTCAATTGAAACCTGAAGCCCGGAAAGACATTGTTGAATTATTTGCCAAGCTAGGGATCAAGCCCACAGCGATGATGGATATTTCAGACGGGCTTGCATCAGAAATTCTACATATTTGCAGACAATCTGACAAAGGTTGCAGATTATATGAGGAAAAAATTCCATTGGATCAGATGACTTATGATACGGGGCGGGAATTTGGCATTGATCCAACCGTAGCCGCACTTAATGGCGGTGAAGATTATGAACTACTGTTCACAATAGCTCAGGCCGATCATGATAAAATCAAAAACTTACCGGATATTAGCATTATTGGTTATATGACGCCAAGTACTGAAGGCTGTGAAATGATTTCCAAATCAGGGAACCTTTATCCGATAACAGCCCAGGGGTGGAATGCTTTTAAGAAAAAAGACTAATACGAAAAAGACCTGTTCAAAACAGGTCTTTTTTTATGCTTCTTGCTCCTCAAGCCGGAGTTCCTCTACCTCATTTGGATCTCTTTCACCTACATTGAAATTGTTATAGCCTAAGCCCACTTCGATCTGTAATAATCTCTGTTGCAGCATTTCAAGAATTGCTAAAAAGTTATAGACAAACTGTATTTTATTTTCTGAGTTTTTAAGAATTTCTTGAAAATCCAATTTTTTATTGATTTCAATTAGTTCGGCTATTGCTTTCTTCTGTTGTTCAATGGTGTATGGATATTTGACAACTGTATGTGTTACTTCTGGGGGACGATTACGGAATTGATACATCATTTGCTCGTAAATCATCATTAGACTATAAAGGTCGAAGCTATCCAAATTTTCTCCGGTAGAGTCTAATTTTAGTCTTTGCTGGATATCATAGCGTATGTTGCCTCGGCTGTATAGTTTGAGACGATTTTCTTCCAAGACTCTCAATTCTTCACAGGTCTCTTTAAATTGCTTATAGAGAATAAGTTTTTGAACAAGATCTTCTCTTAGATCGATTTCATTTTCATTGTCGTCCAGATCCAGACGAGGTAATAGCATTTTAGCTTTGATACGCATCAGTGTAGAAGCAACAAAGATAAACTCGCTTGCCATTTCCATATTGAGCGCTTGCATTTGGCTCACATACGATAAAAAATCATCTGTAATCTTTGAAATCGGTATATCGTGGATATTTAGTTCATCCCGTTCGATAAAAAATAATAATAAATCAAAAGGTCCCTCAAATTGAGGAAGCTTGATTTCGTAGCCTTCTTCTACTTCCATATCTTATACAAATTTACATATAAAATCTTTTGGAATAACTTCGATACAAACTATTCATTATTTTATTTGTTGTTCATCAATATGTAAATGCGATTTATTTTAAAGATTAAATAAAATTGTCGTTACTTTGTACGAACATATCATGTAAATAGCAGTACTATGCAGTTTGAGGCTGGAGAACTATTAAGTAAAATAAACGATCCCTCTGATCTTAAAAAGCTAAAGGAAGACCAATTAGAACAGTTAAGTCAGGAATTACGTCAATTTATTATTGATCAGGTTTCGGTTAATGGTGGTCACTTTGCAGCAAGTTTGGGAGTCGTCGAGTTAACGGTGGCGTTACATTACGTAATGAATACCCCATACGATCAATTGATTTGGGATGTAGGTCATCAGGCTTATGGGCATAAAATCCTAACGGGGCGTCGCGATATATTTCATACAAATCGAATTGAGAACGGAATTTCGGGTTTTCCTAACCGTTTTGAATCTCAATACGATGCATTTGGTGTTGGACACTCGTCAACATCTATTTCTGCAGCATTAGGCATGGCAGTCGCTTCCCAAATAAAGGGTGAAAAGGATCGTCAGCATATCGCGGTTATCGGTGATGGTGCCTTGACTGGTGGAATGGCATTTGAAGCACTTAATCATGCCGGTATTTCGAAATCAAACCTTTTGGTTATTCTGAATGACAACTGCATGTCCATTGACCCTAATGTAGGCGCATTGAAGGAGTATTTGACAAGTATAACAACCTCCAAGCGCTATAATCGTTTTAGAGACGATATCGCAGCTGTATTGACCAAGATTTCGGAAGTTGGTCCAAATGCACTTGGTATTGCCAAAAAATTGGAAAAAAGCATAAAGGGAACTTTATTAAAAAATGCCAATCTCTTTGAATCTTTAAATTTTAGATATTTTGGACCGGTTGATGGGCATGATGTCAAGAAATTGGCTAAGACCCTTGAAGACCTTAAGCATATACCGGGGCCTAAATTATTGCATGCCGTCACCATCAAAGGAAAAGGTTTTGCGCTAGCTGAAAAAGATCAGACGAAATGGCATGCTCCAGGTCTATTCGATAAAATTACGGGTGAGATCAAGAAGTCTTTGAATGATAAACCGGTAGCACCTAAATTTCAAGATGTTTTTGGACATACTTTAGTTGAGCTTGCGGAAGAAAATGATAAGATTGTGGGGATCACGCCTGCAATGCCTTCTGGTTCTTCCATGAACATTATGATGAAAGCTATGCCTGGCCGTGCATTTGACGTTGGAATTGCTGAGCAGCATGCAGTTACATTCAGTGCGGGACTCGCAACACAGGGATTATTACCATTCTGTAATATCTATTCGTCGTTTATGCAACGCGCTTATGATCAAGTCATCCATGATGTTGCATTACAAAATCTGAATGTTGTTTTCTGTTTGGATCGTGCGGGAGTGGTCGGTGCGGATGGTGCGACACATCATGGCGCTTATGATATCGCTTTTATGCGCTGTGTTCCAAATATGACGGTTTCTGCGCCGATGAATGAGGAAGAGTTACGAAATTTAATGTATACAGCGCAGTTACCCAATAAAGGTCCGTTTGTTATTAGATATCCTAGAGGAAATGGTGTTATGCCAGACTGGCGTCGCCCATTTACAGAAATAGAAATAGGAAAGGGGCGTCTTATATCAGCAGGTGAGGAGCTTGCTATCTTAAGTTTTGGAGCGATAGGAAATGAAGCTGTTAAAGCGGTACAGCAGTTAAATGAACTGGGAATACATCCAGCGCATTATGATCTTCGATTTGCTAAACCATTGGATGAAGCTTTGCTTCATCAGGTCTTTCAGAAATTTGATAAAATTATCACGGTTGAAGATGGAAGTTTACAGGGGGGCATAGGTTCGGCTGTATTGGAGTTTATGGCCGATCACGGATATCATAGCCAGGTTGTTCGTTTGGGTATTCCGGATAAGATCATTGAGCATGCTGAACAAAATGCACAGTGGAAGCATGCACACTACGATGCTGATGCTATCGTATCAGAAGCCAAAAAACTTTGCAATGGAAAATTGACCAGCTCAATGGTCGGATAAGAGCTATACATTTGAAAAATGAAAAAGGAGATNNATCTCCTTTTTCATTTTTCAAGGGTAGGGATGTTTGAATTTAGAACTCATCTCATCTGTTACAATTTGTTTTTTCTGTCCTATAATCCGCATTGATTTTTGTTTTAAGGTTGTGCGTAAATAACTTTAATAGTCCTCTGACAATGATGTTAAGTTGGCCTTAAATTCTTATAAATTTAATATTAAAAATATATGAACTAAAGATTGTAATTAGCTATTATTTTGGTTAATTTAGATTTAGACCTTAAGGACTGATAGGTAGTAAGTTTGCTACTTTTTTTGTTCTTTTTTTTGAAATAAATTTGGAATGTTAATAATTATTTTTAGAGATCAATTTTAGCGCTAGTTTTCCACAATTTTACACGGTAAAATACTGATATATAATGTATTATCAATTATTTTATATTTTAGTTTTTTAGCTGATTTTTTTTTGTCATCTTCGTTCTCAGAGAAAGTTATCAACATATTTTTTGTCGCGTATTGTAAATCAACTTATTAACAATTTTAGAATGGAAAAAACGTATTCAAGTGTCTGGAATAATTGTCTTTCGATTATCAAAGATAATATACCAGCACAAAGTTTCAAGACCTGGTTTGAACCTGTGAAAGCAGTCCGTTTGGAGGGTGACGTTTTGACTATTCAAGTGCCTAGCTTATTTTTTTATGAGTGGTTGGAAGAACACTATGTAGGAATTCTTCGCAAGACCGTAAAGAAATTCCTAGGAGAACAAGGTAGATTGGAATACAATATTGTAGTGGAGAAGTCTTCAGCTTCTCATCCTTATACGACTAATCTTCCATCGAATGGCAATGGAGCAGAAGGGAAAAGGCAATCTATCCCTGTGCCGGTATCTTTAAATAGGGATATCAAAAATCCGTTTGTTATTCCTGGATTGAAAAAATTGCAGGTTGATCCGCAATTGAATCAAAACTACACATTCGAAAATTTTATCGAAGGTGAATGTAATCGTCTTGCTCGTTCAGCAGGTTATGCTGTAGCGAATAAGCCAGGTGGTACTTCATTCAACCCTTTGATGATTTATGGTGATGTTGGTTTGGGAAAGACACACCTTGCCCAAGCAATCGGAAATGAAATCAAAAGAAATCTTCCCGATAAACTGGTCATTTATGTGTCTTGTGAGAAATTCTGTCAGCAGTTTGTGGATTCATTGAAAAATAACACAATCAATGACTTCGTTAACTTTTATCAAGCAATGGATGTCATCATTATGGATGATGTGCATAATTTTGCTGGTAAAGAAAAAACACAGGATATTTTCTTCCATATTTTTAATCATTTGCATCAATCTGGAAAGCAGATTATTTTAACTTCAGACAAGGCACCTAAGGATTTAGCTGGTTTGGAGGAACGTTTGCTTAGTCGTTTTAAATGGGGGTTATCTGCAGATATTCAGATTCCTGATCTTGAGACGAGAATGGCAATTTTGAAGAAGAAGATGTATTCTGACGGTATTGACTTACCTGAAAATGTAGTGGAATATGTCGCAACACAAATCGATAACAGTGTTCGTGAATTGGAAGGAGCTATGGTTTCATTATTGGCTCAATCTACATTGAACAAGAAAGAGATCGATTTGGGTTTAGCAAAATCGATGTTGAAGAACTTTGTGAAGAATACCCATAAGGAAATTTCAATGGATTTTATTCAGAAATTAGTTTGTGAATATTTTGAAGTTCCTGTAGATATGGTAAAGTCGAAAGTTAGGAAGCGTGAAATCGTGCAGGCCAGGCAAATTTCGATGTATTTAGCAAAAGCTCATACCAAATCTTCACTAAAATCGATCGGAGCTTTCTTCGGAGGAAGAGACCACTCGACAGTCATTTATGCATGTCAAACCGTAGAGGATTTAATTGAAACTGACAAGAAATTTAAGACTTATGTAAGTGACATTATGAAAAAATTGAAATCTTAATGTCAATTACCGTAAGCAGTAAACAAAAGGGGCTGTCCAAGATGATTGGATAGCCCTTTTTTAATGCATTTAAGCTCTTGTAAGGTATTAAAAAACCTCTGGACATAATCTAGTCCAGAGGTTTTTCATTCTTAATAGAACGATTGTTGTTATTGATTGCTCTGTCCGTTGCCGGATTCGTTTTGTTCAGTTTTTTCTTGAGTCGCAGGAATACTTACTGGGGGTCTCTCTGTGACATATTTCTGATAAGCTGTCTTTTGTTCATCGGTGAGCAGTTGTGCTATCTTAGTATCGGATTCACCTTGAATTTTGGTTATGCTTTCCTTTTTGGCATCAGCTGTAGCTGTCGCGTCCTGGATAACGGCTGCAATAGCCTTTTCTTGGTTTAATACGATGGTTGACACAGCTGTTTTTTGCTCTTCGTTTAATGTTAGCTTTGTCACTAATTCGGTCACCACTTTGGTTGCATTCTCTTCTGGGGGTGTTTGTTGTGCAAATGTTAGGCTCATTGCTAGAAAGAAACCTATACCTGTTAAAAATAGCTTTTTCATGATGTTTAATTTTAGATGAAATTATTCAATGTTTATTCTCTATTTTTTTCACTATTAACGCGTGGGGTCAGTTGTTACTGGTTGTTTTGTCCCAGGGGCTGATTTCGCCGGTCTCTCAGCAATTATTTTTTGGTAAAGTGCTTTTTGATCCTCGGTTAGCAGCTGGCTGACTTTGGTGTCTACCTCGCTTTGAAGCTTATTTAGTGCTTCATTTTTTACTTCAGCAGAGGAGCTACTGTCTTTTGTTATCGTTTGCTCGGTTTTTGCCTGATCCAATAATATAGTTGATACTGCAGTCTTTTGCTCATCATTCAGATTCAGTTTCTGAACAAGTTCAGTTGTTGCTTTTGCCGCAGTTTCCTCCGGAGTACCCTGTTGGGCAAATGTTAGGCTGAGGGCCAAAAAGAATCCGATTCCTGTTAAAATTAGCTTTTTCATATCTATTGTATTTAAAAAGTTACAATTAAACTGTTTTACTATAAAACTTTGAATTGGTATTTATATTGTATTAAAGTTGTTACTTTAACAAATTTTTAACACAGGATAATGTGTTAATAGATTGTAAAACAATACGTTGGTTTTGTTTTAGGATAAACAAAACAAGGTAACGATGATTTATCCGATGCCGGATATCTTGTTCGGCGCGATCACCTCGTGATGATTAAAATATACTGCATTGACTAAGACTTGTATGGGTAAATAATGGTATACACAAAATAGATACAAGCAATAAAAAAGGCCCCTGTACATAAAACAAGAGCCTTTCTTTAAAAGAATTTTAATCATTAATTATCGGAACGTTTAGACATTCTTTCCTTCATTTTTTCTTGTTGTTCGTCAAATAACTTACCTTGTTCGGGACTAAGCCAAGATTTGATCTTAGCTGTTTGTATTTCCTGAAGCTGTTTGAATTTTTCCATATTTGCCTTGCGATCTCCGCCATCGTTTCGAAGTGCAGCCCGTTGTTGCGCTTGAGTCAATGTAAGGTTATAAATCGAATCTTTTTGTGTTTGATTGAGGCTAAGTAATTTGTCAAGATGCTCTACACGCATTTTAGCTTGTTCCTCAGGACTGCGTTGTTGACGTTGTTGCGCAAAAACTCCTGTAGCGCTTAATAATAAACAGGCTACTGCCATTAAAATTTTCTTTTTCATCTTTGTATAGTTTATATCATGAATGCCAATCATTGTAATTGTGCACTCTATTTGTTTATTGTCCATCCCTATGGAACGAAAAGACTTTTAAGTAGTTTCGTTTACCTATTGAATATAAATTTGAGGAAAAAGTTTAGTATAGCAATTTATCTTAACAAAATTTAAGGTTGATTAACACTTTGAGCTACTGCATTATGGATTGTTTTAAGGAATAGTTCTTTATGGATAGGATCATGAAATTGTAGGCCTATTGGAAGATAGGCCAAATCAATAGCCGCCAATTGTTGTTGAAATGGTTTTAACCGCTGAAAGTCTTTTTCGGTAGTCAACAGCATTTTGTTACTACTAGCTAGGCTTCGGTAGGATTTTGTAATTTGTTCAATATCTGATTCACTAAAAGTATGATGATCCCCAAAAGATAGGTGTTTGACCAAATTTGCCTTCTTTTTGATATAATCCACGAGCGGTTGCGGTTTGGCAATGCCTGTAACCAAAATAACATCGCTGTCGTTGAAATCGATCGTATTTCCGACGCTGTCAATGGCTTGAAAGTAATTTATATGGCTAAAAGTAATTAATGCGTTCTTATTATAGCGTCTGATTTTACGTTCTATACGCTTTTTATCAGGGTTCGAGAGATCTATTGGACATTTGGTAATTGTTATAATCTGCGCCCGTTTGGCTTCAATCAGTAAGTCCCTAAAGTTTCCTGTAGGAAAAACAAACATGGGACTACCAAATGATAAAAAATCAAACAATAGAATATTAAAAAGCGGCGATAATTTTCGATGCTGATAGGCATCATCCAGAATAATCAGTTGATGATCTGATTGAAGTTTTTCTATTCCCGTACAGCGGTCTTCACAAACCGCAACGGTAACCGATGGAAATTTATTTTTGAATTGTAAGGGTTCATCGCCAACATTGTTTGCTAGCGAATCGGTCTTTACCAAATGAAACCCGCTAGTCACCCGCCCATAGCCTCGACTAAGTATTGCTGTTTTATACTGATCTTTGAGGCTTGAAACAACAAATTCAGTCATTGGGCTTTTTCCTGTACCTCCGACAGAAAGGTTACCGATTACAATCGTGGGAATTTCAAATGACTTTGAGCTGAGCAGCTTGAAATCGTATAGTCTATTTCTTAGCCATACGATTAAGCCGTATAGGATCGAAAAGGGGAATAATAGATAACGTAAAAAAGCAATCATTTTGGAATAACCGTTAGTCCGACGTCGGTGATTTCTTTCAACGGATTTTCTTTCATATTCTGCATGATGGAAATAGTATACATACCTGTATCCGGAAATAGGTAATCTTTATGGATTATGGATTGGTTATTATATAAGCTCCCTGAGGATTTTCCGAGCCATTTTCCATCGGATCGAGCCATTTTTATTTCTTTGCGGAAAATAGATTGCTTCTTATCTGGACCACGTTGGTAGATCAGGATAAAAAGGTTCGAAAAGGCATATTCCGGTGTATGACGGACATCCATTAATACATCATATCGTTTGGCTTTATCGCTAATATGAAATTGAAAGCTAGACGGTGATGTATTCAACCAAGCTTTATTATCAATGGGTTTGTTATCATTTATAATGGAAGTCTGTTCACAAGAACCCCCTATGCAAATACATAATATACCAATAAGAAATGGTGTGCGTTTGAGTCTCATGTTTATTTATAAAAAGAATATGCCTAATGGGTTAAAATTAGGCATATTTTTTTTTATTCTGCTTTTGGAGCAGCATTGTTGTTATTACCTTTGTTTTTATTCCGATGGCGGTTAAAACGTTTCTTTGGTCTATTCCCACCTTCTTTATTGTCTTTATTCACCGTAGGTGCTGTAGAATCGTTCGCTACCTGAGGTTTTCCCCCTTGTTTGGGTGGATTTGGGTCCGACTTTTCAGTCTTTTGTCCAGCCTTATTTTCCGGTTTGACTGTGTTGCTTTTTGATTTTCTTTTTTTCTTTCTTTTATTCCGATCATCAAGTCGCGTTAAGCTATCTTGGCCGACCACATTTTCATAATCGTAGTTGATATTTTTCTCTTCTCTGACTTCATCGTTATCTACTGCACTCGAAATAGCTTCCGGTTTGATTCCCTGCTTATTCATTTCGACAAGCTCTTTGACTTGTTGAACGGGGATGGCAATCCAATTTTCAGCTCCAGGAAAAGAGAACCACATCATTTTCTTGAAGATATCGGTCTTTTGAAGATAAGCAACTCCTTTTTGTGTTTCGATGCGGTCGATATTATTTGGGATGTCTTTTAAAGCATCCATGTAGCTATCCAATTCATAATTGAGACAGCATTTTAATTTTCCGCATTGGCCCGCTAATTTTAACGTATTCAACGAAAGATTTTGATAACGTGCTGCCGATGTAGAAACCGTTTTGAAATCCGTTAACCAGGTTGAACAGCAAAGTTCGCGACCACAGGAGCCGATGCCACCGAGGCGGCTAGCTTCTTGTCGCATACCTATCTGGCGCATTTCTATGCGTATCCTGAAAGATTCGGCCATTTTTTTGATAAGCTCACGGAAATCCACGCGGCCCTCAGCTGTGTAGTAGAAGGTAGCCTTGGTTTTATCACCCTGGTAGTCAACATCAGAAATCTTCATGGACAAACCCAGGTCCAAAGCCAGTTTACGGGCTTTGTGCATCGTTTCCCATTCGAGATCTTTTGCTGCGTTATACTTCTCTACATCCATTTCATTGGGCTTCCGATAGATTTTTTTAGTTACCATTTCTGGGGTAACATTGTTCTTTTTTAATTGTAGTCTGACCAATTCACCCGTTAAGGAGACATGTCCGACATCATAGCCACCGGTAGAAGGTTCTACGACCACCATTTCCCCCATTTCTAGGTAGGTATTGTCTACATTAATAAAGAAATCTTTTCGTGATCCCTTGAATCGTACTTCGACGATATTAAATGGTTTATAGTTTGAAGGCATATCCATATCGGAAAGCCAGTCATATACATCTAATTTATTACATCCGCTAGTCATGCAAGAGCCATTGTTCTGACATCCTGCCGGTGTACCATTTGTCGTGGTAGTACCGCAACCTCCGCCGGATGAGCAACTGCCACATCCCATAGTTTTCTATTTATATATATTGAGTTCCTTTCGGAAACGTTTTGTACTTGTATATTAATGTTAACTGCAAAGATAAATCTAAAAATAATATTTTGGGATTTGCATTTCTTTCTACAAAATAATGTGTTTCCTCAAATAGATTTATTGTTGCTTCAATTTGTTCAACGGTATAGTGTACTGCAAATTTCTGAACAAAATCCAATTCTTTGGCCGGTAAGAACACTAAACTGGAAAGCCCTTCTTTGATTAATATAATTTGACGCATCATATTAATTGCATAAAAAAGAAAGCTTTTTTGGTTTTCTCGCCCCATTTTTGAGAGTTCTTCTTCCACTAAAGAGATCATATTGGTTCCAGCATCTGAAACAACGAAACGTAACCAATTGACTAAAATGCCAAAATGATTATTTGTTTGCGATTGAATTTGATTCATGGCTTCTTGCAGGTTTCCATCCGCTATAAACGCAATTTCAGCCGATTCCTGATCCGAAAGATGATATACGCTCTTGAGATGTTGTGCGACCTCCATGTGATCCAACTTCTTTATTTTGACCAATTGCGTACGTGATATGATCGTATTTAATATTTTGTCCTGATTTTCTGCAACTAGAATAAAGAGCGTTTTTTCGGGTGGTTCTTCGATTAACTTTAACAGCGCATTGCCTTGTGTGTCCAAGTATTCGGGCAACCACATAATTAAAACTTTATATTCCGCTTCAAAGGACTTTAGGCTTAATTTTTTGATGATACCATGCGCCTCTGCAATATTGATATTCACCTGTTTGTTGTCCGCATCCAACTGATTGCGCCAATATTCCAGTCCCATGTAGGGATTGGATAGAAAAGATTTTCGCCAGCTGTCCGCATAATCTGTTGCTGTATCTTCCTTATGCTTGGCTATAAAAGGATACGACATGTGAAGATCAGGGTGGATCAGTTTGCTATATTTTCGACACGATGGACATTCGCCACAACTGTCTGTCAATTGCCGGTTTTCGCAATTCAAAAACTGCGCATAAGCATAAGCAAGTGCAAGGCTGCCTGAACCCTCAGGACCAAGAAATAATTGCGCGTGACTCACACGGTTTTCTTGAACTGTGCGAACTAAATGTTCCTTGATGTCTTTGTGCCCAATGATCTCTTTAAACTGCATACAATACTGCTATTATACAAATGTAATAAATATTGTGATTTATTGGGCCCAATTTGCTTTCTATACTTTTGGCGCTGTGCTTATTAATTGAAATACAATTGCTTATTTGAACGATTGAAATCGCCTGATGTGGAAAGAAAGGCGCCCATAAAACTGAAAAATATTGATTAATTTGTGTATTATTGCACATAATAATTAGTATTCAGGAAATGAGATTCATTGTATCAACATCAATTTTATTAAAGCAGTTACAAGCTATCAATGGTGCATCCAGTACAAGTACTGTTTTGCCAATCTTGGAAAACTTTCTTTTTGAAATAAAAGACAATAACTTGACTATTTCTGCTACGGATCTGCAAACAAGTATGGTTACTTCTTTACAGATCGAAGCAAAGGAAGAGGGAAGAGTAGCCATGCCGTCGAAGATATTGATCGAGACATTAAAAACTTTGCCAGATCAACCAGTAGCATTTTCAGTAGACATGAACACCTTGGCTATTGAGATCAGTGCCGGTGATGGGAAATATAAATTGAGTGGAGAGAATGCTGACGATTTTCCTAAAATTCCTTCAATAGATAATGGTTCAGTCATTCAGATGCCAGCGCCTATTTTGTCTGAAGCAATCAGTAAGACGATCTTTGCTGTCAGTAATGACGAGTTGAGACCTGCTATGTCTGGTGTTTTGGTCCAATTAGCTGAAAAGAATGTGACTTTTGTCTCTACTGATGCGCACAAGTTAGTGCGTTATTCAAGAACGGATATCGGAGCGGAGAAACCCGCATCCCTTATTTTACCGAAAAAAGCACTTTCTTTACTTAAATCGTCATTGCCATCCGATGATATTACAGTATCTATTGAATATAATCAAACCAATGCATTCTTTAGTTTTGGTAATATCAATTTGATCTGTCGGTTGATTGATGAGCGTTATCCAGATTATGCTGCTGTAATTCCTCAAGTCAATCCAAATAAGTTGACTGTCGATAGACTATTGTTTTTAAATACATTGAGACGGGTGGTGATTTTCGCTAATAAAACCACACATCAGGTTCGCCTGAAGATCTCGGGTAGTGAATTGCATATCTCTGCAGAAGATCTTGATTTCTCGAATGAAGCGCATGAACGTTTATCCTGTCAATTTGAAGGCGATGATATGGAAATTGGTTTCAACGCTAAATTCTTGGTCGAGATGTTAAATAACTTGGAAAGTGAAGAAGTTGTTTTGGAGATGAGTACGCCAAATCGTGCTGGTTTATTGATTCCGGCTGTATCTGAAGATCATGAAGATATTTTGATGTTGGTGATGCCGGTTATGTTAAACAACGCTTAATCGTCTTTTCGCTTTGGAAATAGTTACGCATCTTATTGACTTTATTCTCCATATCGATAAACATTTGGTTGAAATAGTCAATGATTATCAGACTTGGACATACCTTATTCTGTTTCTCATCATTTTTGTAGAAACTGGAGTGGTTGTAATGCCTTTTTTACCAGGAGATTCGTTGTTGTTTGCTGCAGGTATGCTTGCCGCACAACCGAATGATCTTAACGTATGGTTGATGATTCTCATTTTATTGATCGCCGCAGTTTCTGGAGATTCCTTAAATTATGCTATCGGTAAACATTTTGGTATGCGCCTTACAAGATTTAAGCTCTTTGGTAAACAGGTTGTCAAAGACGAGCAAATTGCCAAAACACATTCTTTTTATGAGAAATATGGCAGTAAAACAATTGTTATCGCTCGCTTTGTACCAATCGTACGGACCTTGGCGCCTTTTGTTGGTGGTATTGGAAGGATGAATTATGGTACTTTCATTACCTATAATGTCGTAGGTGCCGTCTTGTGGGTGGGAGGTATAACCCTAGCAGGATACTTTTTAGGAAATATCCCTATTATAAGAGATAACTTCTCGAAGGTCGTATTGATTATTATTTTTATATCCATATTGCCAATAATCTTCGAGCTTGTAAAAGAAAAGATAAAAACTAAAAAGGGAATCCAATAAGATTCCCTTTTTTTATAGATCAAAAAAATGGAATTCATTTCACAGCTTATTGATTTTATCCTGCATATCGATCAGCATCTATTGCAACTGATCAATAGTTATGAAAATTGGACTTATCTGATTTTGTTTTTAATCATTTTTGCGGAGACAGGATTTGTTGTTACCCCATTCCTCCCTGGTGACTCCGTTTTATTTGCCTTGGGAGCAATCATTGCCCGTCCGGATTGTCAGCTTTCCTTACCATTATTTATAGTCATTCTTATTTTTGCCGCTATCTTCGGTGATTTTGTGAATTATGAAATTGGCAAATATTTTGGAGTTCGGGTTTTTAAGCCTGGATCAAGGTTATTTAAACCGGCTTATCTGCAAAAAACGCAAGATTTCTATGCTAAGCATGGAACAAGGACTATTGTATATGCCCGATTCGTACCGATTATAAGGACTTTTGCACCATTTGTGGCAGGCATTGGCCGTATGCCCTATACAACCTTCGGGAAATATAATATACTTGGGGGCATATTATGGGTTTCATTATTTATTTTGGCTGGCTATTATTTTGGACAAATACCATTTTTTAAGCATAATTTTTCCCTTGTTATTTTGGCGGTTATCTTTATTAGCTTAATACCCATGCTTATACAGTTTTTTTCGCAGACAAAAACAAAAAAAGATTAAACGTTACATACTAAATGCAGTCTTTTAAGGTTAAAGGATTGGTACGAAATATCCCTATCAAAAAGTACAAACATTGCCTATAAACAAGAGGTTAGACTCTATAAAAGCGAAGGGGAGACGATAGTTTGGATATCTCGTCAGCTCACTCAAGAAGATATTATTTACGTATGAACTATTTGGTTTTAGCATTTACCCTGCTTTTTACACAGTCTATTTTTGCCCAACGTATCGTTGTCGATCATCATCAGGCGACCGAGGCCTATGAATTACTGAACAAAATCCGTACGAATCCAGAACGGTATAAGAAAGAGCTGAAGCTCTTCAACTTGCAGAAGATTAAACGGACCAAACTCAATTGGAATAAGGAGTTGGCGGAGGTTGCAGTTTATCGGGCAAAAGATATGGCCAAGCACTCCTATTTTGACCATGTTTCACCTGAGGGGTATGGACCAAATTATTTCATTGACGAAGCCGGATATCAACTTAACCCAACATGGCTGTCCAAACGAAATGCAAACAATTTTGAGTCTATTGCGGCCAACCGATCTAGTGCTACCGCTGGCATTAAGGCTCTAATTATTGGAAAGGAAGCTCCGGGTTATCATCATCGCACACATTTACTGGGCATGGATCAGTGGAATGCTTCGCTATACGATGTCGGAATTGGTTACGTCGAGTGTAAAGGTGCCAAACCTTATGAAAGTTATTTAGTTGTTATCATAGCCAAGCACGACTGGTAGATAAATGAAAGGTAATTTGGGGAGTATCAGCAATTAATCGACGCAGGGTATTCAATTTTTACTGAAAAGTCATACCTTTGCATATGATAAAATCCATGACAGGATATGGCACGGCTTCCGCTGATAACGGTAAAGTTAAATATAGTGTCGAAATAAAGTCCTTAAATTCAAAATTCCTTGAATTAAATCTTCGCTTGCCCAAAGTTGTTTCGGACAAAGAATTGACCCTGCGCACTGAGAGCAGTAAACTTATTGAGCGTGGTAAAGTGAACATTAATGTTACGGTTGAATACACGGATCAAACGGCGAAGGCATCTTCTATTAATGCTGATTTACTCAAAAAATATTACAGTCAATTGCAGCAGATCGCTTTGGAACTTAACGATACCAATGTCAATCTGTTTGAACTGGCGTTAAATATGCCTGAGGTAATTACCAATAATGATGATTCCGTTGATGACGAAGAATCCAAAGTATTGATGGATGCTTTCTATGATGCGGTCAAACGTTTTACTACATTTCGTGAAGACGAGGGTAATGTGCTTGCTGGAGATTTAAAGAAGCGCGCGGAGCTTATTTTAACTTACCTTGGAGAAGTAGAGGCCTTAGAAGTAGAACGTATTCCTTTGATCAGACAGCGTATTGAACAATTTTTAAATGATACGGTGGGTAAAGATAATGTGGATCAGAACCGATTTGAACAGGAGTTGGTTTACTACATTGACAAATTGGATGTGACCGAAGAAAAAGTCCGATTGCGCGCCCATTGCAATTACTTTTTAAAGGCATTTGATTCTGCGGATTCAAACGGGAAAAAATTGGGATTTATTTCACAAGAAATGGGGCGGGAGATCAATACCTTAGGTTCCAAAGCTAACCATGCCGGCATTCAACAGATCGTGGTCAGAATGAAAGAAGAATTGGAAAAAATAAAAGAGCAATTGCTCAACGTATTATAAGAATGAGCGGTAAATTAATTATATTCTCGGCACCATCGGGAGCTGGAAAAACGACAATAGTAAGAGATCTTTTAAGTAAACACGGTGATAAGATTGAATTTTCCATTTCAGCAAGTACACGTGATCCAAGAGGGCAGGAGGTAAATGGAAAGGACTACTATTTTATGTCGAAAGAAGAATTTTTGCATAAGGTAGCAAAACAGGAGTTTATCGAATTTGAGGAAGTATATTCAGGGACTTTCTATGGTACTTTGCGTTCAGAAATTGAGCGTATTTGGAAAGAAGGTAAACATGTTATTTTTGATATCGACGTTGTCGGTGGATTACGTTTGAAATCAAAATTCCCAGAACAGGCAATTTCTATTTTCGTACAACCGCCATCATTGGAGGTGCTTAAGGAGCGTTTGACAGGACGTGGAACGGATTCGGAAGAAAAGCTGAAAGAGCGTTTTGCGAAAGCAGAATTGGAACTTACCTATGCCAATAAATTTGATGTCATATTGAACAATTTTGATTTAGCTACAGCATGTGCCGATGCGGAAGAAATTGTCATGGGATTTATCAATAAATAAGTTCATGCGAAAGATTGGTTTGTTTTTTGGTTCTTTTAATCCGGTGCATATAGGGCATTTGATTATAGCTAACTATATGGCCAATTTTACTGGACTTGACGAAGTTTGGTTTGTGGTCTCTCCACAGAATCCATTTAAAAAGAAGTCCACCTTAGCAGACCCTTATGACCGTTTGGAAATGCTAAATCTGGCTTTGGAAGACTGTGATCATTTGAAAGTAAGTGACATTGAATTCCATTTGCCAATACCATCGTATACCATCGATACCTTAACGCATCTTAGCGAGAAATATCCAAACCGGGAATTTGTGCTACTTATGGGACAAGACAATTTGGAATCGCTGGAAAAGTGGAAGAATGCGGATATTATCTTGCGTGATTACCAGATTTATGTTTATCCTAGACCAGGGTTCGATAATGAAAAATTTAAAGATCATCCCGCTATCACGATGACCGACACCCCACTAATGGAATTATCCTCTACCTTTTTGCGAAATGCAATCAAGGAAAACAAGAATATTCAATTCTTTACACCTAAAAAGGTGATTGAATTTATTGATAAGAAAGGTTTATATTCTTGATATAAATGGAAGTAAATGAAGCATAATATCCCCGGGTTTTATTAAATCCGGGGATTTTTGTTTGTAGGTATCTCAAGAAAATATTAAGGAATAATTTTTGCAGGAATAATATTTCACTTTTAAGCTCAGATAAGACGATCTTTAATGAATAATTAAAATAGCCTGGAAATAAAAGCAATCATTCGTGAGAACCTGTTTTTTTACCTATCAGGCTTGTTTAGTTAGCGGTATGAGTCTCAAGTTTAATTCTGGGCTTTTTGGGGAGGTTTATGATAGAGAAAAATATATTAATTCGTATGCTATGAGAAAAATCGTTTTATTGTTTATGTGTTTCGTGTATTGGGGGACCGGTTTGGCACAGACGGATAGTGCGGATGACAATAGTCTTTTTATGGATCCTGCTGCTATTGAGCTGCGGAGCAAAATGACCATACCGCCTTACGGTTTGGACAAAGTAAAAGCATTAATTTCAACAATAATCCCCGAAGAAGATAAGGAAACAACAGATGCGGGAATAAATGCGATTTCAGCCGTTGATTTTAAAAAGCTAACGCTGCGTGAAAAGTTCACCTATACCATGATTCATGCCGAGCTATATGCGCAAAATTGTGCTATACCCGAGTACCAGACACAGATCGACAAAAAAATATTTGCTACATTATTGGACGGCTTTAATGAATCCTCTTGGTCGCAAAGACAGACTGATTTTTTGCAGGAAAATAGGGATTCGGTGATGAAGCTTATTCAGGAATCTGTTGTCCGGAGCAAACGGATGGGGGTAAATTATAAGCATGCCATAGTGGAGATTAATGGCTGGCAGATGATCCCTTTTATTGTTGATTATGCCAAGAAAACACCAAAGGATAAAGATGCATTGACGTTGCTGTTATTACTGATGAAACGTGGTGAATACAGTGAATTTATAAAATCCAGTTCATTTAAAAAGTTGTATGGAGAGGACAGTAATTATAATTCGTATCTAAATTACAACAAAGAAAATGAGGCGCTGATCTTTAGTCGGGCGCTTAAATATTACGATGAGAAAAAAAGCAAGTAGTGCAGTTGGATTTTTAGTATTCGAAACGTCAAATTTGTATTATAACAAACGGCAAGGAGAATGAGGAAATTACTCTATTTGATAGGATTGATTGTTTTACATCTCCAATGTGAAGCCCAAGCTGGAAACTATATCCAAATTCCAGCTGGAGACTATCATTTGGGCGATACAGCAAGCTTAGATAATCCCAAAAGAACAGTGCATATCGAATCGTTCTGGATCTCGAAATTTGAGCTGACGAATGCCGAATTTGAAAAATTCGTTCAGGCAACGGGTTACAAGACATTAGCAGAACGCTACCATAATGCCATGGTCTTTGAGCCTGGCCTGGCGGAGTTTCGCTGGTTGCAGGATAGTACGGCCTATTGGCGCTTTCCGAATGGTGTAATTCGTGGCGGAATTGCGGCCAAGATGGATCACCCAGTTACCTGTATCTCTTATAAAGATGTGCTGGCCTATTGTACATGGGCAAATTGTAGATTGCCATCTTTTGATGAGTGGGAGGTGGCAGCTAGAGCCGGAAACGAAGGCTATTATTTTGAAGGTTTCAGTAAAGAGAATATGGGCGATTATGCAAATGTATGGCATGGTAGAGATCATTTGAAAGCTGATTATTCCGATGGTTATCTCTATACTTCTCCGGTCGGAAAATTCAAACCCAATCCATGGGGACTTTATGATATCTTTGGTAATGTATTTGAATTTTGCACCGGAAAGCTCGAAAGAGATGGCGACCGCTCTATTGCACATGCCCGTGGAGGGTCCTGGTGGTGTAGTAAAAATAGCTGTGCCGCTTTTAATACCGTATATATAGGTTCAGTTAGTCCCAATGCATCTTTTAGTAATCTGGGATTTAGAATTGTAAAAAAAGCCTTTACTCCTGAGAATAAAGACTTTTAAAACAAACTCATCGTAAAGATTGACTTTTATCTTCCCATCCAGCCACCATCGACTGTTAGGATGGTTCCATGAACATAATCGGAAGCTTTTGAAGCGAGGAATACAGCTGGCCCCTTAAAATCTTCTGGAGTTCCCCAGCGTCCTGCAGGTATACGGTCCAAAATGGACTTTGAGCGTTCGGGATCGTCTCTCAGAGCCTCGGTATTATCCGTGGCGATATACCCCGGAGCAAACCCGTTTACGTTGACACCTTTGGAAGCCCACTCATTTGCAAAAGCCTTTACCATGGATCCTACGGCACCTTTTGAAGCGGCATATCCTGGAACATTGATGCCACCTTGGAAAGTTAATAAAGATGCTGTAAATACGATTTTTCCAGTTCCACGTGAAATCATGTCCTTTCCAATCTCGCGCGTCAATATAAACTGTGCATTTTGATTGATTTCGATGATTTCATCCCAGTATTCATCAGGATGCTCAGCGGCAGGTTTTCGAAGTATATTTCCGGCATTATTAAAAAGGATATCAATCGCAGGATGCGCTGATTTTACCTTTTCAATAAACGCGTAAAGCGCTGTCCGTTTGGCGAAATCACACTGGTAGGCATAGAAATTTCTGCCTAATGCTTTTACGGATTTTTCTACTGCGGAGCCTTCAATTTCCAATGACGCCGAAACGCCTATAATATCTGCCCCAGCTTCAGCCAATGCTTCGGCAATTGCCTTGCCAATTCCCCTTTTGCAGCCTGTTACCAAGGCTACTTTCCCACTTAAGTCAAAAGATTGCAGTATGGACATTATTTTGAATATTTTATTGTTAATGGTTGATCTAAATTGTTTTTGAATGTTTTTACATAAGACTGCCATTGCTCAAAATTCCCTATTTTGCCAGCTTTATTGAACGCAGCACCCGCAAAATAAACTAAGGGTTTATCATTTTTGACGGTGGTTGCCAGTAAAAATTGTTTTGGGCTATCTTTGAACACATACTTTACTTTTGGTAAAATAACGGCTGTTCCTGTAATTTTATCTCCTTCTGCAGGCTCCCAATAGGCTAAAATGCCATTCTTTACATCATTTAGAATTTGAGGTTTTTCCTCTTTTCTTTTAGCGATCCCCACAACAATTGGCGTAGCGGCAGCGGTTGTGTTTTTGATGGAATAGCTTATCTTGTTCAATTGACTCCCAGCGTCTAAAGAAACTGTTTTTTCGACTTGTAGCTGTTGACCCTTTACATTTTCCGGTTCATAAATAAGTTTGAATGTGGATCGTAGCGGACCATTGTCCAAGACCTCGTATTGACGATAATGCTTATGGTAAACGACCTGTTCGTCAATAAATGGCGTTGCATCGCCGACACCTAAGGTTTGTCCGACGGAATAATAATCTAATCCTTTGCCATGATCGGCATGATAGTCCCCAGTTTTATACCATTCGTCAACAATAAGATCATTGCTACGTTTTGCCCAGAAGTCAAAACCTTGTGCATCCTCAGAGCTGCCTTCTAAAGCTTTTCCATAGGCTCTAAACGCTGCAATATCGTTTTCCCATGCAAAGTCATCTTTGCGTTCAGGGACGTATCTTGCATAAGTCTTTGGGGTGACAGTTGCGGGTTTATTTCCATTAACCCCAAAGGTTGTTGAGCTTCTAGGAGCAACGGTTATTTGAATCAAAATATTTTGTGCCGTCGGTTTTCCTAGTTTTTCAAGCTGATAGGCCAGTTCCTTTTTATCCTTGTCCACAATAGTAAATACACTGTTTTTTAATGCGAAGTGTTTTTCAAATGTAGTATAAGGGATACTGATCAACTCTGTTCTTGCGCTAGCGGAAGAGTTGTTTACAGTAATGGTTTTGTTGTTCTGCGCAAAAGCAAGTGTTGAAAGCCCTAGCGCTAAACTCAATACGAGTGTTTTTTTCATATTACTTCAATTCTGTGATGGCACATTTGTCCATATCATCATAATCTAAATTTTCACCTGCCATTCCCCATATAAATGTATAATTGGACGTTCCAGCTCCTGAGTGAATTGACCATGGCGGTGAAATTACAGCCTGATCGTTGTGTATCCAAATATGGCGGGTTTCATCGATAGGTCCCATAAAATGTGATACAGCCTGACCTTCAGGTAATTCAAAGTAGAAATAGACTTCCATACGACGATCGTGGGTGTGGGATGGCATTGTATTCCATACAGATCCGGGTTTTAACTCAGTCATGCCCATCTGTAATTGGCAGGTTTGTACCACTTTGTTCAATAACATCTGGTTGATCGTACGGTGGTTGGCAGTTTCCAATGAACCCAATTCTAGTTTATTCGCATCTTCTTTCGTTACCTTTTTAGTTGGATAGCTGCAATGTGCAGGTGTAGAGTTTAAATAGAATTTTGCTGGTTTTGCAGCATCCTGGCTTGAAAAATAAACTTCCTGAGCACCTTGACCGATATAAAGGGCTTCTTTGGTATTGAGATCATAAATAATGCCGTCAACTTCGACTTGACCGTTCCCACCGACATTGATAATACCCAACTCTCTTCTAGAAAGGAAGTAAGGTTCTTTTAATAATGCGGGAATGGTGTCTAATTTGATTTTTGAGCTTACAGGCATTGCTCCACCGGCCATATAGCGATCGTAGTGGGTATAGACAAAATTAATTTTGTCTGCTTCAAAAACTGTTTCAATTAGAAAATTCTCCCTTAATCCTTGTGTATCTAAAGTTTTGTATTCCTTTGGCCCTATTGCATAGCGGGATTCAAAATTAATGCTCATAACTGAATTATTATTTTTGTTTGAATGCTAAATTTAGGGCTAATATTTGTCAATTGCGATACAATCTTACGCAAACGATGTCGTAGTGATCGGTTGGTTTTCCGAAAGCGGTAGCAACTTTAAGATAATCGACATGGCTATTATCACTGCAATATACTTTGACCAAATTCTACCTAATAACAATTTTTAACCAATTTTTAAACAGTAATCAGTCAGTATTCCTTCAGTGCTCACTGAATGATCACTGAACAAGCACTGAACGAGCACTGAACAAGCACTGTCAAAACATCGAATTTGGTCACCATCTGATCCTCATTTGATGCGCCCAAATCTCATCGCTCTTTTCCGACTTCCATGTGTTCGTTTGAACCGCTGTTTTCCACAGTTGCTTTTACTGTTTGGCGTCCTAATGTGCGGCCTTTGCAGATAATAATTACCTGTTGTGTCAATATTATTTACATCTCGGTTTCAGATTTACTAACTTCGTGTATGGTAAAGAAGAAATTCCCATATTCTAAACGCATAAACACGGACCGAGAGGACTGGGGGTCCCTTATGACCATCTAAAAAGCAAATTATTTACATATGAAACCCAATATTTTAGTTGTTAACGATGACGGTATTACAGCGCCAGGTATTAAGGTGCTGTTGGAAGAGATGCAGAAAATCGGAAATGTAGTTGTCGTTGCTCCTGATTCGGCACAATCTGGAATGGGGCATGCCATTACACTTGGTAGGCCACTACGTTTGGATAAAATCAATTTATATGAAGGGGTTGAAATGTACCAGTGTTCAGGAACGCCAGTAGATTGTGTAAAACTTGCTGTAAATAAAGTTTTTAAAGGGCAAAAGCCCGATATATGTGTATCGGGGATCAATCATGGGCTCAACAATTCAATCAATGTTTTATATTCCGGTACGATGTCTGCTGCGGTAGAGGGGGCCATTGAAGGGATTCCTTCTGTGGGGTTTTCGCTTGATAATTTTTCTCACGATGCGGATTTTAGCTATTGCAGACCCTACGTGATTTCTATTGCCGAGCAGGTGCTGGCTAACGGTCTCCCTAAAAATACATTGCTGAATGTTAATTTTCCCCAAACAGCAGGTTTTAAAGGTATTAAAATTTGCCGACAGGCAGGAGGACATTGGGTAGAAGAATTTGATGAACGTATTGATCCACACAATCGTGATTATTATTGGACAACGGGTAAATTTGTCTTGCAGGACAGAGGAGAAGATACCGATAGTTTTGCATTGGTCAATGGTTATGTATCTGTCGTTCCGACACAGTTCGATATGACGGCACATCACGCCATTCCAGAATTGAATTCATGGAGCTTTGATCATTTGGGAAATACAAGGGGAGGCGATAAACGTGAAAAATAATAGCTGGATCGGATTGGGTATCGGTACTGTATCTCCAGTATTGGCTTATATTTTAGTACGTTTTACGGATCTTGAACTTCATTTTTTACCCGAGAAGCCTATGGCCATCTACACTATAGCTGTATTGGTTAATTTAGTGCTTTTACGTTTTGCGTATCGATCGGGGAAAGATCACCTGGGAAAAGGAATTATTGCAAGTACTTTTTTGGCTATGATACTATACCTGATCACGCATAGAATTACAGTTTGATTAAAATTCATAAACCCCATCTGACCGACGGGAAAAATTTTGTACAACATGAAATTAACATTAGGATTTTCTCCATGTCCAAACGATACATTTATTTTTGATGCATTGATTCATCATAAGATAGATACCAAAGGACTGGATTTTGAGGTGGAATATCAAGATGTGGAGACCTTGAACCTGAAAGCTTTTCAAGGCGATCTTGACATTACCAAGCTGAGCTATCATGCCTTTGCCTACGCTGTTGAAGATTATGAGTTGCTCGATGCAGGGAGTGCTTTAGGATTTGGTGTAGGGCCTATGCTGATTACGAAGGATCCGAAATTAGCAAAATTGCTGCAGCAAAAATTAGATCGGGCCGAAAGTTTAGATGGGTTTGATCAATTGAAAGTAGGGTATCCAGGGAAATATACCACGGCTAATTTTTTGTTAAGCCTGGCATTCCCCGAATTAAAAAATAAAGTAGAACTTGTTTTTTCGGATATTGAAGGAGCTTTACTGGATGGATCCATCGACTTAGGGTTGATTATTCATGAAAATAGGTTCACCTATGCCGAAAAAGGACTGCATAAGGTGGTGGATCTGGGTGAGTATTGGGAGAAGACGACAAAATTTCCGATTCCTCTTGGAGGAATTGTCGTAAAACGTAGTCTGCCACAAGAAGTGAAGGAGACGTTGAATACGATTTTGAAAGAAAGTGTAGAATTTGCATTTGCCAATCCGAAATCTGGGCTTGAATTCATTCGTGCACATGCACAGGAAATGAGTGAAGAGGTGATGTACAAGCATATTGAACTTTATGTCAATAAATATTCAGTAGCATTGGGGCTTGAAGGACGTGATGCAATTACGAAGATGTTTGAAAAGGCAAAGGAACTGGGATTCATTCCGCATTCAGACCGTAAGTTGTTTTTATCATAAATTGACTGTCGGTTTAAAGCTCATATTGCTCAGAAAAACTTCACGTCAAGATAGCGTAAAAGGGGATAAATAGGTAGAGGATTCTTGCAGGCTGTAAGGAACTGACGTTTTCAATAAAAATAACGTAAAAAAAATGGATGTAAGCTGTTAGATATCATATCTAATAACTAAATTTGCCCGATTAGTGTCAAATTGTCTGCAATTTTACTTTGGAGTCATTATTGTACAAAATCTTAAGTTGAGATAGAAAAAAAATTATGTTAAAGTTTTTAAGTAAATTATTTGGAAGTAAATCCGAGAGAGATATCAAGGGAATTCAGCCTGTGGTAGACCAAATCAAAGCTGAATATGAGAAGCTTTCAAATCTAACCAATGACGAGTTACGTGCCAAGACCGTTGATTTCAAAGAAAGAATTAAAAATTACCTAGCCGATATTGACCAAGAAATTGACACGCTTAAAAAAGAAGCGGATCAAGACGAGGACGATATGGCAAAGAAAACTTCTATTTACGAGCAAGTGGACAAATTGTCCAAAGACCGTGACAAGAAGTTGGAAGAGGTATTGAAGGATATTTTGCCGGAGGCATTTGCCGTGGTAAAAGAAACTTCAAGACGTTTGACAGAAAACGAAGAATTAGAAGTTACTGCCAACGATTTTGACAGAGAATTGGCTGTTTACAAATCAAACGTTATCATCAATGGTGATAAGGCGATTTGGAAAAACAAATGGATGGCTGCAGGTACTGAGGTCACTTGGAACATGGTACACTATGATGTCCAATTAATCGGTGGTATTGTATTGCACAGTGGTAAAATTGCCGAGATGGCAACCGGTGAGGGTAAAACGTTGGTAGGAACATTACCGACCTATCTAAATGCTCTTTCTGGTCAAGGCGTACACATTGTAACGGTGAATGATTACCTTGCTCGTCGTGACTCGGAGTGGAATGCTCCGTTATTTGAGTTCCATGGGCTATCTGTTGACTGTATCGATAAACATCAGCCAAATTCCCCGCAACGTCGTAAAGCTTATCAATCGGATATCGTATATGGTACGAATAACGAGTTTGGTTTCGATTATCTACGTGATAATATGGTTCAGACTCCGGACGCATTGGTGCAAGGAAAATTACACTTTGCCATGGTCGATGAGGTTGACTCTGTATTGATTGATGATGCCCGTACACCATTGATTATTTCAGGTCCGATTCCTCGTGGCGATGAACACGAATTCTACCAATTAAAACCACGTATCGAGCGTTTGGTGCATGTACAGAAAGCGTACATCAATACCGTCTTGAATGATGCTAAAAAAGCGCTGGCGGCAGGTGATTCTGACGTTGAAGGCGGCGGTTTGGCATTATTAAGAGCGTACAGAGGTTTGCCTAAAAATAAAGCATTAATCAAGTTCTTAAGCGAAGGCGCTAATCGTTCGATCTTACAAAAAGTAGAAAACTACTATATGCAAGAGCAAAATAAAAATATGCCTAAAGTAGATGCAGAACTTTATTTTGTGATTGATGAAAAGAACAACCAAGTAGAATTGACAGAAAAAGGTATCGAGTTGATTACAGCAACAGGCGAAGATCCTTCATTCTTTATTTTACCGGATGTTGGTACTGAGATTGCCGAAATTGAAAAGTCTTCGTTGACTTTGGAAGAAAAGGCAGCTCAGAAAGAAGATATGTTGCGCGATTATTCGATTAAAGCAGAGCGTATCCACTCGATCAACCAGTTGTTAAAAGCATATACCTTGTTTGAAAATGATGTTGAATATATCGTTGATGAAGGTAAAGTGAAAATTGTCGATGAGCAAACAGGTCGTATCATGGATGGCCGTCGTTACTCAGATGGTTTGCACCAGGCGATCGAAGCAAAGGAGAATGTGAAAGTAGAAGATGCGACACAAACTTACGCAACGATTACATTGCAAAATTACTTCCGCATGTACCACAAACTTTCGGGTATGACGGGTACAGCGTCGACAGAGGCCGGTGAGCTTTGGGAAATTTACAAATTGGATGTGGTAGAAATTCCGACAAATCGTGGAATCCAACGTGATGATCGTCAAGATTTGATCTATCGTACGGCCCGTGAAAAATACAATGCTGTAGCTGAAGAAATCCAACGATTGACAGAGCAGGGACGGCCAGTATTGGTCGGTACCACATCGGTTGAAATTTCGGAGTTATTGAGCCGTATGCTTCAATTACGTAAGATCAAGCATAACGTATTAAATGCGAAGTTACACCAAAAAGAAGCTGATATCGTCGCTGAAGCTGGACGCCCAGGACAAGTAACCATCGCGACGAATATGGCTGGTCGTGGTACGGATATTAAATTGACCGAAGAAGTTAAAAAAGCTGGTGGTCTTGCCATTATCGGTACCGAAAGACACGAATCTCGTCGTGTTGACCGTCAGTTACGTGGTCGTGCCGGTCGTCAGGGAGATCCAGGTTCTTCGCAATTCTTCGTTTCTTTGGAAGATAACTTGATGCGCTTATTCGCTTCAGAGAGAATCTCTAACATCATGGTGAAAATGGGTGTTGAAGAGGGCGAGGTGATGCAACATAGTATGTTGACCAAATCCATCGAACGCGCACAGCGTAAAGTGGAGGAGAATAACTTCGGTATCCGTAAACGTCTATTGGAATACGATGATGTAATGAACTCCCAACGTACCGTAATTTATTCGAAACGTAAAAATGCTTTGTTTGGAGAACGTTTAGACGTGGATTTGAACAACATGATTTTTGATGTTGCAGAAGAAATTGTCGTTGAAGCAAAAGAGCAAGGTAATTACGAAGATTTCCAAATCGAAGTAATCCGTATTTTTGCGATCACACCAGAAATTACAGCAGAAGAATTTGCACAGGGTAAAGTTGAAGGCTTGACTGATCGTCTTTTTGAGCATGCAATTAACGCTTACCACCATAAAATTGAGGCCGTTGGTGCTTTGACAGTTCCTGTATTGAATAATGTGTATGCGGAAAGAGGTCAGATCGTCGAAAATGTCGTTATTCCATTTACGGATGGTATCCGTGGCATTCAAGTTTCGGCGAATTTGAAAAAAGCCATCGAAAGCAACGGTAAAGAAGTTTTCAAATCTTTTGAAAAAGGAATCGTATTGGCATTAATCGATGAGGCTTGGAAAGAGCACCTGCGTGAAATGGATGATTTGAAACAATCGGTTCAAAATGCTGTTTATGAACAAAAGGATCCGATTATCATTTATAAAATGGAGGCATTTGATTTGTTTAAATCGATGTTGGCTTCAATGAATAAGGATGTCGTTAGCTTTATTTTCAAAGGAGAGATCCCTGGTCAAGAACCGACTTCTATGCAAGCGAGACAAGTACAGCAGGCTCCAGTAAAAACGATTGAAACGAAAGCTGAATTGGCTTCGCCTACAGGTGTGAGTGAGGAGGATGTGAATGAAGGTCCAAAAGAACCTGTTCGTAACGAGAATACTGTTGGACGCAATGACGAATGTCCTTGTGGTTCAGGAAAAAAATATAAAAATTGCCACGGCGCAAATAACTAATCGATAAGAAAGGTTAAACTATGCTGAAGAGAGGATTGATTTTCATACATGCACTTGTGTTGTTTGCGCTAGTTCAGGTAAACGCACAAGAAAAAGGTGGAGTAATTGTAACCAAAGATTCATTGATTACACAGCTTCAAAATTTCAGGGCAGCTATGGGGATCAATCCTGTCGAAAGCAAAGCGACAGTAGTTCCTGCTAAACCCATCGTCCGCTCAGCGGCGACGCGGGTCAAAGTAAGGGGATTCCGTGTACAGATCTTTGCTGGATCGAATCGGAATCAGGCATTTTCGGAGCAGACACGTTTCCGAAGTATGTATAAAGATATTGATACTTATATCACCTATGATGAACCCAATTATCGCGTCAAGGTAGGTGATTTTAGAAGTCGCTCTGAAGCAAATGCCTTCATGCGCGAGTTACGTCAATATTTTAGCAACGTCTTTGTTTTTTCAGAGAACGTTTTTGTATATCAATAAATCAATCAACCTTATGGCAAGTACGAAAGAAAAAGTCCTGGCCTTAGCTCATCAATATTTTGAAGATACGGTTTCCAACCGTAGACATCTTCATCAGAATCCTGAACTTTCCTTCGAAGAATACAATACCTCGGCATTTGTAAAAAAGCAATTGGATGAATTGGGAATTCCTTATGAGGCTAAAGCTGATACGGGGATTGTCGCTTTAATCAAAGGTGACCTACCCTCAGATGAAGTTATCGCGTTGCGCGCAGATATGGATGCTTTACCAATTCAAGAAGTGGAGGGGCGTTCATATGGTTCCAACACCCCAGGAGTGATGCATGCCTGTGGCCATGATGTACATACCTCCTCACTTTTGGGGACAGCTAAAATATTGAATAGCCTAAAAGCCGAATTTGGAGGAACGATCAAATTGATCTTCCAGCCTGGCGAAGAGCGCTTGCCAGGAGGAGCTTCCTTAATGATCAAAGAGGGCGCTTTGCAGAATCCTGCCCCCTCAGCCATAATAGGTCAGCATGTGATGCCCCTTATTGAGGTAGGCAAGGTTGGTTTCCGTGAGGGAAAATATATGGCTTCCTGCGATGAACTGTTTATGACAGTCAAAGGCAGGGGCGGGCATGGTGCGCACCCGCATCAAAATATTGATCCAATTGTTATTACAGCACAGATCATTACCGCTTTGCAGCAGATTGCTAGTCGTTTTGCAGATCCACGTACACCGACTGTGCTATCTTTTGGAAAGATTATGGCCAACGGAGCTACAAATATTATTCCTGACCAGGTTTATCTGGAAGGTACATTTCGCACATTTGATGAGGAGTGGCGTGCTGAAGCACATGCGCGCATGGTAAAGATTGCTGTGAGCATTGCTGAAAGTATGGGAGCGACTTGTGAATTTGAAGTCCGTAAGGGCTATCCTTTTCTAATCAATGAGCCCCAATTGACTAAAAGTGCACGGACATTTGCAGAAGAGTATCTCGGTAAGGAAAATGTGGTAGACTTAGATCTATGGCCTGCCGCGGAGGATTTTTCCTATTATTCACAAGAAATTAATGCTTGTTTCTATCGTTTGGGTACAGGTAATGCAGCACGTGGTATCTCTTCAGCTGTCCATACGCCGACCTTTGACGTGGATGAGACTTCTTTGGAGATTAGTACGGGGTTGATGGCATACATTACCTTGCGTAGGCTCGGTTATTAAATTATATATGTCATCTCATCACATTGTTCGAGAGAATCAGGAACCTGCATTACTGATTGAAGACCTTTTCCTCATCGACGAAGAGGGCTTGGGGCAGCTGCTGGAATGGAGCCCCACAATTGTCATTGAGGCGGAAACCATCGATTTATTGGATGCGCGTGGTTATAAGTTCGATATCGTTTTTACAAAAAAATCCATTAACGATTCACAGGAAAATTTAAAGATCATTTCCTATGATAATGATTTTCTAAAGACGGCTATAGAATACCTGATAGCACATCAATACAAAGCGGTGAATATCCTGACTGATCAGCTTGATGTGGCTTATTACCAGCCCTATCTGGAGCAGATTAATATTGTGCTTATCTCTAAAGGAGTTCGCTATTGTTTTGTGACAACAGGCTTCACCAAATGGAAGCCTACAGGGGAAAGAATCCGAATTGAGGGGCTTGATGCTGATGAAAAAAACACGCACGAAGGCTTGATTAAGATCAATGACAACGAATACGAAATGGAAAAAGACGGCTTATTTGTCCTTAAATTTTCCCATATAAAATACATTTTAATAGGAGAAAAGATTGCATGATAACAATAGAATTGGCAGAACAAAGCGATATCAGAAGCATTTCAAATATGGCGCATAGTATTTGGCCTGTTACTTATGGAGAGATACTTTCACAAGATCAAATTGACTTTATGCTCGAAAAAAGCTATACCGTTGAGGGACTTGCAGAAAGTATGGTTAATGGCCAATTTTTTTATGTCTTGAAAGAAGATGGTATCGGTCAGGGATTTATTGCCTTGCGAACTCTTGAGGATCGTGTACGTATTGAAAAGCTCTATTTGATGCCCAATGTGCAAGGAAAAGGCTTCGGAAAGGCGCTGATAGACTTCGCTTCAGAAAAAACCATCTTAAAGGGTAAAGGGATTCTTGAATTGAACGTAAATAGAAATAACCCTGCTTACCATTTCTATTTGAAGCAGGGCTTTGAGATCATTGAAACGATTGATATTCCTTATTATGATTATGTTCTAAACGATTATGTCATGCAAAAAGAAGTAAAAGCTTAGGCCTGTCGCCTAATCTTTTAGTTTTTCGACCCGTGAAGGTGTTTGTTTGCCTGTTACAATTCCGGAGGTGCCTATGGCGATCGCTTCTATACTGGAAATGATATTCTGAACATTCAATGTAGACACTTCATCTTTTACGGTATGGTAATATTCATCCTTATCCATTTGGGATGTTGAAAATGAATGCGCAGGCACACCTTTGGCTGCCAATACCGCATTATCGCTTCGATAAAAGAGATTTTGTTTGGTATATGGATCAGGATAGAATCGGAAATTTGTATTTTTTAAATTTTCCTGCATTAATTCACCAAGATTCGACTGATCGTATCCTGTAATATACACTGTATTGGGACCGAATTTGGAATCTTTTCCGATCATTTCCATATTGATCATAGCGACTACCTGGTCAGCATTGATGTGGTTGGAAAAATATTTTGAGCCATACATGCCCAGTTCTTCTGCCGTAAAAGCGACGAAAATAAGGGTCCTTTCATTATTATTTTGTTTTTTGTAGTAATCTGCCAGGGTTAACATTGCGGTCACACCTGAGGCATCGTCATCGGCGCCATTGGCAATAGAATCTTGGCCTACTGCCTGAAGGATGCCAATATGATCGTAATGTCCCGAAAAGATAACGTATTCGTTCGGTTTACTTTTCCCGGGGATTATTCCTGCCACGTTAAACAAGGGGAAATTTTGAAGCTTCCGTTCAATATGAATTTGAAAAGTTTGGGGTTTCTCCGCTGTTAAAAGGTAGACAATTGATGGTTTTTGTTTGGAGGGGTCCTCTATAAATTTAGGAGAGTTGAGCATTTGACCAAAACGCACAAAATAGCTTTCAAAGGAGGGGTCTACCAATACAAGTGTATTTTCTTTGGCTAGAGAATGTTCTCTAAATACTTTCGCAAAATCATCGCCCGATTTTATTTCGACGATGTTAAGGCTACTTCGATTATCCCACTGTAAATCAACGTGGTTTCCAAGTGAAATAACATGGTCAGCTGGGATCAGCTGCTTATTGATGGTTGCGGATTTGCTTACCGGAGAGATTTTATCCAATTGGAATGTTTGCCTGTAATTTTGTTCTGCGTAGGGGCTAAGGCCTATTCTCTTCATTTCGGCAGCGATAAAATCTGCAGCTGGTTCGATGTCTTTTGTCAAAGCCGATCTCCCACGCATATCGTCAGCGGCTAGGGTATTGAGTATGCGGCTCACATCTTGGCGTTCCTGCTCGGAAATAACTTGCTGTCCATAGCTTACTGCCGAGAGTGCAAGTAAAGATATAGACAGTATAATTTTAGGTATTGAATTCATATAAAGCTTAGTAAAGTCTGGGTGAAGATAAGGAAAATTCTACAAGCGAATTGTGCAGACAATAAACTTCCTAAAATGATCCATTTCAAATGATCCGATGACAGGCAAAACCCATCTAAGATTTCTAATGCCATTAATACACTAAAGATTGAGGCTATTCTTAGCAACATCGACTGATTTTGAGCATCCAGGAAAGCGAACACTTTCGGAAAAAATGTAGTATATTTGACTATTAAATTGTTTGAAAATGAAAGAAGTATCTGTACAAGAATTAAAGAATAAAATCGATAACAACGAAGATTTTCAGTTGATAGACGTTCGTGAATCCTTTGAGTATGAAGTATCCAATTTAAATGGATTGAATATTCCACTTTCAGGTATACTGATTGAAGCTGATAAGATTGCGAAAGATAAACCTGTTATCGTACAATGCCGTTCTGGAAAACGTTCTGCACAGGCGATTATGTTATTGGAACAACAGGGTTTTGACAATCTTGCAAATTTAAAAGGCGGAATTTTAGCTTGGAAAGAGGAAATCGATCCAGAGTTAGACGTTTATTGAGATGAAAAATTTGGAGCATCAGACTAAGCAAGCTTTCTTGTTTAGTCTTGCTTTTTATAGCGTAGCTATTTTAGCGCGATTATTTAACCTTGGTATATTCCCCATATTAGGTAGCCTTTCCATTCTATTGTCTCTCCTATGGGTAATATTGGTTCTACGGGAAATCATGCTTTCGAGGACAATTTCTAACACAGAAAGGATGCTGATGGCTTTGACGATTGTTTTATTAAACATTGTTGGTGGAGCATTCTATTTCTTTGGCGGATGGAGACAGCGGGTATTGGGATTAATAAAAAAGTGATATGTTAAAGTATTTTTTTCTAAATATAGTGTTGAGTTTGGCTATTGTATTTTTAGTTTACAGTGGTTTTGAAGGGTATAAGGCCGGCAACATGCTGGTAACGGGATTATCCATCGCCTTTTTGGTGGTTTTGATCTATCTCCGTGTTGTTTTAAGCAAACGGGTTCGATCACTTATTCAGCAAAAAGAAAGCGGTAAACAACAACCTACTACAAAACAAAAGAAGAAGTAATAAAAAAAGCCTGCNNGCAGGCTTTTTTTATTACTTCACAAATGGTGGTTTTGTTACTTTTGCTTTTATTTTTTGATTACGGATCAGAATGAAGATCTCGGTGCCGTCTTTTGAAAAGGCTGTGTCCACATAACCTAAACCGATTGATTTTTTCAATGTTGGTGATTGCGTACCTGAAGTCACACGTCCAATTACATTTCCATCAGCATCAACAATTTCGTAATCATGACGAGGAATGCCTCTGTCAATCATTTCGAAACCAACGAGCTTTTTCTTTAGACCAGCTTCTTTTTCCGCTTTAAGCGCCGCAGAATTCACAAAGTCTTTTGTAAACTTCGTTACCCAGCCTAAACCGCCTTCTAAAGGAGAGGTATTATCGTCGATGTCATTTCCGTATAGGCAGAAACCCATTTCTAGACGTAAAGTATCACGGGCACCTAAACCAATTGGTTTGATTCCATAAGCTTTACCGGCTTCGAAAATAGCATCCCATACTTTTTGGGCATCTTCATTGGCCACATAGATTTCAAAACCTCCAGCTCCCGTATATCCTGTTGCAGAAACCAACACATTCTCTACGCCCGCAAATGTACCTTTTGCAAAGGTATAGTATTCCATTGGGGCTAATTCGATGTCGGTAAGCGATTGAAGTGCATCTGCAGCCTTAGGACCTTGTACCGCGAATAAGGAGGTTTGATCAGAGATATTCTTCATCTCCACACCGGCTGTATTGTATTTGGAGATCCAGTTCCAGTCTTTCTCAATATTTGACGCATTCACAACCAAAAAATATGTCTTATCGTCTATACGGTATGTTAGGAAGTCATCAACTACACCGCCAGTTTCATTGGGGATATAAGCATATTGAACTTTGCCATCGTATAATTTTGACACATCATTGGAAGAGATTTTTTGAAGTAGATCCAGGGCTTTTTCCCCTTTTAGGATGAATTCACCCATGTGGCTTACATCAAAAACTCCTACACCTGTGCGAACTGTTTCGTGCTCATCATTGATGCCTGTGTATTGTACGGGCATGTTGAAGCCTGCAAAGGGAACCATTTTTGCTCCTAAAGCAATGTGCGTCTCCGAAAGGGCAGTATTTTTTAACATAAAAATTAAGTTTTAATCAGCTACAAATTTAATAAAATATACGTGATTCCTCACTGTGAATCCATTTTAGAACAATCGATTTAATTGCTTACCCGGAGCGAATAGATGGTCATATGATCATCTTCGCTATCGGTATCTTCACATAGTAGGAAAATTAGGCCATGGGCAGTTTCCTCTTTCAATGTGATTCCTTCAAATTTATGCTTTTCGGGAATTTCGAATGTCTCGGGTTTGCCGGAAAGATCGGAAGGTATTTTTCCAAGAAGGGAACCACTGATCTCTCCATCCAGATAAGTCGATTTTGCATTTTCGGCGGTAGCAATAAAATAGATTTCATTTCCAACCAGGGTCGCATCTGAGAAACCTGTCGATATGCCATTGAGCTTGGGTAGTTCAATCGGGATCCAGCGGGATTGTTCGGCAGCAAGCGGATGATACTCTAAAATGGCATTTATGCCTTTAGGGCCATTTCCCCGGTTAAAAAATAAGATCTTATCTTTTAAATGAACTACGCCTTCAATATTGAAGTCTTCTTTGGAAATATTGAATTTTTCCATTAAGGAAGAATAGATGTTACTGTAGTCTTCCTGAAGGACTGTTTTGCCGTCCCAAATAAAACGAGTGTTTCTGTTTGGGGTAGAACCAGAACCATAGAGATAATAGCGGCTTCCATCGAAAGTGATCGATTCCAAATCCATTTTAGCTGCTTTAGCCCTATTTTCCATTGGATCAGACTGCCGTAGTGCCGTTTTTGACAACTTTTGGTCTGTGATACTATAGCTGTAGATATAATTGCTATTGTCAGAAACGATATGGATTTGCCTATCCTGATAGACAATACCAGAAGCTGCGGTAATACCGGATATGCTGATAAAGGCTTCGAGAATCAATTTAATATATCGCGTTGAGGTTTAATATTTCCAATACCCGGATGAAATCGGGTTGTAGGGGCGCTTTGATATGAACGTCTTCGGCCGATAAAGGATGTTTAAAGGTCAGCTCCGAGGCATGCAATAGCATGGTATCCATTTGGTAGGCTTCTTTCCAGAACTTGTTTTGTTTATTGCATCCATGCGGGCGATCGCCGATAATGGGATGAAAGATATGCGCAAAATGGCGACGTAACTGATGCATACGACCCGTAATTGGGTTGGCTTCGACGAGACTGTATCGTGCTGTCGGAAATTTTCCGAAGGGAACGACCAACTCGCCTTGAGCAAGTAAGCGAAAAGATGTTTGTGCTTCCTGAACGGTGCCATCGTCCCTTTTTAAGGGATAGTCAATCAGGCCTTCTGCTGGCGCGAAGCCCCTCAGAACAGCGAGGTATTTTTTGTCGATCTTACGCTCCTGAAAACTTTTTTGTAAGTATTGGTCCGTCTCCTTATTTAATGAAAATAACAGAATGCCTCCGGTCTTCCGGTCCAAACGATGTGCGGGATAAACGGTTTTTCCTAATTGGTCCCGAAGGAGCTGTAGGGCAAACGCTGAAGCATCGCGCGCAATAGCAGATCGGTGCACCAATAGTCCATGTGGTTTATTGATTGCAACGATGGATTCGTCTTGATAAAGTATTTCTAAAGGCATGTTAAATCTTTTTCAATGCAGCAATAATTTCGTCGGCCTTTTCATCAATTTTTGGGCTCAGCCAGATGTATTTAAAAGCTCCGCCACCGATAATCTGTTCTGTACCCTGCCATTTTATTTTGGTTAGCGAAAACAAATAGTAGTTGTCGACCACAACGGAACTTTGGATAAATTTATCGACGATGTCATTTCCGAAGAGCTGCATCCCCAATCCGAAAAACTCTTGATCTTTCGCATGAAGCTGGCTTTTCAATAGCTGTTCAGCTTTCGCGCGTACAACCTTTTCGTGTTCCTCTTTGCTTGGGTTAGTCAAAATTGCGGCCAGCATGATGACGATCAAAATCAGTGCAAATATTCTTTTTTTGCTCATTTTAAATTTGAGATTAAGTTCTGGATGTCATAACACGATGACTATCGCGATCAAAATTATTAAATAGATATTAGATATGGGCAACTGTTTTAAGAGAAATGCGAAGGATTCTGCCCTACAGGTGAAGCAAGGAGGTTTATTTAGAATCCGATGGTATTCAATAGCGAGAATGCCCAAGAGAACAACGTCCAGATAAGATAAAATGTAACACCGATGAATAAGAAGAAGACCGTTAGAATACTGATGATTATACCGATACCCGAGCCTGAATGCTTGCCTTCATAGTAATGTTGTCGTAATAATTTGATGTTCTTTTCATTGGCCTTGCTAAAAAAATCAAAAAAGTTTCCGAGGAAAGGAATGCTACCCAAAACAGCATCAATCGAGATATTGAGTAACATGCGTATGACTAATTTTGGACTGGCGCCGTTACGCCACATGGCTATGACAAGAACCAGAGAGGTTCCGAAGCCCGCTATCGCGCCACCTAAGGGGATGAGATTCAAGACTGGATCCAGTCCGAAGCGGAAGGTTCCAATCTTGAATTGATTATCCATTAACCAAGATATTCGGTCAATCCAACCGAAATCTTGGTCAATTTGTTTTAATTTATCTGCTGGAGTTTTTTCCCTATGCATGATTACAATAACTCAAATGAAGCGCTGATTTCACTCGTAACTTTCATCGGTCTGATATTTAAATCTAACCCACTGTCACCAGCGCTGTCTGCTGCTTCGGCCATAGCACCTTTATACATGGCATTACGCATCATCGGTTGTACGCCAAATATAATTTGTTGTGGTGTTTCAGATAATACGATCGCTTTACCAATTTTTTGGCCTGCGGCTTCTGCCAAAATTTGAGCATTGACTTTTGCATCCAATACCGCCTTGGTTTTTAAACTTTTTTCCAACTCCTTTTTCTTTGAATAATCATATTCGCTAATATAGGTGCTTTGGATACCGGCTTTGTCAACACCGTCTAATAGTTGGCCCAAATTGTTCAAGTTGGTTACCTTAATACGGTATTGTCTGGAGAGCAAGATATCGGTGTCTTTTTTCTTTTTATCCGGAACATTATAGCTCCAGATATTCTGGATGGTAAAATCTTCTTTTTTTACACCCGCTTTTGTCGCCGAATCGAACAGATCTTTTTCTAGCTTTTCTATTGCGGCCTTTTTCTTCGTGTTACCGTTCTCATAAAACTCTTTTAGGGTAACATCAATATAGATAATATCTGGTGTTACTTCTTCTTCTGCACGGCCTACCGTAGATACAAATTCTTTATTAACCATTTGTTGCGCGTTTACTTGGGTCATCAAACCTAAAAAGGCTAGTCCTAATAGTATTTTTTTCATATTTTTCGTCTTTAACTTTTTATAATAATACGATTGCCATTATCGCATTGCTACAAGATTGGAGCCAAAGTTTATGAAAAAGTTTAACGGATAAAAAAAATAAAAAGGTTAAGATTTTTGATTTTATTTCTCTACCTTTAGGGAAATTAATAATATAGTGCCATGCAAGAAGGTAAAGTAAAATTCTTTAATGAGACCAAAGGTTTCGGTTTCATCATCCCTAACTCAGGCGAGAGCGAAATTTTTGTTCACGTTTCTGGATTAGTAGACAAAGTTCGTGAGAATGACAATGTATCTTACGAAGTTGAACAAGGCCGTAAAGGTCTTAATGCGGTAAATGTAAGAGTTATCTAATTAGATTCAAGATATATTTATTGTGAAAAGGCCTATGCGAACAGCATGGGCTTTTTTATTTTATGGGAAATCTGCGCCCTTAGAAAAGGAAATTTTAGGGCAGGGCGTATTTATTTGCTTCAGTAAATAATTTGGACTGATAATTGTAATAGGGTATTTAAAAATAGTTAGTGAAGATGAAACGTATTCTAGTATTGGGGCTGTCTGTTGTTATTGCGCTATCCATGTCGGCCTGTTATTCTGCCCATCATCACCATGGTCATGGCCGTGGTCCGAAAAGAATGCCTCCTGGGCATGCTAAAAAATACTATGGTGAGCAGTCGGCACGTGATTTTGCTCCAGGACAACAAAAGAAAAAGCATAGACATTAATTTTTTATTGGATTGCATTCGACGAGCGTATACATGTTTGTAGGCTATCGAATATTTTCTTTTGACGACCATTGATGTGGTATAGAGAAGAAGCAAAATAATATAAAAAAAGCTTTCACAATTGTGAAAGCTTTTTTTATGCTGTTAGCATCTAAGCAAAAGGATCTTTATCAGGTGCTGGTGGCGTAGGATTTGATGGTTGTGAACTTCCAAATGGGTCCTGTGGCCGAGAAGAACCGAAGGGATCTTGGCTTTGAGTAAAAGGATGATTTGTTACGTTTTCCAGCGCTTTGGGATCTGGACCATATTGATTTGAAGCCTTGTCGCCTTCCAGTACCAATAAGTAAAGCAGGTAGATCCAACCAATAAATGGAATCAATGCAACTAATATAAACCAGCCTGATTTATTGGTGTCATGTAATCTTCGTACCGTAACGGCTATTCCAGGAATTAGTAAAGCTAAACTTACTAAACCTGAGACATACGTAAATAAGCTTGCAATTTGTCCAAGTATTGCAAATATTGCGCTAATGATGAGATTTGCAAGGAAAAACATCCAATATTCCTTACGGCGAGCCCTTCCTTCAAAGTTGGCATAGTTGTCTCGAACAACCTTTAAAAAGTTTTCTTTAAGTTCCATATTTTAAGACTTTTTTAGGTGAAAATGATGCTAGTAAATCAAAATGTTATTTCAATTTTGTTACAATAAATGTACCAAGAATTTATCCGAGAGATCAATTATTATAAAAGGGTAAGTGTTTGGAAGAGCTACAGTTGCTGCGCTTGCGCAAAAGAATAGCCGCGTTCATCCGCCTGTTTTGGATCTAAAGGAAGCATAGAATTCGCTTTCAAAGGAGAAAGCTGTGCGTAGCTTATCTAAATATTTCTTCGAGTATATAGAGCGATTTTATTTCTTTAAAATTTGTGCGGTGGAGACGATAGAAGTCGAGCACTTTTTCCAGCAGGAATTGTCGATCAGAAGCGGTCATTTTTATGCGGTCACAATTCGAATATTCGGATTCGATTAAATTTCTGAAAATTGACGTATGTGGTTCCTGTAATACAAGCGGGTGTTCAGGAAGGCTATCGGAGAAGGTAGCTTCATGAAGATTAAAATAAGGGTGGGCCTGTTTTGATTCAGCGGGATAAAACCCGAGAAAGCGGGTTAGCTTGATTAAAAAAACAAGATGGAAATTGGCCAGATTTAAATGCGTTTCATCTAGCCAACGTACAGACTGATGGATGAATTCAAAAAGATAATCGTCATTTTCTTGTTCCTTCAGAATTTTATAGAGTATTTCATTCAGAAAAAGTGCGAGCGAGCTTTTAACAATATCATAAGGTATTTCTTGCAAGACAGGGACTTGACGCGCTTCGGATATCCGCTGTAAAGAACCATTATCTTTATGCGTAGCGACAATTTCCAGTAAATGTAAGGGTTGAAGAATATTGGCCTTGATCTTTGCTTTGGGCTTCCTTGCGCCCGTAATGAGATAGGATTGCATACCAAACTGTTCGGTGTATATCTGCGCCACAAGGCTACTCTCCGAATAGTTGGTTGTTTTTAAGACTATACCCCTAGTTTTGTTCAGCATCTCCTTCTTTATCTTTTTTATGCGATTCTTCACGCATCTCCATAATGGCATTTCGGTCTACCTTACGAATCATGCGATAGATTAAAGTCAGGACACCGATACTAAATGCAATAACTCCGACAAGCATAGCAAGTTTATACCAGTTGGAACGCTGTTCCATGAGATAATATCCCAAGATCACAAGTACGACACCAATGATTATTTCCCTTAAGCCCTTGCGAAGATATTTGTTCATAAATGTGAATTGTTGAAAACTATTTTTCTTTACAGAGCAAATATAATACAATAAAATCCTTTATTTTTGCCCTTACCATTCCTATGTAGAACTATTTTTAAAAATAATTCCAATTATCTTGTTGCTTATCCAAAAAAAAATATAGATATTTGCAAACTCTTTGCAGAGAGTGCAAAGGATTAACATATTGTAATAAAGACAACAAAAAAATAATATCATGTCAAGAATTTGTGATTTAACAGGCAAAGCGGCGTTAACAGGAAATAACGTTTCTCACTCAAACGTTAAAACTAAACGTAAATTCTATCCAAATTTACAAACGAAACGTTTTTACATTCCAGAAGAAGATCGTTGGATTACGTTGAAAGTATCTACTTCTGCTATCAAGACTATCAATAAGAACGGGATTACAGCAGCGATCAATAAATTTATCGTTAAAGGGTCAATCTAATTGATTGTCGCGCCTGTTACATTAAGATTATTCATGAATTTCAATCCTATAATAGGATTCAAAATAAAGTAAAACAATGGCTAAAAAAGGAAATAGAGTACAAGTTATCTTAGAATGTACTGAACACAAAGAAAGTGGTCTTCCGGGAATGTCTCGTTACATCACTACTAAAAACAAAAAGAACACAACTGAGCGTTTGGAATTGAAAAAATTCAACCCAGTATTGAGAAAAGTTACTGTTCATAAAGAAATTAAGTAAGTCACACATCTTAGCCCTTGAAAGAGAAGCTAAGTAAAATATTAATATACCATGGCAAAGAAAGCAGTTGCATCGTTACAAAAAGGTGGCGGTAAAGAATTTACAAAGGTTATTATTACTACTAAATCTGCAAAAACTGGCGCGTATACTTTCAAAGAAGGTATGGTTCACAACGATAAAGTGAAAGACGTCGTTGCTGCAGCTCAAAAATAACGAGTAGCATTTTCCTTTTTTAAAGTTTTTCTTTAAAAAGAATTCGATAAAAATAGCCGTTTTGGTATCCTACCGAAAGGGCTTTTTTTGTTGAGGACATTTGTTTATATTTGAACATCAATTTTCACTACTACACTCCATGGGATTATTTGATTTTTTTAAGAAAAAACCACAAACACAAGAAGAAGAACAGGCCTTAGACAAAGGTTTGGAAAAAACAAAAGAAGGCTTTCTTTCCAAGATTACAAAAGCTGTCGTTGGTAAATCAACAGTAGATGACGATGTGCTGGATAATCTGGAAGAGGTTTTGGTTACTTCTGATGTTGGGGTTACGACTACCTTAAAAATCATTGATCGCATACAGGCCCGTGTTGCCCGAGATAAGTACGTTTCTACTTCTGAGCTCAACAATCTCCTGAAAGAAGAAATTCAAACGCTACTGGCAGAGAACAATAGTGCTGATTTCGAGAATTTCAATTATGGCGATCATAAACCATACGTTATTATGGTTGTAGGTGTCAATGGGGTTGGCAAGACAACGACTATTGGCAAACTGGCTCATCAGCTGAAACAAGCTGGAAGCAAAGTTGTATTGGGGGCAGCGGATACCTTTCGGGCGGCTGCTGTTGATCAACTTAAATTATGGGGTGAGCGTGTTGGCGTGCGTGTTGTCGCTCAGGCCATGGGCTCGGATCCTGCTTCAGTGGCTTATGATACCGTGAAATCGGCAGTAGCAAATGGCGAAGATGTGTGTATCATTGATACCGCAGGCCGTTTGCACAATAAGGTTGGGCTAATGAATGAGCTCACGAAGATTAAGAATGTTATGCAAAAGGTTGTTCCAGGTGCACCACATGAAATCTTGTTGGTCTTGGACGCATCAACAGGGCAAAACGCCATTGAGCAATGTACGCAATTTACACAGGCAACCGATGTGAACGCTTTAGCATTGACGAAACTCGATGGAACGGCGAAGGGCGGGGTGGTTATTGGTATATCTGATCAATTTAAGATCCCGGTGAAATATATTGGTGTAGGAGAGAAAATTGGTGATCTTCAGTTGTTTAACAAAAAGGAATTTGTCGACTCCCTTTTCAAATAGAGTCTACCGTCTAATCATATGAAGACAAAATACGCGAAACCAGCCCCTTTGATAAATAAACCACGTGTCAATGTGGTAACCTTGGGCTGTTCGAAAAATATTCACGATAGTGAAGTCCTGATGGGCCAGTTAAAGGGCAATCAGATGGAAGTCGTGCATGAAGCATCCAATATACAAGTGAATGATATTGTCGTAATCAATACCTGCGGTTTTATTGATAATGCCAAACAGGAGTCAATTGATGCGATCTTACAATATTCGGATCTAAAAGATCAGGGTAAAATCAACAAAGTGATCGTTACAGGTTGTCTTTCTGAGCGATATAAGCCGGAGTTACAGGCTGAAATCCCCAATGTTGATGCCTTTTTCGGTACGAACGATTTACCGGAGCTGTTGTCATCCATTGGAGCTGATTATCGGCATGAATTGTTGGGTGAGCGCTTATTGACAACACCTTCGCATTTTTCTTACTTTAAGATCGCTGAAGGTTGTAACCGACCATGTTCTTTTTGTGCAATTCCCCTGATGCGTGGTAAACACGTTTCTAAATCCATTGACGATCTTGTCAAAGAGGCAAAATTTCTTGCCTCGAACGGCACGAAAGAATTGATTCTGATTGCACAAGACCTGACCTATTATGGCTTAGATATTTATGGAAAGCGCAATCTTTCTGATTTAATGCGCCATTTGTCAGATGTTGATGGTATCGAATGGATCAGACTGCAGTATGCCTATCCTTCGGGTTTCCCAATGGATATTTTGGACGCAATGAACGAACGTTCGAATATCTGTAATTACTTGGATATGCCACTACAACATATATCTGATCCGATGTTGAAGTCTATGCGAAGAGGTACAACAAAACAGAAACAGATTGATCTTGTCAACGCAATACGTGACAAAGTTCCAGATATCGCTTTGCGTACAACATTAATTTGTGGTTATCCAGGTGAAACTGAACAGGATTTTCAGGAGATGTTGGATTGGGTTGAAGAAACCCGTTTTGACAGATTAGGGTGTTTTACCTATTCTCATGAAGAAAAGACGCACGCACATTCTCTGGAGGACGATGTTCCACAGGAAGTAAAAGAAGGACGGGTGGAAGCCATCATGGAAATACAGCAAGGTATTTCGTACGATATCAATCAGTCCAAAGTCGGTAATACCTATAAAGTACTGGTTGATCGGGTAGACGGCGATTACTTTATTGGCCGGACAGAATACGATTCTCCGGAGGTCGACAATGAGGTCTTGATTCCCGCGGTAGATTCTTATGCACGCATTGGTGATTTTGTTCAGGTAAAAATCGACCGAGCTGAAGATTTCGATCTATATGGTGAGATTGTAAGGAAATAAGTATAAAAGCTTATAGATGATACTATAAACAAACGGGCCTCCCNNGGGAGGCCCGTTTGTTTATAGGCAATTGTCAGTAAAATGATATAATTTAAAAGCGGGACAAGCTTTTTGTGAAAATTCACTATTTTGTCGGGGCAAACTAGATACATTTGTAAACGTACAATCCCCATTTTAAACAATCTATAGCCGTTTAAAATCAGATTCAAGAAAGCCTGTAGTTTCAGGATGAATCAGCCTTCTGATTGAAATTGAAAATAGGTTCTATTAACGGAAAAGATTCACTGCCATGTCAGGTTGCTTTGGGGGATTTTCGTTATCAATTAAGAATAGAGAATAATTAATAAAATTTGCAGATGAAGGCAACTTATATTGAATATAGTGAAACAAATAGCTTCTCCAAGACTTTATTAGCCTATTTGGCACATGATGAAGCCTTAAAACCTTTTGTTGGGAATTGGCCTACCTGGGCTGGTTTTGAAAAGCAATTGAACGAAAAGAAGAAATTTGAACACAGGGAAATTCTTGTTGAGCGTCTTAAAAAACAATATGGCGAACTATTAAAGGATTCTCCTGCTGTAGCGGCCAATATAGAACTGTTGCTCGACCAAAATTCCTATACCATTACAACTGGGCATCAGCTCAATATTTTTACAGGGCCTTTATATTTTATTTTTAAAATCATGACGGCAATACGTTTGTCTGAAGATTTACATGCCAAGCATCCTGATAAAACGTTTATTCCAGTATATTGGATGGCAACCGAAGATCATGATTTTGAAGAGATCAACCACACCAAAGTCTTCGGTAAGAAAATTGCTTGGGATACTCCTGCTGTTTCTGCTACGGGGCGAATGGATACCGCAACAATCGTTGATGCTGTGAAGCAGTATACCAATATTTTAGGGCTTTCCGAAAATTCGACCAGGCTGACACGCATTGTAGAAGAAGCCTATTTGAACCATGATCGATTAGCAGATGCAACACGGTATATGGTCAATGAGTTGTTTAAGTCTTACGGTCTTTTGATCGTCGATGCAGATGACCGGGAATTGAAGGAACTGTTCAAGCCAATTATTAAGGAAGATATCTTCTCTGAAAAAAGCTTTAAGGCAATAACAGCGCGATCGGAAGAGTTGGAATCAAATGGTTTCTCTACCCAAGTGCATGCCCGTGAGATTAATTTCTTTTATTTGACGGACGAATTTAGAGAGCGTTTAGTACTGACTGCTGACGGCCGATACGAAGTATTGCACCAGCATATTTATTTTACCAAAGCAGAGCTGGAGCAGGAGATCGAGCGTTATCCAGAGCGTTTCAGTCCAAATGTGGTCATGCGGCCGATGTATCAAGAAATTATACTTCCCAATCTTGCTTATATTGGCGGTGGCGCCGAAATGGTCTATTGGATGCAGTTAAAATCCAACTTTGACCAATATCAGGTAGATTTTCCAATTTTGATCCCTCGTAACTCAGCAATGATTACCGAGGACAACGTTGCAGCTAAGTTGTTTCGTGTTGATCTTACATTTAAGAGTATTTTTCGGCCGGCAGAAGTGCTGAAAAAAGAGTATGTTCGACGTCATACCAAAGAACGACTGAATCTCAATGACGAATGGATGGAGCTGAACGCCATTTTTGGTAAGATAAGGTTAAGAACTCATAAAATAGATCCAAGTTTGGGTCCTAGCACTGAAGCCGTAAAAGCAAGGTTAAAGAAAGCGATCAATAATTTGGAGAAAAAGCTGATGAAAGCTGAGAAGCGGAACCATCAGCATGCTTTAACGGATATTGATAACGTGAAGGAAAAGCTTTTTCCGGGTGGAGGACTGCAGGAGCGCTCTGAAAATTTCGCTTTGCTTTATGTCAAATATGGTGATAGCCTCTTTAGGGACCTTTACAAGTACTTTAATCCATTGGATTTTAAGTTTACAATTTTATATTAGAAAGTCAGCTTCGGCTGACTTTTTTGTGATATTATTGGCCAGAAAGAATTTTCAGTTTGCGTTCTTTTTGTTACTGTCTGCTAAATCATGATGTTTGCAGTATCGGGATATTTCTATCCCTATATTAAAATACTTTTGTTGCCTTTTCCGATATTGTCTTTTTTTCCTAAAGAAGTTTCATTTTGTTTATATACACGTTGAAATGCTTTGTTTATAATTTCATAATATTTCGTTTAGCTCCTGTTTACAGTTCCGATGTAGTTTTGCTTTCATTATCACAACCAACAACTAAATGAAAGAATTTCTACTTACAACGTGTGCCATCGCACTTGGAACAGGGTTGTACGCACAAACGACCCAAGCCGGGTTTTCCGGAAAGATTACGGACGAGAACAACAAAGGGGTTCATGGTGCTTCCATCGAAGTACGGAATGAATCGACCGGTTTCACAACGAAGACCTCAACCAATGCAAATGGTGATTTCAACTTTAAGGAGTTGCCTTTAGGTGGTCCCTATACCGTCAAAGTAACTTATATAGGTTATGGCGAACAAGTTCGTTCGGGATTTAATTTAAATCAGGGTGATATTGTACGCTTGACCATTCCTATTCAAAACACGTCGAATGTATTGGAAACTATTGAATTAACAGGAATAAGTACGCTGAAGAATAAAATAGAAAATCTAGGTGCCGCTACCGCGGTTACAGCCAGGGATATCGCGAAGTTGCCTGTCAACGGCCGGAATTTTACGTCGCTAATGGATTTGTCTCCTTTGAGTAAGGGAGATAATATCGGTGGCCAGTTGGGCTCTTCTACCAATTTTACCATCGATGGTATGAATGCCAAAAATCCGACTTCTGCAGGTTCGACAACCAGCCGTAGCGGCGCACCTTTCTCCATTTCGATAGAAGCAGTCCGGGAATTTAAAGTGGTCACCAACCAGTATGACGTAACCTACGGAAGAGCGGGCGGCGGAACCGTTAGTGCGGTGACCAAACAGGGAACAAATCAAACGCACGGAAGCGCTTGGCTTTATTCAAGGGCCGATTGGTTGTCCAGTCCCTACGATATCAGAGGAAACAAACGAAGCAATGATTTTTCTACCTATCAATATGGATTTACATTGGGCGGTCCGATCATTAAAGACAAATTGCATTATTTTGTTGCATGGGATCATCAACGGGATGCCCGCCCACTGATTATTGCGGATATCAATTCTGAGGCCGACGAGAAGAGATTTAATGTTACTAATGCCACCTTGGATGAGTTTGTTAATATTGGACGTAACAAGTATGGATTGGGCAATGAACGTCAATATGGCGCTTTTGATAAAAAGCGAGGGTCTGACGCGATTTTTGGAAGAATTGACTGGCAAATTAATGAGAAAAACTTATTGACGATCCGAAATAACTTTACAAGTGATAATAATAAGTTGGGATTACAGGATAATAAGCCAATTACCTTGTATGAATCTTACGGAAATGATAAAAACATTGATAACAGTCTATTGGCAACTTTGCGTACGACTATTTCACCTAAGGTAACAAATGAATTGAAAGTACAACATCTCTATACCTATCAAAAAAGTAGTCCAGGAGATCTTTTACCTAGTCAAAATATTCCCCGTGCAATTGTAGAGGATGCAGTATCTAAGGTCGCTGGAGAAGATAAAAAGACCACATTGCAATTGGGCGGACATCGTTTTGCACAGGAATCTTTTAAAAATAATGTATTTCAGCTTGTTAATAATATCTATTACAGTACCGATAATATCAATTATACCTTTGGGGTCGACTTGATGTATACCCATGCAAACTCGATTTATGGAAGTGAGGTCAATGGACGCTTTCACTTTAGGCCGAGTGATGGAAAGACAGCCATGCAAAACTTTGACGACATGAAGCCATATGCTTATTATCGTGAAGTTCCTTTGGTAAGTGATCCAGCTGTGGTCGGTAAGATATTCAATGCCGGTGCATATGGTCAGTTACAGACCAAGTTGGCACAGGGGTTGGATCTAGTTGCGGGATTACGATTGGATTATGGTCATTATCCAACCTCTCCTTTGAATGAAGAATTGCTGAAAGAAGTTGGGGTACGTACAGATCATAAATTGAAATCTTTTGTTGTACAGCCGCGTTTCCAGATGACTTGGGATGTGAATGAAGAACGAAAGGACTTTTTCCGGATAGGAGCAGGTGTTTTCGCTTCAGATATTAACAATTATATGACCATCAATAACTTGACTTTTGACGGTAAGCATTTTGCGACGGTTGATGTCCGAGGTAATGATGTACCTACACCTAATTTTGTGGGCTATAGAAAGGACCCGTTAACAACACCAACATTGGCGCAGTTTCAAGTACCTACGATCAATACCTATGGACCCGACGCTAAAATTCCAGTAGTCTACAAGGCAAATGTATCTTATACGCATTTCTTTACCGAAAAGTTAAAAGCGAGTCTTTCAGGGTATATGAATCTTGGGCGTAATAACTATATGTATGTGGATCGTAATATGGTGAAAGATCCGTTCTTCAGATTAGCGAATGAAGACAATAGGGGAGTTTTTGTTCCTGCGGCATCGATTGTTGATGGGGCTCCGGATTGGAAAAAAGGAAGGATTTCCAATAAATTCGGCCGCGTACTAGAATTGAACTCTGAAGGAAAAGTGAATCAGTTTGCAGTCGTATTGGATGCAAGTTATCAATATTACAAAGATGGATCTATATCGGTTAGCTATACCTGGAATGATGCGAAAGATAATACTTCTTTCAATGGAAACGTGGCGAATACAGCGACCTTATCTTTGGCAGTAAAAGATGATCCGCGCGATTTTAGCAAGATGAGTTATTCGAACAATCAATTCCGCAATAAGATTGTGATCTATGGCACTTTACCAACATTTTATGGTGTCAGCGTGGGAGTACGGTACTCCGGTATTGGCGGTACGCGATACAGTTTGTTGGCCGGCGGAAATATAAATGGAGACTTTGTTGCTGGGGACAATGATCTGGCCTTTATCTTTGATCCCAATAATCCCAATACGTCAAAACAGCTGATTACTGGATTGAATAATTTGTTGAATAATCCAGAAGCGAGTCAGAGCCTTAAAGATTTTATTAAAAAATATCAAGGTAAAATAGCTGAGCGTAATGGTGGAGTGAATGGTTTTTATGGCTTGATCGACCTTAGAATCGCTAAAAAATTCAATTTATATAAAAACCATGCATTGGAGGTATCGGGAGATCTTTTCAATGTTGCCAACTTATTTAAGAAGACTTGGGGCGTAAATGAGTCTTTGGGTAATCAAAATCTATATGCTTTAGGCGGAAAGGATGCCGCGGGAGAGAAATTGGTGCCTTTTGATGTTACGAAACAGCAGTTTAATTATAATGTAAACAACTCTGGAATTGTATCACCTTCGGGTAACCCTTATCAATTCCAATTGGGATTAAGGTATTCGTTCTAATCACATAAAACGATATAAAATACACTTTTCATGGCGAATCCCTCAAAAGCAATAGTTTTGAGGGATTCGTCTTTTATATTCATTAGATCTAAGCTTATCGAGGTCTACATGCAATAGGGTTTGTAGGCAGATCTTTAATCGCTATACAAGGACTTTTTCTTTCGGAAGAAAAACTTCGGCCATCATGTGACGCACACTTCCGCCACCACATGTTTCGATAACATGAAGATCCTGATGAATAATTTTGCCATGCTTTTCTAATTGCGCTGTTTGGTATAAAGTCAATGAGGATAAAGCCTGATTGCTCAGGACAATAAACCGATTCCCATATTTGTTTCTCACTTGGAGGCAGTTTGCCGCAAAAGATTCGAGTTGGTTCTCGTTGATTTCAATGATCTCCTTGCCTGTATCTTTCAAACTTTTCAGCAGGGTTTTGAGCTCGGCGGGATCGTCAATTGCCTGCGGACATAAGATAGCGAAGTCTTCGCCTACGGCTAGCACCACATTGGTGTGATAGATAGGTCTCCGCTCTCCATGGACAGTTTGGAAGGCGTGAAATACAACAGGTGTATAGTTTTCAGTTCTGCAATATTCATCGAGCATACTTCTGTCTGCCCTTTCGGATAAGGCACAGTAGGCTATACGGTGCGCACGGTCCAAAACGAGTGCGCCAGTGCCTTCCAGATATTGTTTGTTGTTTTCGGCTTCACTGAGATCCTTAGTTAGTTTTACATAATAACCGTTTTGCTTCAATGGACCTTCGAAATCCAATAAATGTTCTTTTCGACGATTTGGAGCAAACATAGGATAGAAAATTATTTTTCCATCCTGATGAAAGGAGACAATATTATTGGGGAATATACTGTCGGGGCTTTCTGATTTTTCGTCGTCCTGAATGACAGTCACCAAAATTCCATGTGACTTCAATTCATTTACTAGCGCGTCAAATTCTCCTTGCGCTTCTTTGTTGACTTCTTCTGTACTGAGATTTTCGATATCCTTTTGGAAGAAGTTGTTGACCGCAGTCTGTTCATTTTTACGGAAGACAGAGGGTCTTACTAAAAGAACGCTGTCTGTTACCTGTTTTCTCATGGTTTATAATCGTTACTTCGCTGTTTTATATTCGTTAAAAAGAAATGATATTCGTTTTTTGTGATAATTTACATTTGTCAAAAGAGATGCTTCCCTAGCTGGATAATGTTTTCTTTGTTAAGATTTCTGATCGCAACATACCCTTGATATCAGTTGTTCTTAGCAAAAAAGTGTATATCGTTATTTCGAAGTCACTTTACAATTGGTACATATACTAATTTATTGAAAATTCATGGGCATTGCAAAAAAGGATAGTGAAGTAATGAAAGAAATGCGGGGGTGAAATAGCAGATAACCCTATCTTTTTTTAAAATTGTGGCAAGCGATTGTTGTATTGTTTGTTATATTTATAATGAACAACCTGTATGTTTGAGGTTAATCCAAAAATTAATTGACAAAGACAATCGAATGCATTTCGGTAGCTCAGTAAAACTGACTTTTTATCCACTTTTTTGCTTCGTTTTCAGTCATTTATTTTGCTATCTTTGCTCATCCAAAAAACGACTGTTTATAAGAGAGTTAATTGCCTAATTATTATGTCGCTAACTATCTATAAGCGTTAACTTTTTGCACACATGAGCAATATACACTTCCAAGAAAAATTCGAAAGTCGCCACAATGGCCCAAGTCCAGTTGAAGCGAATGAAATGTTGGCTAAATTAGGCGTTTCGTCAATTGACCAGCTTATTGACCAAACGGTCCCTTCTCAAATTCGTGCTCCAAAGCCTTTAAATCTTCCCAAAGCATTGTCTGAGGTAGCCTATTTAAAGCGTATTGCGGAAATCGCTGAGAAAAATAAAGTTTTTAAATCTTTTATTGGTCAAGGTTACTACGATGTAATCCTTCCGGGCGTCATTCAACGCAATGTATTTGAAAACCCAGGATGGTATACGCAGTATACGCCTTATCAGGCGGAGATTGCACAAGGTAGGTTACAAGCTTTATTGAACTTCCAGACTGTAATTTGTGATTTCACAGGTTTAGAAATTGCCAATGCCTCTTTGCTGGATGAAGCTACGGCTGCAGCTGAAGCCATGTTTATGCTTTATTCAGCTCGGAAAAATAAAGATGCTAATGTTTTCTTGGTGTCGAACAATGCCTATGCGCAGACGATTGATGTATTGAAGACCCGTGCTTTGTCTTTTGGTATCGAGCTTAAAATTGCGGCTATTGCTGAACCAGAATTAACAGACGATGTATTTGCTGCATTTGTTCAATATCCTGCTGCTGATGGCTCCATTGTCGATTATAAATCATTTGCGGCTACAGCTCACAGTAAGCATATTACCGTGTGTGCGGCGGCAGATTTGATGAGCTTAGCATTATTAACGCCTCCGGGAGAATGGGGTGCAGATGTTGTTGTTGGTAATTCCCAACGTTTTGGTGTACCGATGGGCTTTGGTGGTCCTCATGCAGCCTATTTTGCGACACGCGACAGCTTTAAACGTAATATCCCTGGTCGTATCATCGGTGTTACTTCCGATTCAAATGGAAAGTATGCATTGCGTATGGCTTTGCAGACTCGTGAACAGCATATCCGCCGTGATAAAGCCTCTTCTAATATTTGTACTGCACAAGCTCTTTTAGCGATTATGGCTTCTTTCTATGCCGTATACCATGGCCCTGAAGGAATCAAAAATATAGCATCACGTATCAATGCATTGGCCAACCTATTGGATCAAGCAATACAATCATTGGGTTATACGCAATTGAATGCAGCTTATTTTGACACACTACGTGTAGACTTAGGTGCACATGCTGGTGCTTTGAAATCTGAAGCATTAAATAACGAATTAAACTTCTATTACAATGGTTCGGAAGTTTCAATTGCTATCGACGAAACAACGACATACGAAGATATCAAGACAATTGTCAAAGTATTTGCTAAAATTCAAGGTAAAACATTGAATGACGTAGATTTCGATGCATTGGAAGAGAATTTAGGTTCTTCAATTCCTGCCGATTTAGTACGTACTTCTGCCTACTTAACACATCCAAACTTTAATAGCTATCATTCTGAACATGAGATGTTGCGCTATATCAAATCTTTGGAAGCAAAAGATTTATCGCTTTGCCACTCGATGATTCCATTGGGGTCATGTACGATGAAATTGAATGCTACAGCCGAAATGGTACCAGTTACTTGGGCGAGATTTGGTGGTTTGCATCCATTTGCTCCTGCAGATCAAACTTCTGGATATATGCAAATGATTGGCGAATTGAACGATTGGTTGTCTGAGATCACTGGTTTTGCAAAAATGAGCTTCCAACCAAACTCAGGAGCACAAGGTGAGTATGCTGGTCTGATGGTTATTCGTGCTTACCATGAAAGCCGTGGTGATCACGGACGTAATATCTGTTTGATTCCTGCTTCTGCACACGGAACGAACCCTGCTTCTGCTTCTATGGCTGGATTGAAAGTGGTTGTTGTGAAATGTGATGAATTGGGAAATATCGATATTCCAGATTTAAGAGCAAAAGCGACTGAACATGCTGCAAACTTGAACTCACTGATGGTGACTTATCCTTCTACACACGGTGTATTTGAAGAGTCTATTATTGAAGTCTGTGAAATTGTTCATGCAAATGGTGGTCAGGTTTACATGGACGGTGCGAACATGAATGCACAGGTTGGATTGACAAGCCCAGGCCATATTGGCGCTGATGTTTGTCACTTGAACCTCCATAAAACATTCTGTATTCCTCACGGTGGAGGAGGTCCAGGTATGGGGCCTATCGGTGTTGCAAAACACTTGGTTCCTTTCTTACCTAACCACGAAGTGGTTTCTACTTCTGGTGAAGAGGGCATCTCTGCCGTTTCTGCAGCTCCATTTGGTTCAGCATCAATCTTGCTTATTTCCCATGCCTATATTTCGATGATGGGTGGTGAAGGTTTGACAAATGCGACAAGAACAGCAATATTAAATGCAAACTATATTAAAGCGCGTTTAGAAAATGCATATCCAGTACTTTATTCAGGTACTAACGGACGTTGTGCACACGAAATGATCTTAGATTGCCGTGGATTCAAAAACTTTGGTATCGAGGTTGCAGATATTGCAAAACGTTTGATGGATTATGGTTTCCACGCACCAACTGTTTCTTTCCCTGTTGCAGGAACATTGATGGTTGAGCCTACTGAATCAGAGTCTAAGGCTGAATTGGATCGTTTCTGTGATGCATTAGTTGCTATCCGTGAAGAGATCGCAGCGGTTGAAGCAGGAGCGGTAGATCAAGCTAACAATGTACTGAAACATGCACCACATACTGCTTCGGTTGTAACCGCAGACGAGTGGGATAGACCTTACAGCCGTCAAACAGCCGCATACCCATTGGAGTATGTAAGAGAACGGAAATTCTGGCCTTCGGTAGGTCGTGTAAACGACTCTCAAGGTGACCGTACATTGATTTGTTCGTGTCCATCTATTGAAGAGTACGCCGAAGCATAGTCTCGGTAGCTATAATATAATGAAGGCCTCTATATTCGTATAGGAGCCTTTTTTTGTGCAATCTGTTCAGGTGCATGGGTAAAAGAAAAATAGAATGGAACTCTGGTTAAACTTTACCGTCGAAGGATCGTATACAAACAGATTTTAAAATTTAGATTAATTATATTATTTTGTTCTTTTTGGCGTTTTAATTAAAACTGATAATCATGAAAAGACAATGGAAAGTAATGCCTGTTCTCTTAGGACTGGGCCTTTTGGTCGCGAGCTGCGGCAACAGCAAATCCAGTGAAGGGAGTGAAGATGCTAAGGAGAAAGAGGCTGGGATTTCGGATGTAGTTAAAGGAGTATCCAACTTGGATAACCTGAGTGATGGAGCAAAAAAATTGGAAGACCTTCAAGCCAAACTTAAATCCGAAAAACCATTAAGTTCGGAAGAGTTGAAGGCTTTTTTACCGGAAAGCTTAGATGGTTTAAAAAGAACTTCCTATTCTGGCGGATCCATGTATGGGGCAGAGGTTGTATCTGGAGAGGCGACATATACTGTAGATAACCAAAAGGAAATTAAAGTCAATATTATTGATGGGGCGGGCGAGACAGCTTCGGCAATCGTGGGCTTAGCGCAAATGGGCTTCATGGTAGATTCAGAGAAAATTACAGATACTGAAATAGAAAAAACTGGCGAGTTTGAAGGCAAACGGGCAAAAACAACGGATAGCAAAGGAGTGGAAGGCTCAACGGCGAAAAATTCCGAAATAAGTTATCTCGAGAAAGATCGCTATTTAATTACCCTTCGGGGAAATGGGTATAGCCTGGACGAGCTAAAAGGTTTTTTGCCAAAATTAAACCTCAGCGCACTAAAATAATAAAAACGTAATTATTCTATAAAGAAGAAATGCATAGTTGATAGGGAAAAGCTCAAACATTGGTTTGGGCTTTTTTTAAAACTGTATTGTCCCAGTTTAACAACCAACATTGTCCCACATATGCATGAGAAAAGAGCGTTTGGAAAATATCCCGGACAATAAGATGGACTTAATAAATTTGCTTTTGTTGGCAAATTTGCTTTAGTTTGCGTTGAAACATTTCGTTATGAAAATTGTAAAATTATCAATCAATCTTCTTGTCGCGACAGCATTGCTTGCGTCCTGTGCGGGGGGGAAATACGCAAAGACTGAAAAGGTATATAAGAAGCAAGCAAAAGAATTGTCAAAACTCTATAAACAATCGCCTGTTACCGGTCAATTGGAGAAGGTGAATGTCAAAGATCAACAATGGATCGCCTCGATTAATTTCGGTATCCGTAAGCCCAATTTTGTTGTTATTCATCATACAGCACAGGATTCCTTGGGACAGACCATCCGTACATTTCATTCCGCGAAAGCAGGTGTAAGCTCCCATTATGTGGTCGGTCGGGATGGGAAAGTAGTGCAGATGGTCAATGACCTCTATCGTGCGCATCATGCAGGGTTGGGGAAATGGGGCAATGATACGGACCTCAATTCTTCTTCTATTGGCATTGAGCTAGACAATAATGGGACCACTGACCCTTGGACTGATGCACAGATAAATGCCTTGACGCAGTTGCTGGCCTATTTAAAAACGACTTATAGAATTCCGCAGGCAAATTTTATTGGACATATGGATCTGGCACCAACTCGAAAAAACGATCCATCACGTTTTCCTTGGAAAAAACTGGCTGATCAAGGATTCGGTTTTTGGTATGAGGACTATTTAGAGACGCCGCCAGCAGACTTTAATCCGAAAATGGCATTACGTATCATCGGATACGATGTGAGTAACCTGGATGCAGCAATAAAAGCATTTAAGATTCACTACATTCAGCAGGACGTAAATACAGCGTTCATGGGAGAGAATGACCTTAAGATTCTTTATTCCATCTATAAAAAATTCTTATAGTGCTTCACCAAACGAAAGAAAAAAGATCCTGCTTTTTAAAAGGCAGGATCTTTTTTGTATGGTATATGACCGTTATAATTTGTTTTTATATATACTGAAATACGTATCAAAAGCACGTTCATAGATGAGTTTGAACCAGGGCGTAAACTGCTGGGGTGCCTGTTGTATTGCATCTTGAATTTCCTGCCGATTCAAGTATTTTGTTTCGGCAACTTCTTCTTCGTTAAATTCTGGAGTTCCATTAAATTTTCCAAATAAGACATAATCGAATTCATGCTCCGTAAGTCCGTTGTCAAATTGAGCCTTATAAACGAACGAGAAGGTATCTTGAAGGTCCATTGCTGTAATGCCCAGTTCTTCCATTAAGCGCCTTTTGGCGGCCTCTACGTTAGTTTCTCCCAGACGCTGATGCGAGCAACAGCTATTGGTCCAAAGTCCGCCACAGTGGTATTTACTTAAAGCTCTTTGTTGCAGCAGTAATTCATCTTGATCATTGAACAAAAATACACTAAAAGCACGGTGCAATAGCCCTTTTTCATGGGCTTCATATTTCTCCATGCTACCAATCATATTGTCATTGCTGTCAACCAGGATTACATTTTCTTGCGTCATAAGGCATAAAAATAAAGATAGCCCAATTTAAGAAAATTGGGCTAGATAATGAATTTAAATTTTGCAGACGATTTGCTTATACGGTTTTTACAAATTTCTCGTCGTAATTTTCAATATCGATGATATAGCCGTTTTTAATTAAGAATTCAAACAAAGGTTTGGCTTCTTCAGAAACGGGCATATTGTGCGTCGTAATAATCTTATTTTCTTTTTTCAAGAGATAAGGATATGCATAGAGTTTCACATTTTTGTTGAACATTCCAGAGATATAGGAAAGGAGTTCATTTGTGTATAGCTCTTTATTATAATTATCTGAATTGAAAATGTTCTTTAAATTGTAAACGTTGGTTGCAATTCCAATGTTTTTGGGCTTAAAGTTGCTTATAAACTCTGCTAAATGATTATTTCTTCTAAAGTTGCTCACGATAATATTATTGCCTGTTGCACATAATTCGTCAGCTCTAGAAGCAAATTCTTGAAGGTCCTCACCTGTAATTTCATGCGTGTCTTCCAGGACATTTCCCATCAGCACCTCAATTAATACAATGGTGTCTGCGTCAGTTGCACCCGTATTTTTTTTGAACTGTTCAACGGCAAGATTGAAGAGATCAAAGTTTGGAAGGGATTTCTGACGGTATTTGGTACGAAGTAAAATAATGTTCTTTTTGTACAGATAATCTTTGATTTGTACTGCTTTGCCATCAGGCTGGAATATTGCGGCTTTAGCAAATCCCTTTGCGATCAGGTATAAGTTGATGAGACGTTGGTTGACGTTTTCAAACAGCGGTCCGTTTAATTTAACCAGGTCAATCTCAACGGAACCAACAGAAAGGTTATCGACCAATGATTCGATCATGGTCTGCACATTGTCTGTATAATAATAAGCTGCAAATAACAGGTTAACACCAATGATACCTAAAACTTTTTGTTGTAATTGGTTGTCGCTGTCTAGCAGTCTTACATGGACAATAATATCATTTGTAGGGCCTCCCACTTCATGCTGGAAGCGAAGTCCGATCCAGCCATGAGGTTCATTTGTCTTCGTGAAATTGAGCGTTGTTACGGTATCTGCAAAGGCAAAGAATTTTTTGTTGCAGTATTTATCGCCATGAAGCCGTTGAGTAAGAAGATCGAATTCATGGGAGAGCATTTTCTTTAAACGTGTTCTGCTGACGTAACGACCATCAGCCTCTTCACCATAAATCGCATCACTGAAAGCCATGTCGTAAGCCGACATTGTTTTAGCAATTGTGCCTGATGCTGCTCCTGCGTTGAAAAAGTTACGTGCGACTTCCTGTCCAGCACCGATTTCTGCAAAGGTTCCATAAATCTCTGGGTTCAGATTTATTTTCAGGGCCTTTCGTTTGGTTTCAAAAATTTCTCTTGCCATGACGCAAAGGTACAAAAATCAGCATGCTAGTGAAAATTAAAAGTATGAATGAAAAAAACAGAATAAAATTAGGCTTGTTTTATAACAAGCCTAATTTATTAAAAGCATAGAATAGTGCACTCGCATGGAGTGCCTGGTTGAATTTGTTGTCCAGTAGCATCCTTTTCGCTTCTTCAAGCGGTATACGATAGACTTCGATTTCTTCATGTTCATCTAAGTCCTGTTCCTGAACTTTTTTGCCGCCTGTCATCAGATAAGTATAAGTGATATTGCCACTTGTCGCCGGATTGGCATAAAGTGTGGCGATCTCTTCAATCTGATCAAATTGATAGCCTGTTTCTTCAAGCATTTCACGCACAGCGGCATTTTTAGGATCTTCTCCCGCTTCTGTTGTCCCTGCGGGAATCTCCAATGCAATAATGCCGGCTCCATGGCGGTATTGCTTAATGACCAAAAGCTCGTTCTGCTCAGTGATTCCGATCATATTGACCCAATCGGGATACTCCAGTACGTAATAATGATCATTGATCCGTCCATCCGGAAGCTCACAAGTATCTCTGCGCAGCGTGGCCCAAGGCTCTTTACAGATATATGCAGAGGATAATAGTTTCCACTTGTCCATTAGCCTACAATATCTTTCATCATACGGTCAACCTTCTCTTCCAAAACAGTTTGCACATCGACATAATCTGCAGTATCCGTTAAGTTTTCTTTTACAGAACAGTAAAATTTAATCTTGGGTTCTGTTCCTGAGGGTCTGGCAGAGATCACATCGCCATCTACTGTAATAAATTGCAACACATCAGACTTTGGTAACGAGATTGCTCTTCGCTCCCCTGTACTCATATCTGTGGTTTGGGAAAGTTGGTAGTCCCTGATTTCTTTGACTTTTATTCCTCCCAGTATCGTTGGTAGATTGTGACGTAGGCCATTCATCATGGCTTGAATTTCTTCGGCACCAGCTTTTCCTTTTTTTGTAAGAGAAATGAGCTTTTCTTGATAACAGCCAAATTCTTTGTAGATATCTAACAGGACTTCGTAAACTGTTTTTCCTTTTGTTTTGAAATAGGCGGTCATTTCGGCTAGGAAAGCACAAGAGTTTGGAGCGTCCTTGTCACGCACTAAATCGCCTACTAAGAAACCATAACTTTCTTCTCCGCCCACAAGATATTGTGCTGAATCACCTAAATTGGTAATCAATTCACCGATATATTTGAAGCCAGTAAGGGTTTCATAGTGTTTTACACCATAGTGATCTGCAATATCGGCTTGTAAGTTGCTGGTGACGATGGTTTTTACAATATATGGATTCGATCCGAGTTGTTTTAGCTCATTTTTTGCGCTTAAGACATAATATATCAGTAGACTTCCGATCTGATTACCATTGAGCAGTTGGAATTCGCCCTTACTATTTTTTACGGCAATACCTACACGATCGGCATCAGGGTCTGTTGCTAATACAAGATCAGCATCAATTTCTTCTCCTTTTTTCTTTGCTAAGGCCATCGCATCTTCCTCTTCGGGGTTTGGATAGATTACTGTTGGAAAGTTGCCATCAGGGGTGGCTTGTTCAGCAACGACTGAAACATTTTCAAATCCCCAGGCTTCCAGCATTTTAGGGACAATAGTAATTCCGGTTCCATGTATCGGCGAAAAAACAATTTTCAAGTTTTTTTGAGCGAGTACCGCTTCAGGATGAATACTTAATTTTTTATTGGCGTCAATATAGAGCTGATCAATTTCATCGCCGACGGGAATGATATTGTGTGTGTTCCCTTCAAATTTAATGTCGTTCACAGCATTGATTGCGTTTACTTCATCGATTACATTTTTATCATGTGGCGCAGTCAGCTGGCATCCATCATTCCAATAAGCCTTATAACCATTGTATTCCTTTGGGTTGTGCGAAGCCGTTAGCATAACACCACTTTGACAGCCGAAATGGCGGATGGCGAACGACAGCATTGGGGTCGGGCGCAATGCCGTGAACAGATGTACCTTGATGCCGTTGGCTGCAAACACGTTGGCAACCAGCTGGCCAAAAGCCTGCGAATTGTTACGGCTGTCATAAGATACCGCTACTTTAATCTCCTGATCTGGGAACTGTTTCTTTAGATAGTTGGCTAATCCTTGCGTGGCTTTGCCGATCGTATACTTATTCATACGATTAGAGCCAACGCCCATAATGCCTCTTAAACCTCCGGTTCCAAATTCAAGATCCTTGTAAAAAGAATCCGTAAGTTCCGTCTCCTCATTATTGTCGATTAAATCCTGAACTGCTTTTCGAGTTCCTTCATCATAACTTGGGGTTAACCAATCTTCGATTTTCTTTTGTATGTCCTTATCTAAATTTTTCATTATCGTTAAGTTTGGTTAAAATTTACAAAATACTATGCGTCACATCCGGCATAAGCGCGGTCTATGACTGTAATATACCATTTTTCTCCCTCTTTTGTCACATGAAAAACAAAGGGTTCCTCATGCTCATTGGAGGTCATAATGGCTCTATAACTTCTGGATTCTATGTTCCTTAGTCGCTGTAATTCAGTATTACTAATTTTGGCATCAAGAATTTCATTCATGAACTTTGCCGTCTGAGATAGTTCATTCGGGCGGGATTTTTTATCATAATAGAATCCGGATTTATCCCACTTCATCGTACCACAATCAAAAATAGGTAGTTTTCCGGACTTCAAAGGGCCCTTGTACGTTAATTTTTCATAAGAATGATACTCTGGCACAGGTTTAGAAAAATTAAAACTGTTTTGGTGTACATAAGAGTCAAGTGCGCCGGGACGGTAGATCATATAAATTCCCAATTTGGGATGTACATAGGAATTTATTGTTTTACTGTCCTGTTCTGCATATGCCTTGGCAAGTTTCTCCAATACCTCCTCCAGCGTTTCGGAGTTCTCTTTCTTTACTTCCTTTTCAGTCGTGTCAGGTTTTTGTAGGGTATCCACAGGAATTGAATCCTGAATGATTTTTACAGCCTTATCCTCTTTTTTGCTATTTCTACAGGAGATCGTGCTAGCAGTGAGACAAATAAGAATAAAGAAAAAGAGATTTCTCATGATGATTTTGTTTAATATTACTTCTTTGAAGTCAAGTTTTCAATGATTGACTTTAAAATAGAGCGCGTTGACGGAAGCCACCATTGTTCGAGGATGTGCTGGATTGTCTCTTCTCTATTCTCGCGCAATTTAAGGATTATTTCCTTTCGGAAGTTCAATTTGGATGTCTGCCATGTCTTTTGGTTGAACTGCGTGATCTGTTTTAATTTTTTTGCTGCGGTATTGAAGAGTATATTAGCGGGAACAATGTCATCAATAAGACCCTGTGTTTTTGCTTCTACAGGAGAAAGCAATTTACCTTCGAGCAAATTCTGGTACGCATTCCGTTTTCCAATCCAAAACGCATAAAGCTGAAATATACTTTCAGGGACGATTAGTCCGACAGGAATCTCGTTAAGACCGATCACGAAATTCCCTTCGGCCATAATCCGATAATCACAGCAGAGCGCCAGTACGCAGCCCCCAGCGGGGCTATGACCAGATATTGCAGCAACTATTGGTTTTGGAAAAGCGGCGAGTAGCGATGTCGCTTCCAGAAATAAATTCCAGAATTCGCGAATTTGTTCTTCATCATATTGGAATAGGGTAATTAGATCAAGTCCTGCGCTAAAGAAGTTTTCCTTGCCAATCAATATTGCACCATAAATAGCTTCATTTTGCTGGGAAGATTCCAAGGTATCTATCAGTTCCTTCAATAGCTGTGTGTCTATGGCGTTTGACTTTCCCCTGTCGAGGAAAATGCTTAAGATATGATCTTCTATTTTGGTTTTAATATGTTCCATAACCTTGTTTCTAAATTTAACGATTTGTTTGCTCTGCTATTGTGGTTTTACCGCTATTAAATATTCGAGATGAGCAATTTTGCCATCCATACTTATTCCCTCAACGGTTAGTTTGTAGGTTCCGGGTTCGTCAGAAGTGAAGAATTCGAAATGTGTTTTCCCATCTTTTGGCGTGATCAGATTCGGTTCCCAGGCGATTGTTGTCCTTAGGTCGCGTGTAAGCTTATTTTGGATTGTTGCATCGTATTGGGGTTTGAAAAATGTTCGAGGCACATATAACCCTTTTGGCGTGATGGTTACAATGCCTGTGGGGGTATACGATGAGGAGATGGCATCTCCCGATTTACTGGTAATCACGATAACACCGTTGCCCCCATACATGCCATAAATTGCCGTGTTTCCAATACTACGCAAGACTTCAACACTCGCAATGTCGGCCGTGTTGATCATATCTATTTGTTCGGGTTCAATATACATTCCATCGAGAACAACTTGCATCGGACTATTCATCGATCTTGTGCTATAAGGGATACCATTTCGAAAAATAACACCATTTAGCCGTCCATTGAGGCATTGAGCAAATGTAGCACAGCCGGATAATTCGTCTGCAGAGATGACTTGATCGGCGTTTCCTGGCCCATTCAGGTTTCTGGAGTTTTTGTCGGCTTTAGTTGTTCTTACCCTGTTGACCTGTACCTCTTCCAATCGGATACTTTTTTCTATAATACCAGCCGCTTCCAATTCGCCAAGAAACTGTTGACTATTTTTCAGTTGTGTAAGCAAGGTGCTATTGATGTCGTTAAGCAACAAGGGTTGATCTTTACTTGCATTAGGTGGTGGGGTGAGCGGGTTGTCGATAACAATATCAACTCTTTTTTTCTCTTTAGGGCCATCACCTGTCACAATAAACTTGACACTGTCTGCAAATAAAAGTTCGTCAAATGAAAATCGGCCATTATTATCGGTCAGTGTATCTATACTCAGCAACATGTTGCTCGTCGGTATAATTGTTACTTTGGCATTTGGAACGACAGCCTTGCGGGCCGTTTTCTTGATGGTCCCAGCTATGGTAAGCCCTTTTTCAGGAAGGAACGCAGCGGTTGCTGTACTTGTATAATTCTTCCAGTCCAACTTGCGCCAACCTTGGATCAACATAAGATTGTCCAGCTCTGTCAGTCTAATGTTCGTTAAATCCTCAAAGTAATAATTGGGACGTTCAATAAAGCCACGAAGATCAGATTTCAATAGGAGCTCCGAGACAATAGATGAATAATAACGGTTTGTCGTGGAATCAACCTTGCTGAGGTTTACCACTGATGCGGAAAGCGCGGCAAACCTAGTGGTGTCACTATCATCATATTTAACGGAAAGATTAGCAATCACTTTATCGCGTGTTGTGAAGCTAAGCTTGTTGAGTTCTACGGCGACAGGAAGTAAGGTCGATGTCGTATTGTAGTTAAACACCAATCTTTCCACAATAGGAACCATTTGATCTGTTAAGATGGATAATTGTAAAACTCCAGAAGGCAGGTTTTTTTTGGGGATATTGAATAAGATCTCCGTTCCATTTAATTTCTGCTTAGCGGCATGAAGTACAAGGCCATTGTATTGGGCTACCAGATAAATATCTTTGCCATTGACCAAGTCTGCAGTAGCGGAAAGTTGCGCTGCAATCTTATCCTTTAGTACCGAATTTACGGTTAGAACATATCCGGAATTCTGTACAGGCGGTAATGACGCACTTGTTGACGATCCATCTTCGAAGAGGGCTGTAGCGACGTATTTTTTTCCTGTCTGTAAGACGAGCGGGATACTTCCCATTCCCAGTGAATTTGTTTCAAAATCGGCAACTGTTGTTTGATTTTCCTCCACAACTTTTATTTTTGCTTTTTTTCCTAAACCATTAGGGCTAAGGATTTTGAACCCAGTTTTGGATAATATGTTGTTGACTAGTTCGCCACTTTCGGGGAAAATTTGGATGCTATTTTGGTTGTTTGGATCCGGGATGACAAAACTTTTTAGAATACGTCTTTTATCCAGCGAAAGAAATTGTAAAGACAGTGTCCCGCCTTTAAAATCATCTTTCAATTCCAGCGCTATTGTTCCATTATCGTTTGATTTCAGTCGGCCGGATTTCTCTTTATTGTTGTTCGGTTGTAGGGTATAACTGATGTTGTTATTAATCAGCGGGGCTCCCTGAATGGTTTTCAGATTAATCTGGAACATGTTTTCTGTTCCGTTTTTGACCAGTTCACTTTTCGTTATGATATGATCAGATCGACCATTTGTAATGGGGACGACGCGTTCATAGAAATTGGCTACAGAGTCATTTTGCATCCATCGGGTAAATGATCTAACGCGGTAGGAGCCTTCTTCCAAAGTGTCCGGCAGATTGAAGTCGCCTATACTTAGACCGAGTGTAATAGGAATTTTGATACTCTTAATGATCTTATTGGTGGGAGAAATCAATTCTACATTAGCAATTTTACTGATGTTGCTCAAATAATTAAAAGGGGCGGTGGTACAGTAAAGTTTAAACCACATGGTTTCGCCAGCCGAATAATCATTTTTGTCCAAATGGAGATAAATCTTTTCCTTGATGTGCCGTTCATGGTAAGTATCCAGTTTCTGCAAGGTCTGATCGATCTGGGCCGACGCCAGCGAAGTGAATAGCAGGCAGCTTACTAACAGCAGTAATTTAGCGTACATATGACTAATGTTTTATGAAAATTAGAAAATATTTTTCCTTTAATCAATTTATAAATCAAAATATTAGTCTCATTTTAAACGATCTGATACCTTAAAATTAGCATAAAAAAAATATCTTTGTGTTATGAATATCCTAATAATCGGTTCAGGAGGTCGTGAATCTGCCTTCGCCTATAAGTTGTCGAAAAGTCCACGTTTAGATCAATTGTTTATTGCTCCGGGAAATGCTGGAACAGGTGCGTATGGTCAGAATGTAAATATTAAAGTTACCGACTTTGCTGCTATTGCTTCCTTCGTTTTGGAGAATAATGTGCAAATGGTGCTCGTCGGTCCCGAAGAGCCTTTGGTAAAAGGTATTCATGATTATTTTTTAAATCGGGAAGATTTAAAAAATATCCCGGTAGTAGGGCCGCAGCAAGAGGGCGCTCAATTGGAGGGCTCAAAAGATTTTTCAAAGCAGTTTATGGATCGCCATGGCGTACCTACTGCCGCTTCAAGATCGTTTGATGCAACATCATTGGAAGATGGATTGGCTTACCTTGAAACGCAAAAATTGCCGATTGTGCTTAAGGCTGATGGTTTAGCTGCAGGCAAAGGAGTATTGATCTGTGAGACGCTGGAAGATGCCAAAGCGGAGCTAAAAGCGATGATCGCAGACTCAAAATTCGGAGAAGCTAGCCGGGTTGTGGTTGTTGAAGAATTTTTAAAAGGAATTGAATTGTCTGTTTTTGTTTTGACAGATGGTAATTCATATAAAGTACTTCCTTCTGCAAAAGATTATAAACGTATTGGAGAAGGCGATACAGGCCTAAACACGGGAGGTATGGGATCGATATCTCCGGTTCCTTTTGCAGATGAGACATTTTTGAATAAAGTAGAAGAGCGTATTATCCGACCAACAGTTGAAGGACTTAAAAAAGATGGCATTCCATATAAAGGATTTATTTTTATCGGTCTGATGAATGTAGAAGGAGAACCTTATGTCATCGAGTATAATGTTCGTATGGGAGATCCAGAGACTGAATCTGTATTGCCGCGTATTGAATCGGATCTGTTAGATTTGCTGGAAGGTGTTGCACAGGGTAATCTGGAGCAACGTTCCTATACAGTATCTCCTAAAACTGCCGTAACTGTCATGTTGGTTGCGGGAGGTTATCCTGGAGATTATGAGTCGGGAAAAGAGATCGCCAATATTGAAAATGTCAAAGAATCCATCGTATTTCAAGCAGGTACGAAAGAAGTAGATGGTAAGATTGTTACTGCAGGTGGACGTGTAATTGCTGTTACCACATTGCAAGATTCGCTGTTCGAAGCCCTTCAGCAGGCAACTGCAGATGCCGGAAGGATATATTTTGAAGGTAAATACTTCAGAAGAGATATCGGTTTCGACCTTATTTAAAAAATATTTAAAATTATTTTTGGAATACTGATTTTAAGGTCTATATTTGCAACTCCAAAAACAACAATGTTATTGGAGTTGCATTAAAAGGCCCGTTCGTCTAGGGGTTAGGACGCAAGATTTTCATTCTTGAAACAGGGGTTCGATTCCCCTACGGGCTACACATCTTAAAGTCAAAACATACAAAAGCTTGCAAATTAAACGTTTGCAGGCTTTTTTGTTTTTCAGTATCTACAAAACTTACATGAATTCCCAATAAAAAAGTGAGTCTTTCAGTGAGTCATTTTCTCCAGTATACTTACTCACTGATAGTTGTTTAATTATTTGATTTTCAATACGTTCAAAAATTAAACATCTTGATCCGTTTTAGTTGCAAGGCTACATTTGCATCTGCTTTCATTGTTTTTTCAATGGCGATGCAGAGCCTTTCCCGAAAGCCGGGAAAGGGTTTGTTTCACTTAAATGATGTTGTCATGAGTACAAATTATTCCTTGCTCTTCTATCTGAAGAAACCAAAAAATTATGTTAGCGGTCCCAAACCGATCTACATGCGGATTACCGTAGATGGTATCCCAAAAGAAGTCTCCACAGGGCGAGAATGTGATCCGTCGAAATGGAACTCTAAAGCTAACCGTATGAAAGGCACAACAGAAGCTATCAAGACCCTTAATAGCTATCTTGATGCCCTCGTCAGCAGAATAAGCACAATCCATACCGCTATGACCGCTTCTGCAGAGGAAATTACAGCGGAATCCATCAAACTGAGGTATCAGGGAAAGGATATCAAGCGAAAGCAATTCCTGGATGTTTTTAGAGAACATAATATGCATATGGAAGCATTGCTCGGCAATGGATTCAAGCTCAATACACTTAAAGGTTATAAGACTTCTTTATTACATATTTGTGGATACCTTGAAAAAGAATACAGGTCGCAGGATATTGACACGAGAAAGATTGACCATGCTTTTGTCACAGGATATGAATTCTTTCTGCGTGCCACGATGGGCTGTTCAGCTGTATCTGCTGCAAAATACATGAAGCACCTTCGTAAGATCATTAAGATCTGTATCGCGCACAGATGGATAACGGACGATCCCTTTGCCTTTTATAAGATCAAGGCCAAAGCAAAAGAGAGGGAATTTCTGACAGATGCGGAACTTCGGAGGATAGAAGAAAAGGAATTCAAAATACCACGTCTAGCGCATGTGCGTGATATTTTTGTCTTCTGTTGCTATACCGGTCTGTCTTATGCCGATGTAAAGAAATTAAAATGGACAGACATTGCTGAGGGAGTGGATGGAAAGCTCTGGATCTTTACCAGTAGGGAGAAAACTGAAACATCATCCAATATTCCACTGCTTCCAAAGGCTCTTGAAATCATTGAACGGTACCGTGACTACCCACCATGTGTGTCAAAAGATATGGTACTTCCTGTCTTGAGTAATCAAAAAATGAACAGCTATCTAAAGGAAATCGCTGATCTGTGCGAGATCACCAAAGAACTGACCTTCCACAAGTCACGCCATACGTTCGCGACTTCTGTTACATTGGCAAATAGTGTGCCTATTGAAACTGTTTCCAAGATGCTTGGACATACGGACATCAAAACTACGCAGCATTATGCGAAACTTTTGGATAATAGGGTTGCGGTGGACATGGAAAGACTGGAAAGAAAGATCGAGAATAAGCCGGTCCCTGCAAATCAAGGTAAAATAGCTGAGCTATGTACCCCTCAGGCATTTACTTTTATAAGGACAGACCATATCGGAAGAAATATCGCATAATAACAAAAGGAAGCGATACATCGTGTATCGCTTCCACATTAAATAAAAAATATGTTATCCTTCCTAAGCAGAGAAATAGCCGTCCTTTTCTATTCTCTTGAAAAGAGCATTATTACTTTTGAACGAAAGCTATCCTTGCCGCCATAGCTGATTTCCTGCTGTAATTTTATTGAATTTCCATCAAGAGATACATCCCACCAATCTATATCCGTCCTGAGCTTTGGGTAATAATCTGCGAGTGAATCGACAATTCCTGTCGCAGGGCTTCCCCATTTCTCTACCCATGCGGATGGGTCAAAAGTCCTGGTTTCCTTGAGCAAGAGACGGTTTCCTGCGAGCTGATAATAATATTTGCGGTAATAAATAGGTTCTCCAGTCTGGATGCTCCCATCTATAATAATTACATCTGCGCCCGGGGGATTCCATTCTCCGCCGTCTCCGGCACTACTTGAACCGATAAAATACGGTGCCGTTAACCGAAGTGAAGCACTATCACGCCCGTCAAAACTCAGATATTCGTAAGGGAGATTATCTGTCCGAACATTACTGTTCCCATTATTATCATCGGTAGAAAGGGTTGTTTCATAACTTTTTAACTTCCATTTTCCTTTCAGGCTGTCAGTCATGTCCTGTTCAGAATTTTCCTTTTCGCAGGAAGCAAACATTAGGGGAAAAATGAATAAAAGGATCAATTGGTTTCTCTTCATGGCCTAATTGCGGTTTGAATAGCTAAAATAAATAATTTAAATCGGAGTTCATAATCTATGAGGGGTAAGTACCAGACTGCGATTAGGATAACGGTCAGAACAGATAGCCATTAATACATAACCAAATAGTCTGAAACCATGAAAGAGTACGAAATTGATGCTTTTGTAATTGGTAATAAAAACAATTATTTTAGGGAAATGATAATGCTTAGACGAGAACTATTCAAGATCGGAAAATTTGGAGATTCAGATTAGTATAGCCTCCTAAGGATTCATTTTCCTTTTTTACATTAAGAAAAGGATAGGCTAGGAATAGTGTACATCATTTGTTAGGTCTTATACTTTAATCTTTTGGCGGAGAATTATCTTTTGAAAATGATGAGGTAAAACCTGTATATTTATCCTAATAAAGATTTAATATTACTAATGGCCAACTATCAACTCCCCCCTTTAAAAAATGAAAAGAAGTTTGAAGAATTTGTATGTGACCTATTTAATGAAATTGAGAGTACAGATTCTTATGAAAATACAGAATATCAGCAGTTTGGAGTGACAGGACAGAGCCAAAAAGGGATTGATATATTTTCACCCAAAACAGGTACGGTTATCCAATGCAAGCTAAAAGATTTGCGTAAACAAGATACAGCTATCAGAAAACAGTTAATAACTGATATGGAGGATGATGTGAGGCAATCGGCAGGCTTGAAGCTGAACATTAAAAGATTTTATTTAGTAAGCACTTATAGGGATGATGCTGTTATCCAGGAGCACGCAGCAACATTGCAGAAAGCACTCGATACTCCTTATATAATCTATTATTGGGGATGGGACACACTTTCAAAATATGCAGAGCAACATCTTTCAATTATCAAGAAATACTTTCCAAAATTTGTCCCGAAACTGCCCAAACAACCTAAAAAACCGGATGTTGAATTGCCAGATGGAGCTTTAGGAAAGGATTTATTTAAGTATAACTATATAACCCGTCTAAGTCGCCGATATGGGGATTGGAAGCAATTACAGTTGGATGAAGAAGATAGAGGAGAAAAGTTCAATTGGGCGAGTCATAATAAAAGCCTTATGAACCGGTATAAAGCATCAGGTATTAAATATATTCCGGTTAATCAATTTGAAGATCTAGCAGTTTATTTACAAGGGAGAATTGATAAAACTAAATTTGGTCGATATAGGAAAGCCAATGGATTGAAAAATTATTCGACATTTGAGGATTTTGTTAAAGGTGTCGAAGTATAATAATATAAATGGAGTGACTAAATATGAACAAAATAACCACAGTTACGAGACGACATATAGCCGATAGGTTAACGGTTGAAAAATTATGGTATCACGGAAGAATGAATGAGGCGGACTTCCTTAACCGCCTTTATGATCTCAATTCAATGCCTTCGACAGATTATCGATCAGAATATAATACGGCTTACAAGGACATTCGTCAACATGCAGATATGAATCCTGGGGATTGGCAACCTGATTGGGTATTCACAGATAGTCGGTTTAATCTAATGCATTGTGATGATGAAAGTTATTTAAGGTTTTTAACCGAAACACTACATCCTAATGTAAGACCTGAAGATGGTACAACGGATAGAATTGTTGAGATTTACAATGGATATTTACAAAAGGACGGATATCAATTTTATCAAATTGATGAAATTTCTGGCAAACCTATTTTTGGCTGGACTGCCGAAAACAATGGTCAGGTTCAATTAGCAGCCAAAGCAACAGACATCAAAAAGTATTTGAATACGGAATACGTAAACAAAAAGATAAACCAAATGAATAAAGCAATCATTAGTGATACTGATGTTGCAATTGGCACCGGTAAAGAACTACTGGAAACTATTTGTAAGTCTATTTTAAAACACAAGGGTGTTGAAGCCGATAAAGGTTGGACACTTCAACAACTATTAAGGCATACCACGAATAGTCTTGATTTCAAACCAAAGGATGTTAAAAATCCTGATGCTGCTGAAAGTTCTATAAAGCAAATTTTAGGAGGAATAGCAACAATAGTTCATGGAGTAACTGAACTCAGGAACAGCTATGGTACTGGACATGGTAAGGATGCGGATTTTAAAGGATTGGAAAGCAAATATGCTAAGTTATTCATAGGTGTTGTTGCTGAAATAGCTATCATATATTTAGCAACAAACGGCGAAACAGAAATCGTTGAGTATTAAAAAATGGTTGATTATGTATTTGGCATCAATTTCTATTGAAAATTACAAAGGAATCAAAGCTCTAACCGTTGATTTTCAAAAAGATATAAATGTAATTATAGGCGAGAATGGGAGCCATAAAACAGCGTTAATAGACGCAATACGTTTGTTGTATAATCTTGGACAACAACAGCGGGAATTATATGTAACAACCGAGGACTTTCATTTAGGTTCTGATATAATAAAGATCAGTTATGATTTTAAGAACCTTAGTTCCGAACAAAGAGGAGCCTTTTATGAGTATTTAGTGCTTTCAGAAAATGAGATAAATGATTTTGCCAGAATCACCCTATCCTATAGAAAGGACAACCAAAAGATAGTGTTCAGTTACTCTACTGGTGAAGTTGAAGGCCAGAAAGCAGATAGTGAAACATTTCAACTTTTCCTGCACTATTATTTGGGTGCATTGCGAGATAGTACCAGGGACTTGTTGACAAACAGAGGTAATACTTTAGGAAATCTTATAAGCCGACAAGTAGAGAAAAACCAAAGTCAGTCATCTTATGAAACACTTATGAAGAATGCCAACAATGAATTACTGAAATTAAAAGAGGTAATTGATTCAAAGCAATCCATAAATTCCAATCTGGCAGCAATCTATAAACAATCAATTGAGAATCAAATAGGATTAAGAATTGAAGATTCAAAAGCAGAATACATCGTCAATATCATCAAGCCATTCTTACCTCATAATAAAGAAACGCTTGAAGGAGAGGGATTCAACTTAAAACAAAACAGTCTGGGCTTTAATAATCTCATATATATAGCAACGGTTTTGGGTGATATTAATCATCAGTTGGAAGATGATACTATTTCTCACTTTGCTTTATTGATTGAAGAGCCTGAAGCGCACTTGCACCCCCAATTACAACTTAGTCTGTTTGAATTCTTAAAGGAAACGAATGGAAAAGAGAATTCGCAGCTATTTATCACAAGCCATTCACCAACGCTTACATCAAAAGTTCCTATTGATAATTTGATATTAATGAATCAGAATAGTACAGCAATTAACATTTCCAATTGTTTTGATGGTAGAAAACCCAATGAGATAATAGAGGATGATGAAGATACTTTTCAGGATGATCCGAAAGCAAGGAAAAAACAGTTGGAACGATATATTGATGTTACAAAATCACAGTTATTTTTTTCTAAAGGAGTACTATTTGTGGAGGGCATTTCAGAAGAATTATTAATTCCTGCTTTTGCTAAAATACTCGACTATAAATTAGAAGATTATAAGATTGAATTGGTTAATGCTGATGGCACTTCTTTTTATCCATTTATCTATCTGTTTAATTCAATTGATGCTCAAAAATCACTTTCTATACCGCTATCTATAATAACAGACGATGATAGATTTGTCCAATCAAAAGACTCAAAATATTCATTTAGTAATTTGATAGCAGAACTGGATACGGTTAAAGAGTTGAAAGAAAAAATTGAAGGGGCTTCTCCTGTAACAAGAATAAGCAACATTGCGGCCCTGATCAAAGAAGTTCCAGAGGTAATAAAATTAGAAACGGCATTTAAAACATTCGAATTTGTTTTAATCAAAGAAAATCTAAGAAATTCTAAAGAAAGTAATGCGGAGAATTCACTCTGGCGATTTTTAATGCAGCATCCGGGTTTAAAGAAAAAGATGTCTAAGATTACAGAATATTTGAATGGAATTGTTGGCGATGAATTAACTGACGAACAGCTTTACGCTTTATGTCTATTGACATGGAAGGCATTGCCTGCCAAAGCGGAATTTGCGCAAGATTTTTCAATTTATTTAATGGATAACTTACAAAATGCTAAGGAAAATTTTGTAGTGCCACAGTATATTAATAGGGCAATTTGTCATTTGGTAAATCAAACATTGAAATGAACTATATTTCTACCATAGAGCAACAAGCTTATATTGAAACATCAGGAAAGATAGTGTTGAACGCCTGTCCTGGGAGTGGAAAGACTTCGACGATTGCACATAAGTTGATTCGGGTGGCTAAGGATTGGGGGACTATTTATGGTAATTCAGGTGGTATTGCCTGCTTATCTTTTACAAATGTAGCAAAGAATGAAATCGCGGAAAAATTCAGAGAAACAAGCGATTTTCCACTTAGTTACCCCCATACTATTTCAACCATTGACAGTTTCGTAAATATGTATATTACCCTTCCATTTATCCATAAATTGCTGGGCGGGGATAAGCGGTTTAGAATAGTTGATGACGTTAGTTATATTGACCGATTATTTCGGAATAACTGGCAATATATAAAAGCGTATAAAAATCTCATATATCGTTTTGAACCAAGCAAAATTGATTTTGATATTAATGGAAGCATCGTTTGGGACGGACACGATAAAAGTGGTGATGCCGACTTCGTTAAATATGGAAAAGCAATAAAGGGAGGGCAATATAAAGCGTTGTTATTGAAGACCTCAGATTCTGCTTTTTTGGCATTACAAATACTGCGTAAATTTCCAAGAATATCAAAATATTTAGTTGCAAGATTTCCCTATTTGATAATAGATGAAGCTCAGGATACATCAGAAATCCAACATGCAATTCTAGATGAATTAATCAAGGGAGGGTTACAACATTTGGATCTAGTCGGTGACCCGTATCAATGTTTATACCAATGGAGAAATGCAAGTCCGGAGCTATTCCTAAATAAGTTTGACGATAAAGAAAATTGGAATGGAATGCGTCTTACGGAAAATAGGCGGTCCACTCAAAGAATAGTAAACGTATTTAGCCCATTGAGAAGGAATGATGAACAACCAATAACTTCTCCCAATAATACTGAAACCGATCTATTCCTGCATATTTTGAAATATCCCATTGGATCTCCAGGCTCAATTATACCAATTTATGAAAAGCTATGTTTAGATCATTCTTTTGTCGATAATCGGGTTTTGGTTAGAGGAAATACTTTACGGAATTCTTTATTAGGAAAACATGCCTCGTTTGAACCTTGGAGTCATGACTTACCATATAAATTGATTGAAGCTAAAATTCATTTGGAGTCAAATGAAACCAAGGAGGCTATTCGTAAAGTTAAGAGGTTATTTATTGGGTTGATGAATCCTGACTTAGATTATCAAGCATTAAAGGAAAAGGAAGATGAAGCACAATCTAATCATGCATTGCATGCACAGTTGTTTAACCTAGTTCGGACTATACCGTCTTTTGATTTACCAATAAAACAGTGGACATCTGAAACTGAAAACTACCTTAAAAACGCTCTTGCTTTGATAGATTGTCCCAAATTCGGTATTCGGACAAGATCTTCCAAAAGCTTTGATATAAAGAATCTTAATAATCCTGTTAGTCAATACTTCAAAAAAGCCACTACCGAAAGTAATCTACCAATAACAACTATACATCAGGTAAAAGGAATGACATTTGACTCTGTTCTACTCATTTTGAGTGAAAACAATGCAGGTCAAAACATATCATTAGATTATTTCATTAAACCTGAAAATATGCCTACGGAAAAACAAAGATTAATCTATGTAGGTATATCTAGACCACGAAAATTATTATGCTTGGGTGTGCCGATAACGTATACAGATAACGAATTGAAAACAAAATTCGGGGAAAATATTGTAATACTTCAAAGTAATGATTGAAGTGTGTAGAATGAATTAGAAGACAGTTTTAGCAGTCGACTAGCGAGTTTTTGCATTAAACTACATTTAAAATCTCTTTCATGAATCATAGAATATTTTCACATATTGCCATAATAACCAGATCCGTAAGCTCTCCCAATCTAATACGATATGACATAAAAACAATCTACTTCCGCGCGTATTAATCTCTTATTAGGTTTACTAACTTGAATCGATCTTTTTGAATCATAGATTGTTATTCACGATCTTAATATGAAATATTCTTTTCTTAACAAATATCATTAAATTTAACAAAGTATTGTTGGCTTATATTTATTAATCTATTGATAACCTCATGAATAATACCAGTAATCTTCATAGTGCTGATGGTAGCATCCTGGGATTTTTGTATCAAATTGAAAGGGCAATGATGTGGTTAAGTTCTTCCGACTTGGACGCTTATGTTGGAGTCGAGGTTGATGATGATATCACTGTTAAGTTAATCAATGGTGAAGATATCAAAAATATCTATGAACAGGCAAAGCACAGTCAAACTTCCAGAATCCCCTATTCTGATCGAAGTGTAGATTTATGGAAAACATTAAGTATTTGGATTGAGGCTGTTACTGCTAAAAAAATAAATATTGAACATTCTATATTTTCTCTTTTAACCAATAAGAGTTTACCCAAAAGCCGACTGGCTATTAGAATAAAAAATGAAATGCTTGCCAATGAAAATAATGTTAAAAGCAAAAATGAAAGTATTTCTAAATTGGCAGTAGAGCTCAAGGATATTGCGTCTAAATTGCCAAAAACAGTGAAGCCCTATGGGCAAGTGGTTATAGATTGCCCAACCGATCTTTTAATTAAAATTATAGACAAGATTACAGTACTAGATAACAATTATAGCCACATTACAAAAGATATAAAAACTGCGATTAGAAATAATTTAAGCATATCCGAAGATATTCCCTTTGATTATATATATCAGGGGTTATTCGGTTTTGTTTCTGATTCGCTAATAATGAGTTGGAGAAACCGTGAACCGGGATGGATAAGTGTTAGAGCATTTAATCAACAGTATACGCAACTACTTACGGAGTTTAAGAGAAAATCCTTTTTTGAACGAACTGTGGACTCACTACCAGTAGAACCGGCGGAAATAGCGAGAAATCGCGGAAAGCTGTACGTAGAACAATTAAAAAAGATAGGATGTTCCGAAAATGAAGTTATTGAGGCGATCCATGATTTTGTAAGGGCAGCATCAGAACGTAGTCGATTTGCTCAGGATGGTGAAATCTCAAAAAAGAAGTTCGATTTGTATTTTGAAGATTTAATAAACCATTGGACCTCGATTTCCCGGCCAAAATTTAGGTTTGCTAAGGCAGACGAACTTATCCAAGTTGGATACGAGGTTTATTATAGCTCATTGTTATATAAAGGGAAATTAAATAACTATGAACCGGAACAAGGGTATACACATAAAGGATCCTACCATTTCTTGGCTGACCAAGTTAGACTTGGATGGCACCCGGAGTGGGAAGTTCTAAAAGAAAAGCCAGAAAAAAAATGATACTGAATGAGTTTGATATTTTCCAAAACAAGGTTTTAGGAGCACATGCGATATGGGAGTTCTCAAAAAACTTTCAACAGACTAATAAGGAGAAAGCCTTCCCAACTTTATTGTTGACAATGCCTGTTTTGCCTCTCTGTCTTAACAGGCGGGTTGTCAACGGAATTAAAGAGCGTAATTTCAAAACAGGAAGTTTATTACGCGCTTTAGAAGAGAATAAAGACTTATTCTCAGGTTTGCAAGATCGGATGGAAAGCATGGCTAATTTAACTTTAGAGTCGATATATTTGGGCTCTGTTGTTGGACTTATCTCTTATGATAGGGATCGATCGCTTATCACTTCAACAATTAAGTCACTTCCTTCTAAAATCAAAGAAAATATGATGAAGAATAGCGAATATATGGATATTATCAATGCCTCACGAAGAATTGGTGCATGGTTTGGTCTCTTTAACGAATCGGAAATATTACTTTACTTTAACCTTAAATTCTGATGGAATTTAGAATAAAATCAATCTTTCTAATCCCTAAAAATCCTGAAAAATCCATTCGGACAATCGAATTTGCGCTTGATAAAGTGAATGTAATCACTGGTGGGAGTGAAAAGGGGAAATCTACATTGATAGCAATTGTTGATTATTGTTTAGGTAGTTCTAAATGTCGAATCCCTACTCGAAAAATACGCAATTACACTGAATGGTTCGGTCTGCATATTACTTTGGCTAATAATCAGGAATTAATTATAGCGCGTAAAGAACCGGGAGAATTGATCGCCTCTGGAGATATGTTTATGAAAGAAGGGACCAATCTTATAGTTCCCAATGCAATTTTAGGAAATTGTAATGTAAATGAGGTTAAAACACGTTTAAATAATTTAGCCGGATTAAGTGGATTAAACTTTGCAGAAGAGGGTTCAAAAATTGGTTTTGAATCACACCCTAGTTTTCGAGATTTCGTTTCCTTTCTTTTTCAGCCCCAATATATTATTGCCAATCAATCAAGTCTGTTCTATCGGACAGATCAAATGGCTCAACGTCAGAAACTAATTAGTATCTTCAACTATGTATTACAAGCTGTAGACAATACGTACTTGGAATTGAAAGAAGAATTAAAGCAAATAGATCGCGATTTAAATGACCTTAATAAAGAGATTGATAAAAAAACTAGAAGCATTAATAGATGGATCGGACAACTAAGAGGATATTTTAATCAAGCGAAAGAATTTGGGTTGTTGAAAGATGACGGTTATCCTGAAGAAAATTGGGGGACATTAGATTATATTAATAAGTTGAAGAAGGTTCCTGAAGAGTTGAACTCTCTTACATCATTTCAGGTATCTGTAGATTCGGTCGCAATTACTTCCAATAGGATTTCAGAGCTTACTTCCCTTGAATTGAATATAGCATATGATATTCAAAACCTTAAACACAGACAGGAATTACTAAATAGATTAATTGAGGGGAACAGCAATTATCGTGATGATTTATTGCAACAGCATGGTAGATTAAAAACGAGCAGCTGGTTTAATCAATTGCTTTCAAAACATGAAGAGGAATGCCCTTTTTGTTTATCTAAAACTAATAATGGCAAAAAATATATTGCAAAATTAATTAAAACAAATAATGAAATAATTTCAAAAGGAACCCAATTAAACGATAATGTAACTGTCCTCAAGGGTGAACAGAGAAAAGTATCTAGTCAGATCAGAATGCTTTTAACAAGGCTAAATGAGGCTAGACAAGAGCTCAGCGTACTAAAGCGGAGTGGTGATGAGGATAACAAACGATTAAATACGATAAATTCCATTTATCGTTTTGGTGGTATGATTGAAACAGAATTGAGTAATTATGAATCTTATACCAAAGATACCTCTGCTCAAGACGAAATTAAAAAATTAGAAGCTAGAAAATTGGCTATTAACAAGCAGATTAATCAGGACATTATTGACAATAAAGTAAAAAAATCTAAGAAAATAATAACTGATGCGATCTCTTTTTATGCAGAGAAATTTAAGGCTGAAAACCACGCAGAGTTAATCCAGTTTAACGAAAAAGATTTAACACTTACTTTCGTCTCAGAGTCCGGTAGAGCCGATGCTCTTTATGAAATAGGATCAGGGTCTAATTTCATGGCATATCATATTTCGACTATATTAGCTTTTCATGAATTCTTTCTTGGTAGAACGAAACATCCGGCTCCAAATTTTGTTTTCTTTGACCAACCAACTCAAGTTTATTTCCCTGAAACCGATATTGAAATCAGTGAAAAAAGTGAAGATGTTACTCGGGTAAGACGAATTTTTGAGGTTTTAAATGAGGCTGTGAAACGGACAAAAAACCAGTTGCAAATAATAATTCTTGAACATGTTGGTGAATATGCTTGGACTGGTTTCGAAAATATTATAAAGGTTAAACGATGGAGAGATGATGAATCAGATGAAGATGACAGGGCATTAATTCCAAATTCTTGGTTTGACTAAATTAACAAAAGTAGGCGTATTATTCATGGTCCGGCTATTACATATTCATTTTTCGAATTATAGAGTGCAGTAACGAATACTATCAAATGTAAAATGATATTTATGATAAGCAGCTTCTGTTCTTTAAAATTAATTTTTATATTGGTTAACGGTATTGATCCTAACTAAGACCGTTGCAAAAGTGTTT
>NZ_DLAV01000026.1:0-61041 GCF_002494055.1 Sphingobacterium sp. UBA7038
TTTTGAGACAGCCTCTTTTTTGTTTAATAGTACGCTGTTTGTGTTAGGCTGATCCTTGGAACGTCGTAAGAATAGGACTATTCCCATTTATCGTTCAGTTTTATGTAATCAATGTTTGAGATATAAGGAGCCTAACTGAACGCCCTAGTTTTATTTACATTACTTGAATGTGGTAGCCTCTTATTTATGTACTTGGAACGGCTCATCTTATTATTTAGATGCTTTGGGTGCAGTATCCTATCCGCTTTCTTGGATGTCTGATTACAGTTGATTTAAGATTCTATCTGTTGCAAAGGAAGCAGTATATGAAACGTTGTACCTTCGCCTTCTACAGTCTCAAAATAGATTTGCCCGTTACAGGCTTCAATTGTCTTTTTGACAAGAACTAGTCCTAAACCGTTTCCGGAACTCTTTGTCGTGAAATTAATCTGGAAAATTTTATCCTGCATCTCTTTGGGAATCCCATAACCGTTGTCTTTGATATCTATCTTGACAAATTTGTCTGAGTAGCGTTCAATGGAAATCTCGATCTTCATGTTTTTTCGTCCATAACCGCCCTCAATCGCATTTTTTATCAAATTATTGAAGGTTCTTAATAGCTCATTACCATCTGCTTTAACGATAAGGGTTCTGTGATCCGCATTGTTAATGAGACGAATACTTACATTTGGTGTATTGTTGTACAAGGAAATGGACTTTGTTACTTTCTCTACAATATTGATGTTTTCCATTACCGTATTTGGGAATTTTGCAAAATGTGAAAATTCTGAGGCAATATGCGTCAATGCATCGATTTGTTCGATGAATGAAGTGGAGAATTTATTGAAGCGATCCGGAAATTTAGGGTCCTCGTCTTTGTAAGATCTACGGAGTTGCTGAATGCCTAATTTCATTGGTGTCAACGGATTTTTGATTTCATGGGCAATCTGTTGAGCCATCTCACGCCAAGTTGATTCTCGCTCGGTATCTTTGATCTTATTAGCATAGTCCTCCAGCTTTATGATCATAAGATTATATTCTTTGATCAATGTACCTATTTCATCATTTCGTTGCCAAAACAGAGGCTCGTTGGGCTGCCCCAGGCGTAGTTGTGAAATCTTCTTACTGATGATGCTCAATGGATTGGTGACACTGTTGGCCACAAACGTCGCATAAAATCCAAAGCCTATAATAATCAGCGAATAAATGTTCACTATGGTATTTAAAAGAAGATTCTTATTGATATTTTCTTCCTTCTGAAGTGAGAAGTTTGGTATACCTATATAAGCCAGTGTATTATAGTTTTTATCCCTGATGGTGGCGTAGCTGGTCTCAAATTGGAAAGTGCCAATACGCTCATCTTCAATTGTCTCCGATTTTTTTAAGATGGAAAGATTTTTCAGTGCAGCCGGATTAATGAAAGTAGAGAAAAGCTCCAGATCGTAGATTCTACGCTGCGAACTGTAAAGTAACCTGCCTGATTTGGAATAAAGATTGAAGTCTTTGGAAATTGTTTCGGATAATGTCTTGAGAATACTAATCAGCTGCGTTTCGGTGGATGTTTCATCTGTGTAGGTCAACATATTTTCCATCCGTTTACCCAGCTCGATAATAAAGCGCTCTTTACTTGCTTTATTGTTATTATAAAGCTGCTTGTTGATACTTATATATGAAATTACCGCTGAAATAAGAATAGCCAGAATTACCGATGAGATGATGGAAGTCTGAATACGTGTAGAGTACTGTATTTTATTTACTATTTTGTAGAACTGATACTTTAAATTACGGAAAGTTAGCTTGGTATTTTTAAGAAAGATATAGAGTGATTTTATGAAATGGAAAAGCATGAAAATCATAAAAAATACCAAGAACAGAAATGAAGTCGTCGCTAGATAATCCCAAAAAGAAGGTTTTTGTTTACTGATAACGTATGTAGAGAATTTATTGGCAACATAAGCCATATGTAGGTATGCATCTCGGTCGAGTACTTGAATATATTCCCCTGGAACACCTTTCAGCCCCCTCAAATTGTTCTCGTAAGTATATTTCCCAAACTGTGTTATTAAGGAGCCGCCTTTATAGAGGGCTATCGAATAATCTCCTTTATTATAATATTGCGAATTGTTAATCCGCATATCGGTAAGGATTTCGGGATAGGGAACCGTATAGCTAAAATCTTTATTGGAAAGATTGACGATAACATTGACAATTCTATTTTGGTCAATGGTGACAGGGATGATGGAGAAGTATTCATGCGTACCTAATTCCGCACTGGAACGGTAAAAGTTCTGCGTGACTTTTATCGACTTGTTGATTACTTTTTCTCGATATTCATTGATCTTATTCTGACTGGCTGGATTGAGCGGAATATTATTCTGATCATAATAATATGCTTTGAACTCATATTTGGAAAGATAGCCACTAAAGTACTTTTTCTTGATGAAATCGTTGATCCCCTCAGTATTGGTATAGGGGAGACTGATATTAAATAGGTGTTTTAATTCTTGATCGTTTGCTAGGCTACTTTCAATATCGGAGAACAATGAAACAGCATTGACATCATCTTCTGATTGTAGGTTACTCAATAAGATCTTCATGTCAATTAAGTTCCGTTCCTGATAGAAACGAGCGTGCGTGATTGCACTTATGATTGCCCAAAGTATCAGTACGGCGATATAATTTGTTAATATATGTCGGTCGAAATACTTCTCGCCAAATGATTTAATCAGGATGATCAGTGCAAGTAACAAATTGACCAGGCTATTTTTCTCAATATAAAAGGAAATGATCAGGATGACAAAAATGACACATGCCAGTTGAATATTGAGTAGCTGCGTCGGTTTTAACTCTAATTTTTTAAGAAAAAATAGGACAAGATCAATGTAGATGCTCAAGGCCAAAATACCCATGCCAACAATGCCTAAATCTACCCAACTTAGGAAATGTAAATCGACAAGTTTTGTGAAATCAAAATAGATGTTGTTGGAGTGCGTAATCAGGGTACCAGCGATGTCATACAATAGACCGAACGACAGGTATATACTTAGAATAAATCCGATTGCGATAGGAATTCTGAAGAGTCGGATGTTCTTTATCTTGTCGAAATTGAGCTCTTTGCGAATTGAATAGATAAATAGAATCAACCATAACACCAATATGGTGGTGGACATCACGGACCATATATTGGGGAAGAAGCGATTGTAAGCGTAATTGCGCGAATCGAAAATTGAAAATGTCGCGTTTTCGGACAGCAGATTCCATTTAAGATCGGCAAATTTGACGAGGCTAAATACCGATAATAGCAGTAATGCAGACCACCAGGCCCTTCCTGTCTTGGCCATATGTAGGCAGAGACTATTGAAGAAGATCAGTAATGCGATCCAGGCAAGTAGCCAACAGAAGAATTGCAAAATCGTATAGGCATTTTCATGCTCTCCGTCTTTTAGCTTAACAGAGAATAGATAAGACCCTTCATTGCTATAGATATTTTTAATGGTGACAGTGTCTGTATAGGAGGCAATGTCGATATTTCGAGAGTCGAAGAAGTTCCTCCGCAATGAGCTATTTAAATAGGGGTTGTTGTTATTTGTATAGCCTTTTACAATAATATAGGCGAGTATACTGATATTGCCAATTGTTTTTTTTCGAACAACGTAAGAACGGTTATCATCCTGAATAAAATTGGATTTTTCCGGAAATCCCTGATCTGTAATTGGCACAAATAAATGCGTGCTCCACATCTTCGGTTCATGGTCCTTAAAGAGAAATAAATAAACCTTCTCATTGGTTTTGAACTTTTCAAATGCCTGATAAACTGCTATTGGGTACTGATCGTAGTTTTTAAATGTTTTGAGCAGGAGTGAATCATTAAAAATTCGGTCGACTTTTTTCTCTTGTTGAGCGATATAATCATTGAGTGATTTTGTATCAATGTCCAGTATTTCCTTATTGGTAACAGATTCTTTAATGGTGATAGCTGTTCCTATAAAGCATAAAGTCAAGATAAGTAGGAGTAATCGAATTTTTATACCAGAATTCACGTTCGTCAATTTACATTATTGTAAATATAAAAAAAAGTCCTTGCTTTCTTAGGGCAAGGACTTTTATATTATTTTCTGAATAGCCTATTTTAATTGGCTAGAAAGAATCTTCAATCGGTTTCTTAAGCTTTGTTAACGCTATCGAAAACACGAAGGATTTTAATTGCTTATTAAGCGTGCGGTTCTTCTTGTCTGAAGATTTTAGCAGTCAAGTACTCACGGTTTAAGCGAGCAATGTTTGTTAATTTGATTCCTACAGGACATTCTGCTTCGCAAGCACCTGTATTGGTACAGTTACCGAAACCTTCAGCATCCATTTGATCTACCATTGCCTGTGCACGTTCGTAACGCTCAGTTTGGCCTTGAGGTAATAAGGCAAATTGAGATACTTTTGCAGACACAAATAACATTGCAGAAGCATTTTTACATGCTGCAACACAAGCACCACAACCGATACATGTAGCCGATTCAAATGCTTCGTCAGCGATACGTTTAGGAATCGGAATAACATTGGCATCAGGAACACCACCTGTATTAACATTTACATATCCACCAGCTTGTTGAATGCGGTCAAAAGCCGTACGGTCTGTTGCAAGGTCTTTCAATACAGGGAATGCAGCAGCTCTCCAAGGTTCAATCACGATAGTCTGTCCATCGTGGAAGCTACGCATATGCAATTGACATGTTGTTGTACCTTCTTTAGGACCGTGAGGGCGACCGTTGATGACTAATGAACACATCCCGCAGATACCTTCACGACAGTCGTGATCGAAATATATAGGATCTTCTCCTTTACGAGTCAATTCTTCATTGACAATATCAAGCATCTCTAAGAAAGACATATCATCAGCGATATCGTTTGCCTGATAAGTTACAAATTGACCTTTATCTTTATCATTTTTTTGACGCCAAACTTTCAGCGTTAAATTCATATGTTGTGCCATGATAATTTTCCTTCTTATTTATAACTTCTTTGTGTTAACTGAACGTTCTCGAATACCAAGTCTTCCTTGTGTAATTCCTCAGGTACATTGTCTCCTTTGTATTCCCAAGCAGATACATAGGCGAATTCATCATCGTTACGTTTTGCTTCACCTTCTTCAGTTTGGCTTTCTAAACGGAAGTGACCACCACAAGACTCCGCGCGTTGCAATGCATCGACTACCATTAACTCACCTAATTCTAAGAAGTCAGCTACGCGACCAGCTTTTTCTAAAGAAAGATTTAATTCTTCATTCTCTCCAAGGACTCTAACGTTTGTCCAGAATTCTTTTTTCAACTCTTGGATCAAACCTTGTGCTTTTTGTAAGCCTTCAGCAGTACGAGCCATACCACAGTATTCCCACATGATGAGACCTAGTTTTTTGTGGATATCATCAACCGTTTCAGTACCGTTTAAAGACAACAATTTGTTGATTTTGTCTTCAACTTCCTTACGTGTAGATTCGAATGCCGGATGGTTGTGATCTACTGGTGCGAATGAACCTAATTTAGCTAAGTAATCACCCACAGTGTAAGGAATTACGAAATAACCATCGGCAAGACCTTGCATCAATGCCGAAGCACCTAAGCGGTTTGCGCCGTGGTCAGAGAAGTTACACTCACCCAATGCATACAAACCTGGGATTGTAGTCATCAAGTTGTAATCAACCCATACGCCACCCATTGTATAGTGAACAGCTGGATAGATACGCATTGGTTGTTTGTAAGGGTTCTCGTCCGTGATTTGGTAGTACATGTCAAATAAGTTACCATATTTAGCACGTACAGCATCTTCGCCTAGACGACCGATAGCTTCTTTAAAATCCAAGAATACCGCAAAACCAGTTTTACCAACACCACGACCATCATCAACAGCTTCTTTTGCATTACGAGATGCCACGTCACGTGGTACCAAGTTACCGAATGAAGGATATTTACGCTCCAAGAAATAATCTCTGTCGTCTTCTTTGATGTCATTGGCTTTGATCTCACCTTTACGCAATCTTTCAGCCATTTCTTGAGTTTTAGGAACCCATACACGGCCGTCATTACGTAGAGACTCTGACATCAATGTCAATTTAGATTGGTGATCACCTGTTACCGGGATACAAGTTGGGTGAATTTGCGTATAACAAGGGTTTGCAAAGTAAGCACCACGTTTGTGCGCTCTCCAAGCTGCTGTAACGTTACATCCCATTGCATTTGTCGACAAGAAGAATACGTTACCGTAACCACCAGTACACATCAATACTGCATGTGCAGCATGCGTTTCGATTTTACCTGAAACCAAGTCACGAGTGACGATACCTTTAGCATGACCATCGATCATAACTAAGTCTAACATCTCATGACGCGTATACGATTTTACTTTCCCTTTTTTGATTTGACGGTTTAACGCTGAATAAGCGCCCAACAACAATTGTTGTCCCGTTTGACCACGTGCATAGAACGTACGGCTAACTTGCGCACCACCGAAAGAACGGTTGTCTAATAGACCTCCGTATTCACGCGCAAAAGGAACACCTTGAGCAACACATTGGTCAATGATGTTGACAGATACCTCAGCCAAACGGTAAACGTTTGCCTCACGTGAGCGGTAGTCACCACCTTTGATTGTATCGTAGAATAAACGGAAAACAGAGTCACCGTCATTTTGGTAGCTCTTTGCTGCATTGATACCACCTTGTGCTGCAATAGAGTGCGCACGACGAGGTGAATCTTGATAACAGAATGTAATTACATTATATCCTAATTCAGCTAAAGACGCTGCTGCAGATGCACCAGCAAGACCTGTACCAACAACAATAACGGTAAATTTACGTTTGTTAGCAGGGTTAACCAACTTAAGATTAAATTTATGATTTGACCACTTTTGGGCTAATGGGCCCGCTGGTACTTTTGAATCTAACATATCTCTTAATTTTATATTAATGAATAGAGCTGCTGCTCTATCTTAAAAGATTCTGAATTATTTAAAGAAGAAAAACAATGGCATTAATACAAAGCCAATTGGGATTAAAACTCCAAATACCCAAACACCTATTACTCTGATGATTCCAATATATCTTCTGTGGTTAAAACCTAAAGTTTGGAATGCAGATTGGAAACCATGAATTAAGTGGAATGCCAATGCTGCCATCGCAATAACATACAATGCGACCAATGCAATATTTTGGAATGCAAAGTCAACTTGCTTGTACAAATCTCTCGCTTTTAAGATTTGAACATTGTTTTCTACCGTTTCTTGGTAGTCGTGGAATTCAGAAGCTTGAAGTTCTCTCACTGTGGTTTGTCCAGTTGCCAAATCAGTACGGTATTCGATGTACGGCACTTCATCATTGTGAAACTTCCACCAAAAATTAGACATGTGCGTAGCTAAGAATACTAAAATGACAGTACCTAAGATACCCATGTTGCGTGAATTCCACTTGCTGTTTGCTTGACCATCATATTTGGCATAACCAATAGGACGAGCGGCCTTGTTTTTCATCGACAATGTAATAGCGTAGATGACGTGAACAATGACCGAAGCATACAATAAGTAAGAAACAACTTTGATTGGTGTAAAGTGAGTCATAAAATAGGCGTACTTGTTGAACGCTAGACCCGCATCATCTTTAAATAATTGCAAGTTACCAACCAAGTGAACAACTAGGAATAAACATAGGAAGATTCCTGTTAAGCTCATGATTAGCTTCTTCCCAATCGAAGAACTGAAAACTGGCTTTGATTTACTCATTATCCTTGTAATTTAATTTGAATTAGGCAAATCTACTATTTGCTATTAAATATGATACCATTTTGACAAGAAAAAGCAATAATTTAGAACGGTTCTAAAGTTTATACAATTAAAAAGTCCGTTTTGAATAAAAACGGACTTTTCAATTGCATATAAACAAGGTTGGACGAACTATAGAATACTGAATAATCTATAGCCTAACCCGATACTCCACATATTGATTTTTGGATTTGCCTGACTCTCGTTATTGACTTTGTTTAAGCCCATTTCGTATCTAACATCGACACGTAAACTTGAAATGTCAGCTCCTACGCCAAATGCCCAAGCTGTACCACTTTTTTTGTAGTTATTGGGATTCAATTGGTCGATGACTTTATCTTGCTTATCATCTACTTTAAACGAAAATATTGGGCCAGTTTGAATTCTCGCGCCAATCGGCCCTAAGCCAAAACGTTTGCCCAATAATACTGGAACATCAACTGTTGTAAATTTAACATCTGTAGATTCCCCATTTTCAGCTTTCACTGTTGTGTTTTTACCTGTTAAGTACACCTCAGGTTGAATATGGAATCCCAAAACACCAACACGTCCATAAAGACCAGCTTGGTAGCCTGCTTTAGTGTCGGAATTGAAATATTTGCCATCGCTTTTAAGTTTGGAGAAGTTCAAACCTCCTTTTACACCCACCTCAAAACCCGGCAAAAGCTGCGCCTGTGCCGTTGCTACGCTACCACAAATCAAAAGTAATGCTGGTAAAATCTTTTTCATAATCTTTTATTTATGTATATATTGTATCTTTAAACAAACTTTTACAGTTCAGTAAAGATATACAAATTTTATAGCTAAATCTGAGTTATGCTGAAAATTAACGAAGAACAGTGGCAAGTAGCCAAAGAAAAACTCCGTCGCAAGTACAACCACTTAAGTGATGAAGATTTAGCTTTTAAAGCTGGAGAGGAGGATAAACTGATTGATCGATTGTCTTCTCGTTTGGGCCGTAAACCTTCCTATGTTTTATTTACGATAGGTAAAGAGATCCAGGATATTAGTAGCAACCGATTATGAGTGATGCCATTAGTTGGACCGATTTTGAGAAAGTGGATTTACGGGTAGGAACTATTTTAGAAGTAAAGGACTTTCCGAAAGCTAAAAAGCCAGCCTATCAATTGAAACTTGATTTTGGAGATGAAATTGGTATTTTACAAAGTAGTGCCCAGATTACAGTACACTATAACAAAGAAGAGTTGATTGGAAAGCAAGTGGTCGCAGTTGTGAACTTTCCCAAAAAGCAGATCGCTAATTTCTTTTCGGAGTGTCTCGTGACCGGATTTGCCGACGAAAATGGCGATATTATTTTGACATCCGTCGACAAAAAATTACCAAATGGATCTAAACTTAGTTAAGTTTGTACCATGACATTTATAGATTTTGAAGGAACACAACTCATCGATAGTGACGAGTCGTTCATGCGTATGGCATTGAACGAAGCTAAGGTTGCATACGAAGAGGGGGAGGTACCTATTGGAGCAGTTATTGTTCATCGAGGACGTGTTATAGGAAAAGGTCATAATTTGACGCAGCGATTGAATGATGTGACAGCTCATGCTGAGATGCAGGCTTTTACAGCAGCTGCTAATTACCTTGGAGGCAAATACCTGGATGAATGTACATTATACGTTACCATAGAACCTTGTATTATGTGTGCCGGAGCGGCCTATTGGACACATATTGGTAAAATAGTCTATGGCGCCAAAGATGAAAAGCGTGGCTATTCTCATTTTCACGATAAAATATTACATCCCAAAACAGTCATTACACATGGTATTTTGCAGGAAGAATGTGCTGATTTGGTAAAATCATTTTTTCGTCAAAAACGGTAAGGAAATAATGGATTTATTGTAACACATAAAAACATAACCGTGTATATTGTGTTATATTTGTATGTATAAACGAAGTAATAAACATTTAAATTAAAATAGATATGGCATTTGAATTAGAAGCGTTACCATACGCAGCCGACGCATTGGAACCACATATTGACAAAACTACAATGGAAATCCACCATGACAGACACCATCAGGCATATGTGGATAACTTAAATAAAGCAATCGCAGGTACAGACGCTGAGAACTTATCGTTATTGGATATCATTAAAAATGTAAGTAAATATTCTGCAGCAGTACGTAACAACGGTGGTGGTCATTACAATCACTCTTTGTTTTGGAAAGTTTTAGGCCCAAATGCTGGTGGAGCTCCAACAGGTGAATTAGCCGAAGCAATCAATGCAACATTTGGTTCATTTGATGAGTTGAAAAAGCAACTTCAAGCAGCTGGTGCAACTCGTTTTGGTTCAGGATGGGCGTGGTTAATCGTTGGTGCTGATGGTAAATTAGCCGTAACTTCTACACCAAACCAAGACAATCCTTTGATGGATGTTGCTGAAGTAAAAGGAAATCCTATTTTAGGTATCGATGTTTGGGAGCACGCTTATTACTTGAAATTCCAAAATAAGCGTCCGGCGTATTTAGAAGAAATTTTTAATGTTATCAATTGGGATGCCGTAGCACAAAACTATGCTGCAGCAAAATAATTGAACATTTGATAGAACCATAGAAAAGCGACAATACTAATTTATTGTCGCTTTTCTATTTTATAAACAAAACCTCAGTTGTATTTGTTTATAAGACCATAGTAGAACACTACAGTATAATAGTTAACTCCACGATCATACCCGCTACTGATGAAAAATATTTTAATGCTATTAGCAGCACTTTTTATTTTAGGCTCCTGCCAGGGACAGCAGGCAAAAAAAACTGATTTCTCGAAGTTACCGGCAAAAAATACGGCAAGTTTGGATACAGCGACATTTGCGGCAGGTTGTTTTTGGTGTACTGAGGCACAATTCAAAGAGTTAAAGGGGGTTGTACATGTTGTTTCAGGATATACTGGCGGATGGGTAGCAAATCCAAGTTATACGCAGGTTTGTACAGGGAGCACAGGGCATGCGGAAGCAACCAATATTATTTTTGATCCAAAAGTGATCAGCTACGACAAACTATTGGAGGCCTTCTTTGTCGCACATGATCCAACAGAGCTCAATCGCCAGGGGAATGATATCGGCACCCAATATCGCTCGGCTATTTTTGTGCACGATAAAGAGCAGCTTGACAAGACGCAGTATTATCTTTCGGCGTTAGAAAAAGAGCATGTTTTCAATAAACCTATTGTAACCGAAGTAGTTCCGGCAACAGTCTTTTATCCTGCAGAAGACTATCATCAAGATTATTATAGATTAAATGGGAAAGAACCATACTGCCAATTGGTGATTAAACCGAAATTGGAAAAATTTAAACGTATCTTTTCCAAGGTGCTCAAAGAGGGACAGTAACTTTGGGTATTCATAAAATTTGAGGTAATTTTACTTCTATTAACGCTATTTAGTATCATGCTAACAAGTTGAAACCATGGTTTCTTATGCAAATAATGGAACGAACAAACTTGATAGCTTCATGATTCATTGATAGCATTTTTTGGATGAATAATTAATAATTGTAATATGTCTAAAGGATTTTTTACAGTTCCTGTTCCTACCAATGAACCGGTGTATACTTACGCTGTCGGAACGAAAGAACGTAAATTGTTGAAAGCAGCAATTGATGAGGCACGTTCGAAACAAATCGATATCCCAATGTATATTGGTGGTAAAGAAATCACTACTTCTAAAAAAGTAAACCTAGCTCCTCCACATGACCACCAACATATTTTAGGTCAATACAATCAAGGCGATAAATCTCACGTAACAGATGCAATCAATGCTGCTTTGGCGGCAAAAAAGGATTGGGAAAATCTTACTTGGGAGGATCGTGCTGCAATCTTTTTAAAAGCTGCTGAATTAATTTCGGGAAAATACCGTTATGAGTTGAATGCTGCTACAATGTTGGGGCAATCGAAGAACCCCTATCAGGCAGAAATTGATTCGGCATGTGAGATTGTGGATTTCTTGCGTTTCAATGTACAGTACATGAGTGAAATCTATAAGCAACAACCTCCTATATCAGGTAAAGGTGTTTGGAACCGTGTAGAACAACGTCCTCTTGAAGGTTTTGTATTTGCATTGACTCCATTTAATTTTACAGCTATTGCGGGTAATTTACCGTCGTGTGTTGCAATGATGGGTAATGTTGTTGTATGGAAACCATCCAATACCCAAATCTATTCAGCAAATGTATTGATGAAAATTTTCCGTGAAGCTGGTCTTCCGGATGGTGTAATCAACTTGGTGTATGTTTCAGGTCCTGATGCAGGTGATGTGATTTTCCAACACCCAGATTTCGCAGGTATCCATTTCACTGGCTCAACAGGAGTATTCCAAGACATTTGGAAAACGATCGGTAACAATATCCACCGTTATAAAACATATCCACGTATTGTTGGTGAGACTGGTGGTAAGGATTTTATCGTTGTACACCCTTCGGCTGATTTGAAGGTTGCGAATACAGCTTTAGTTCGTGGTGCTTTTGAATACCAAGGCCAGAAATGTTCTGCTGCCTCACGTGCATATATTCCTAAATCATTGTGGCCAGCATTGAAGGAATCTATGACGAATGACGTAAAATCTTTTACAATCGGCGGAACAGAGGAATTCACGAACTTTTTCAATGCTGTCATTGATGAGAAGTCGTTTGATAAATTAGCGAAGTATATCGACAGAGCTAAAGAATCTAATGAAGCAGAAATTGTAGTTGGTGGTACATACGATAAATCTAAAGGATATTTCATCCATCCAACAATCATTGAGGCTTCAAAACCAGATTACGAAACCATGGTTGAGGAATTGTTCGGACCTGTGCTGACGGTATATGTTTACGAGGATGCTAAGTTTGAAGAAACGTTAGCTATTGTTGATACAACATCTATTTATGCCTTGACAGGATCAATCATTGCGCAAGATCGTTATGCCATTAATTTAGCAACAGATAAATTGAGACATGCTGCGGGTAACTTCTATGTGAATGATAAGTGTACAGGTGCTGTCGTAGGTCAACAACCGTTTGGTGGTGCTAGAGGTTCGGGTACAAACGACAAAGCAGGATCAATGATCAATTTGCTTCGTTGGGTATCTCCTCGTACAATTAAAGAGACGTTTAATCCAGATACAGATTATAGATATCCTTTCTTGGAAAAGGGAGAATAAAGAAGCTAGCATAACAGCTTTGTTAAAATAGAAAAAGGCGCTTATAAAGCGCCTTTTCTATTTTTTAAATAATCCCAATTCTGTTCCGTCGTCTCTAGTCATCCGAATATTCAATGACTTGTTGTTCCCGGCCACATCGATGATGGTTCTTTTCCCCGCTTTTGGACCACCACCTATAAAGACAGGGTAATTGTGGTCTTTATCTGCTGGATAGTATCCATATTGATGGGTGTGGCCCGAGATCATGGCATCAATTTTATATTTCTGAAACAGGGGATGGAAACATGCTCTGTTATCCAGGGTGCCATGCCAGTCGTCCGAATGAAAAATTGGAATATGGCTAATGACAACAGTATGTTGAGCACGCTTTCTTTCTTTGGATTGGAGGACCTGTTCCAGCCATTGAGCCTGTTCTTTTCTGTAGTTATCGTAATCGACTGTTCCGGCGTATACCTCATGATTGTCAGGCTTGTCTTCGCCACTGTCTAGCATGATCCAAAAAATAGGCCCTCTTTTAAAGGCTTGGTAATACTTGTTGTCCGGATAACCAAAATATCGTTTGAAATTACGAGCGAAAGATCCCCTTGTCTCATGGTTTCCTCGATTCATGATGAATGGTTTGCTTGTCGCAAAAAATTCAATTGGCTTTAGCAATTTCTCTGTGATATCTTGCTGATTGGTGACATAATGAAATGAGTCTCCATTCATCACAAAGAAATCGTAAGGCGCGATATCCTGATTTGGGATAAGGTCATGATAACTGCTCTTTTCCTCATGTACATCGTTATATACAAGACAGCGAATCTGCTCTTGATCGCTCTTGGCTAATTTAGCCTCAAAAATAGGTGTTTCTATTTCTTGGCCATATACAATTTTATAAGGATCGAATTTTTGGACTTCCTTCGCCTTGATGCGATAGCGAAATGAGCGCGGCGCGTCCTCAATTGTAAAATGAAAAAAGTCAGTATTGGCGTTGATCATCCCATCTTCGGATTGGTAGATTTTTTTATGGACATTTCCTGCGTTATCGAGAATCTCGAGCCAAGCAAAAGCCTCTTTGCTCAAAATTGTAAAAATACTGACGCCTGTTTCCGTTTGATTCTGTAGATAGGCAGGTACGAGAAAACTGAACTCGCCTTCTGCCTCATTTGCTTCTTTTTCTTGCGCGACGCTTATATTCGGTAATGTAATCCCAGCCAGCGCCAGGACTTCTAAAAATCTTCTTCTGTTAAAATTCATATTTAAAGGTCACAAGTGGTTATTTAATATTTATCTCGACATATAATGGACGATGATCACTAGCGTATTTCTCGTCCAAAATTCGATGGTTAGAAAACCTTGCGGCAACTGTTTTATTGATCATGATATAATCAATTTCAGTAGTGGGTTTATCTTGAGGAAACGTAAATCCATTGGCAATACTGCTTTTTGTGAATATTTTGCTAAGTTCAATAATCGCTGGATCATTGGGCTCGGAGTTCAAATCACCGACAAGGATGGTGGGTAACTTTTCGTTTTTGAAGCGATTGGTGATGAATTTTGCCTGTTCGATTTTGTTTTTGTCTTTCAGGTCAAGGTGTGTATTCGCAAATAAGAGTTTCTTTTTGTGAATAGTGACTTCGATTACAGATAAACTACGTGTTTCGCTTTCCACAGGTGAGGGTAGAAGCTGTTTTTCTACACGTTCAATCGGATTTTTTGACAATATGGCGGTGCCATATTCACCTTTATCCAAGTCTATTCCTTTGGAAAATATATAGTGCATGCCTGTTAATTCGGCTAATTTCTTGGCTTGATTTTCAAAATATGATCTACCGAGATTAACATCGATTTCCTGAAGACCTACAATGTCAGCTTTGGAATTTTTAATAATCTTGGCAACCGTGTCAAGATTGATAATAGATTCTTTTTCAGTGGGTGGGTTTCCATGATGGATATTGAACGAGAGTACGCGTATTGTTTGTGCATGTAGATGGAATACTGAGCTTAGCAGTATTAGAAGGAATAGAATTAGTTTACGATTCATTGTTTATATTAAGTTTAGCATTTGGATGTCAGGCGTTTTTAATTCGCCTTTCTAAAATTAATAAAATCTATGAGTACAAATTGAAAACTTTGGACATGTAACAAAATAATCATCTAAGCACTTGAACTTTCGCAAAAAAATAGCCATCCTAAACAGGATGGCTACCTACATTATACTAATTTTTACAGGAACTAGTCTTCGTTTTCCTCGGTGTTAAGCATTGGATCTTCTCCTGTCACTTCAGCGCGGATTTTAGCTTCAAGTTCGTCCATTAAATCTGGATTGTCGAATAATAAGGCTTTAACAGCGTCTCGACCTTGTCCTAATTTGGTCTCACCATAGCTAAACCAGGAGCCTGCTTTTTTAATAATACCATATTCAACACCTAGATCAATGATTTCACCTACTTTAGAGATACCTTCACCAAAGATGATATCAAATTCCGCTATGCGGAACGGAGGGGCTACTTTATTTTTTACAATCTTCACTTTTACGCGGTTACCCGATACTTCATCAGAATCTTTGATTTGTGATGTACGACGGATATCTAAACGTACAGAAGCGTAAAATTTTAAGGCATTACCACCAGTTGTTGTTTCTGGGTTACCAAACATGACACCAATTTTTTCACGCAATTGGTTGATGAAAATACAACAACAGTTTGTTTTTGAAATTGTACCTGTTAACTTACGTAAAGCCTGAGACATCAAACGAGCTTGAAGCCCCATTTTAGAATCGCCCATTTCGCCTTCGATCTCGCCTTTTGGTACCAAAGCCGCAACGGAGTCAATGACAATAACGTCGATTGCACCAGAACGGATTAGGTTATCAGCAATTTCTAAACCTTGCTCACCATTATCCGGTTGAGAAATCAATAAATTTTCTACATCTACGCCTAATTTTTGAGCGTAATATTTATCAAAAGCATGTTCAGCATCAATGATTGCTGCAATACCGCCTTTTTTTTGTGCCTCTGCAACAATGTGAGTTGCTAAGGTAGTTTTACCCGAAGATTCAGGTCCGTATATTTCAATGATACGGCCTTTTGGTACACCGCCAATGCCTAAGGCGATATCCAAGCCTAGAGATCCTGTAGAAATAGCTTCGATCGGCTCAACAGCAGTATCCCCTAACTTCATAATTGAACCTTTTCCAAAGTTCTTCTCCAATTTATCTAACGTCAGCTGTAAAGCCTTTAGTTTATCTGTGTTGCTCATATTTTTAGTATATATTTCTCAAAATTAAAAATTAAAAATCATAAACCAAATATTTTCACTAAAAAAATTAGCTTTTTGTTTCTGATATAGCTGAAACACTTTTTATATGGTGATTTTTTTCAAAGTATTTGCACATATAAGTAATAGGGCATTTCTCACACATTGGTTTTCGGGCCAGACATATGTAACGTCCGTGTAAGATAAGCCAATGATGAGCAATGGCAATTGTATCTTTGGGTAGATTTTTTACCAACTGTTTTTCTACAGCCAATGGCGTTGTCGCACGATAGGTTAGCCCAAGACGATTTGCAACACGAAAAACATGGGTATCTACGGCCATCGCCGGATTATGATAAACAACAGATGAAATGACATTAGCAGTTTTTCGACCTACACCAGGAAGTTTCACAAGATCCTCAATTTTTTCGGGTACAATGTTGTTGAACTTTTCAATCAGTAGTTGAGCCATTCCAACAAGGTGTTTGGCCTTGTTATTTGGATAGCTTACGGATCGTATATAGCTAAACACCTCGTCTACACTAGAAGCTGCCAAACTGTGTGCATCAGGGTAGCGTTCAAACAATTTGGGCGTGACTTGGTTGATCCTTTTATCTGTACATTGTGCAGATAAAATAACAGCGACCAGTAATTCAAACGGATTACTATAGTTGAGTTCTGTCTGTGCGTCAGGACTATTTTTGGAGAAATAATCTACGAAAGCCTTGTATCGTTCTTGTTTTAACATCGGTTCAAAACTAGCCAAAATTTCCATCAAAAAAGAAATTTTGAAACCTACTACATGGTGAATACTCTGATTTTAATGTGCAAAACGGAAGGGAAGTCTCAACTGTTTTGGATCATAGATAAATCAAGACGATATTAAGGTTAAAAAATAAGGCCTAATCTCCCAGATTAGGCCTTTCTTTTTTCCAGTTGTTTCGAATATGCCAGGATATTCTCTACACTTCTTTTGCTTGGATGAAGCAACATTTTTGGTAATTGAAGTTTCAATTCATTTTCTATGTCCTCGTCTGTCATTACCTTCTCGTTTTGGGTTAGCAAATTTTGAACTTCGTTTTCTGATTGGGTAAAGTTTTCTACCATAAGCATCTGTTGTTTTGTCTCTGTAAGTTAAATAATTAAACGGACAAAAGATAGTTTTGGTATAAAAAACGAGAAAATATTTATTTTTTCTTTTTGTTGGTATATTCTTCTGCTTTTATAATGGCGTTATAAGCATTGACGATTCCTCCGGTGACCGAGATGTCCGCTAATCGAACCGTTTTGGTGGCATCTTCACCAACCTTTATCTGTACCAGTTGGTTCGGCTTTTCCACCGATTCCATAATAATCTGTTTGGTTTCCACCGCGCTCAAATTGGGATAATAAGATCGAATCATTGCCGCCAGACCAGCGACAACGGGCGCAGCCATACTCGTGCCCTGTTCTTCTTTATACTTGGAATCTGGTACCGTTGAGTTGATGTGGACGCCAGGAGCAAAAACGTCGACCGTTTTTTTGCCATAATTGGAAAAATCGGCTAATAGTTCATTGTCCAAATGAAGACCGGTTGCGCCTACGGTGATCCATGCATTGGCAACTCCGGTGGTATCACCTTTTCCATCCGTATAATACTTCATTGGAAAATTAGGTTCTATATCGTTATCTTCACTGTCATTTCCTGCGGCATGAACCATCAATACATCTTTGGATTCAGCATATCTGATGGCATCGTCTACGGCCTGCTTATTATGGGCATAACTTTTCCCAAAGCTCATGTTCAGTACTTTGGCTCCGTTGTCTGCAGCGTAGCGAATAGCATTTGCGACGTCTTTGTCACGCTCATCACCATCAGGGACGAGTCTAACCGTGAGTATTTTAACGTTATCCGCTACTCCATTGATACCGATATTATTATTGCGTTTTGCACCGATAATTCCTGCGACATGGCTGCCATGTAATGCATCTGGTCCCTTTACGTCCGCGTTGCCATAATGGCGCTCTGAAGCATCTTCATAATTATCGCCAACAATAGGTCGAGAATCGTATGCTTTGTTTAAATGATAATCAACTTGATTGTTGAAATATTTTGCACCTTCGGTGATATCATCAAAAAATTTGGCAAAGCCGCCGTTGTGGATTTCATCCTTTGCATAGCCCAGTGCGATGCGTTGCGTATTTGTGGTCGCTTTGAAATTGTCTATGTCCTCCTGTGTGATATCCTCGGGCTTTTTACCTATTTCACGTACCACAGCGTCTATGTTGCGTTTGAGCGCATCGTACGAAAATTGACCCATTTTAGCTTCTTCTAGCTTGTTTTTATATTTGGCAAGCATTTTTTGATAACTAGCGAAAGCTTTTCGACCAGCTTCATTGAGTTCTGTTGCCGCTGTGATGTTTGCAAACTTTTCGTCCAGTATCCTAAGCTGTCTTGTCAGTTCAAGGTTGTCAAACTGAACATCTTCTCCATTGGCGTTTCCAATAAAGTTCCAGCCATATTTATCATTGATATAGCCATTGCCATCATTATCTATACCATTTGCAAGACTATCCTTCACATTGATCCACACGACATCTTTGAGGTCCTCGTGATAAACATCCACACCTCCATCCAATACGCTAACGATGACTGGAGTGGATTTTCTCCCTTTCAATAAAGTTTTATACGTTTTTTCGGTACTGATTCCCATCACCCCATCCGTTTTATAGTCCAAATTAAACCAATTTGCTGGAATGGTATCCGATTGTCCGAAAGAGATAAGTGGCAATGAGCCTAAAGCAATTAGATATAGTGATTTTTTTAAATTCATATGTAAATAATTCTTAATGAAGTGTCTGCTTTCAATGATTGCCATGAACGCATTCCACCTGGTTATTCTCTCCTGTGTGTTTTAATTTTTTTTCAAGAGCGTGCCTGCTCATTTATTCCTAACTATAGCAGAATAGCAAAGATAATGCTAATGCTTCTTCTGAACTGTTAATTTTTATTAAAAGTATTTATAATCCATATCTCTTATTAAACTGTTGACGAAATATCTTAAATTCAAATCTTTCTAGGAGGCTCCTGTTTTATGGGATGGTCCGGACAGCAGAATGAGAAAGCGTTTATATTAAATAGCGAATAAGAAAGCGAATGCAACAAAATAAAAAAATAGTTTGGCCTAATGTAATGGCCCCAATGGCAGCAGTTTACCCTCATGTAAGAAACATACATGATGATGCTGTGCGAGATGATTATTATTGGATGATTGATTACTTTAAAAAAGGAGAAAAAGCTCAAGAAGTTATTGACTATCTGGAAAAGGAAAACGATTACACCAGTTTGATGCTTCAGGATACAGTAGACCTACAGGAGGATCTTTTTCACGAATTGAAGTCCCGTATTAAGGAAAAAGACGAGTCGGTACCTTATTTCAAAAATGGCTACTACTATTATAGCCGTACGGAAGAGGGGAAACAGTATTTTAAATTCTGTCGGAAAAAGGGTACGCTTGAGGGCGAAGAAGAAGTGCTATTGGATGTAGATCAGCTTGCCCAAGGGCATGCATATTATACGGCAAAGGGATTTTCGGTTAGTCCGGATAATCGTTTGCTTGCCTTTAGTGTGGATACCGTATCCCGGAGGGAATATACCATATTTATCAAAAATATTGAGACCGGAGAAATTTATCACGACCAGATAAAGAATACAGAGGGGGCAGCGATATGGGGAAATGATAACCTGACGTTGTTTTATACGGCTAAAAATCCTATAACTTTACTTAGCGAGAGGATTATGCGACATACATTGGGCAGCGATACAAAAGCGGATGTGGCCGTGTATGAAGAGAAAGATAATACAAATTATATTGCTGTCGGGAAATCCAAAAATGGAAAATATATCATCATCAATTCTGAAGGGACATTGTCTTCAGAAATTTGGATATTGAATGCTGATTTACCGCAGTCGGAATTTCGCGTTTTTCAGCCAAGGATACACAATGTTCTCTATTCGGTCATTGCATTGGACGATCGCTTTTTAATTCTGACCAATGATGAGGCCATCAATTTTCAAATCATGCAATGTCCCTTAGATCGTACAGAGCGCGGTAACTGGCAGACATTCATCGATCATCGACCGGATGTATTGGTCAGCGATATTAAAGAGTTTAAGGGTTTTCTAGCTATTGCTGAACGAAAAAACGGATTGACTCAATTGGCAATTTATAATTTAAATAGTCAGCAACAGCACTATTTGGATTTTGGAGAAGTTACCTACACGGTATATCCGGCTATTAATGTTGAATACAACAGCGATAAGTTGCGATATGGCTATACTTCTTTAGTGACACCAAGCTCAGTCTATGAATATGACATGGCTAAGCAGGAGAAAGTATTGTTAAAGCAACAGGAGATTTTGGGTGGATATGACCAAGCTGCATATATCAGCGAGCGTGTTTTTGCAACGGCAAGAGATGGTATTCAGGTGCCGATCTCTATTGTTTATAAAAAAGGAACCAAACTTGATGGTTCAGCTCCATTGTTGCAATATGCCTATGGATCTTACGGGGCATCGATGGACCCCACTTTTTCGAGCAATCGACTGAGTTTGTTGGATCGTGGATTTATCTACGCTTTGGCACATATCAGAGGTGGAGAGGAAATGGGGCGGCAGTGGTATGAAGATGGGAAAATGATGCATAAGATGAATACCTTTTATGATTTTGTGGATTGTGGTAAATACCTGATTGATCGACATTATTGTACACCCGAACATCTTTATGCACAGGGGGGAAGTGCAGGAGGTTTGCTGATGGGCGTAGTCGCTAATATTGCGCCCGAGCTATATCATGGCATAATAGCTCAGGTACCGTTTGTGGATGTAGTGAATACCATGTTGGACGATACTATACCGTTGACTACAAATGAATATGATGAATGGGGCAATCCCAATGAAAAGGAAGCTTATAGTTATATGAAGGCCTATTCTCCATATGAAAACATTGAAGCAAAAGAATACCCCAATTTATTGGTCACAACTGGGCTTCACGACAGTCAGGTGCAGTATTTTGAACCAGCAAAATGGGTGGCTAAACTTAGGGCAACTAAAACCGGAGGTACGGTTTTACTTTTAAAGACAGATATGGATTATGGCCACGGTGGGGCATCTGGTCGATTTGACTACTTAAAGGAAATTGCATTGGAATATGCTTTTCTCTTTAAATTAGAAGGTCTTATTTGAAATTATACAAACGAACAATAAAAAAGCGGCATTCGCCGCTTTTTTATTGTTGAGCATGATTAATGCTATCCTGTTGTTTTTGTAAACGCTCTTCCCGCTCGATCTCTCTCGAGTCGATCTGATGCTGTTGATAATTGTCCATGGCCACTTTACTGGCTTTCTGCGATACGTAAATCGCTAATAGGGCAACAATAGTAATGATTGCTATTCCCCAGGCATATTTATGTTTGTCCTGTTTGACGAGCCAATACATAAAGATAATGTAAGGGACAGCAAAAATAAGATAGAAAATTAAACTCGGTGACATACTATTCTCCATTAAATGATCCCTACAAAAGTATTGTTTTTGACTAAAAATAACGAACCGATAGGAAAAACAACAATTTCAATTGATAAAGCCTTAAACCTTTATACGTTTTGTTGTCAAATTAATATCGCTAATGTGCGCGGTCTATTGCCGGCTTATTGCGGATTAATTGCTTGAAAATGAAGCTTACAACGCGGTTTTGATGGTAGATTGTAAATTTTTGATTTTTGCAAAAAATCAATTAGAATATTGTGGAAAAGAAAAAAATATTTTTATACATTTGCATCGTCAGAAACAATTGACAGCGCATTAAAAAATGAAACAGAACAAAAAGAACGATTATTCTTATACTCAAGCTTTTGAGAAGTTTATGAGGAAGGTCTTCTGTGCTTTCATTTTTGTAGAAATACCTGTTTTACGCCTCCGACGACCTATACTACCTCGGGCTTGATTTGAGGTAGTGAATCTTTCCAAGCAAGACCATGATTGTCCGATGGTTTTGAATCCATTATTTTAATTTATTTAGTAACAAAACACGACAGTAGTTGTTGTTTTATTATTAGGGTCGTAAGTCAATGACTATATCAGATTTTTTAATTATCCCGGCTAAACCTGAGCATGCACATTATGCAGAGGTTATTTGCGACGAAATGTTCGAGTCTGCAAAGGCTCGTGGTACTGGTATTGCGCGTCGTAAACCAGAATACGTTGCCAACAAGATGAATGAAGGTAAAGCAGTGATTGCTTTACATAGAGATGGCCGATGGGCAGGTTTTTGTTATATAGAAACTTGGGGGCATGGTGATTATGTTGCGAACTCAGGTTTGATTGTCAATCCCGAATTCAGAAAAGTCGGTTTGGCAAAAGCGATCAAAAAAAGAGTCTTCGAACTTTCCCGTGAGAAATACCCTAAAGCGAAGATCTTTGGTTTGACAACCGGGTTTGCCGTGATGAAAATCAACTCAGAACTAGGCTATGAACCGGTTCCATATTCCGAATTGACCTCCGATGATGAATTTTGGAAGGGTTGTCAAAGTTGCGTGAATTATGAAATTCTGATGAGCAAAGACCGTAAAAACTGTATGTGTACAGCCATGCTTTGGGACCCCGAAGAGAAAGAACGTGAATTGCGAGAGAAGATCCAGCGCAAGCATGAAGCGAAAGAACGCTTGGAAAGAATTACACAAAAACAGTCTCTGCTAAAGCGTATACAGGCGAAGTTTTGGAAATCGGCCAATAAATTTATTGCCGTCAATTTTCCGAAGCATAACAAAGTAGCAAAAGGATATTAAGCTAAAGCTGATCGATTATATTGAAAATTGATGTAACAGGTAACTGAAGACGTTCATAATAACAAGATCAGTTCAAGGTTCTCTCAACATAATAATAAAAAACCGAGTGAAACGAGCTTAAGTCAGCCGTTGAAAACAAACACTCATAAAATAACATTCTAATGAAAAAAGTAGTTTTAGCATTTAGTGGCGGATTAGATACTTCATTCTGTTGTATTTATCTTACACAAGATTTAGGTTTAGAAGTTCATTCCGTAGTTGTAAATACAGGTGGTTTTTCGGATGAAGAATTAAAAAATATTGAAGAACGTGCTTATGCTTTAGGTGTGAAATCACATACAGCTATAGACGAAACGGCAGACTATTACCGCGAAACTATTAAATTTTTGATTTTTGGCAATGTGTTAAAAAATGCGACTTATCCATTGTCAGTATCTGCTGAGCGTGTATGCCAAGCAACCGCAATTGCAAACTACGCAAAGAAAATTGGTGCTGAATGTGTTGCTCATGGATCTACCGGTGCAGGAAACGACCAAGTACGTTTCGATATGATTTTCCAGACCCTGATTCCAGGAGTGGAAATTATCACCCCAATCCGTGATCTGCAATTGTCGCGTGAAGCCGAAATTGAGTATTTGAATAAGCATGGTGTAGAGTATTCTGCTGAAAAAGCAAAATACTCCATCAATAAAGGACTTTGGGGTACTTCTGTTGGTGGAGCAGAAACATTGACATCCAACCAATATTTGCCTGAATCGGCATGGCCTACTCCAGTGACTTCTTCAGAGCCACAACAAATTACAATCGATTTTGAAAAAGGAGAGCCTGTGGCCTTAAATGGTGAGAAAATGGCTTCTGTTAAAGTGATTCAAGAATTACAGGCAATCGCTCAACCATACGGTATTGGCCGTGATATCCACGTGGGTGATACCATCATTGGTATCAAAGGTCGTGTGGGTTTTGAAGCTGCTGCTTCTGTCATTTTAATTAAGGCACACCATGCCTTAGAAAAACATACCTTGACCAAATGGCAATTGTCTTGGAAAGACCAAATCGCTGCTTTCTATGGAAATTATATGCACGAAGGCCAAATGCACGATCCCGTTATGCGTGATATTGAAGCATTCTTGCAATCTTCACAAGAAACAGTGACTGGCCGAGTGATTGTTGAACTTCACCCATACCGTTTTGTCGTCATTGGTGTCGAGTCTGAACACGATTTGATGTCCAATAAATTCGGTAGCTATGGTGAGATGAATAAGGGCTATACAGGTGACGATGTGAAAGGTTTCTCCAAAATTTTTGGAAATCAAACCATCATTTGGCACAAAGTGAATAAAAAATAAACCGTGTTTTGTGCCCTGTATTTTTTCTTAACGTAAAATTGATAAGAAAAAATACAGGGCATAATGGGGGACAACACATCCCTAAATTCTAAATTCAAAAAAATGATAAGAGTAGGAATAATTGGTTCGGCAGGATATACTGGTGGTGAATTATTACGTGTATTGATTTATCATCCTGAGGTGGAAATCGTATTTGCTAATAGTGCTTCCAATGCAGGAAATAAGTTATATGAAGTTCACAATGATTTATTTGGCGATACTGAATTGACCTTCTCTTCCGACTATCACTCCGCGATTGATGTCTTGTTTTTATGTGTGGGCCATGGAGATGCACGCAAATTTTTAGATGCAAATCCGATCGATGCATCCGTGAAGATTATTGATCTTTCACAAGATTATCGTCTTCGTGCGAATACAGCTTTCCAAGGGCACCAATTTGTGTATGGGCTTCCAGAACTAAACAAAGAAGCAATCAAAACAGCGCAGTATATTGCAAACCCAGGATGCTTTGCTACAAACATACAATTGGCTTTATTGCCATTAGCGAGTAAAGGCTTATTACCGGATCAAATCCATGTTAATGCAACGACTGGATCAACAGGAGCGGGGCAAAAACCGGGTGCAACCACGCATTTTTCCTGGCGTAACAATAATCTTTCTGCTTACAAATCTTTTGAACACCAGCATTTACAGGAAATTTCAGAATCTTTGGATCAGCTGCAAGCGGGATTTTTACCGGTGTCAGCAGGATCGTTGTTGGAACGTGCTGCAGCAAAAATTAATTTTGTTCCACAACGTGGAGATTTTGCCCGGGGAATTTTCTCGGCTATTTATGTAGACACCGATTTGTCTGAAGAGCAGGCCTACGCATTGTATGAGAGCTATTATGCCGCTCACCCTTTTACGCATATCAGCAAAAAAAATATCGACCTTAAGCAGGTTGTCAATACAAATAAAAGTATTATCCACCTCGAAAAGCACGGAAATAAGCTCCTTATTTTAAATGCGACTGATAATTTGCTTAAAGGAGCATCCGGTCAAGCTGTACAAAATATGAACTTAATGTTCGGTTTAGACGAGCGTACAGGATTAAACTTGAAAAGCGTTGGTTTTTAACCCTTTTTAGGATATTAAACAGCAATATTAACAAGTTGTGAATAACTTGGGAGTTCGTCCTGAAAGCGAAATAAGGTTTTCAACATTTTATTAATATCGTGTGGAAAAGTGAAGGGTAGCCCCTTCACTTTTTTATGAATCGGTCTTTCGAAACGTACATTATCCAGTTATGAACAATGATATGTCGTTTTTCAAAAAAACGGACTCTTATGTCGACAGCCTATTGAATCAGAGTGAATTGATAGGTTGGACTTTGATGATGGATATTATTTTTAGAAACTCAAAACTACCAAAAGGCCAGTTGCTGATAAAAATTCGATGTCCAAATTGTTTGAATATGGTAGATAAAGACCATCAAATGGATAAAGGATGCGTTCTTCAATTTCAAAATTACCATCTAACGTAAATGCAAATACGTTTTTGTGGTCTGGGCCAGTTTGTAATTCAAAATCATGTTTTCCAGCAAATGCACCGAAGTAGAACTGAAAATCAGTAGCTAAATCGGTGCCTACAGGATACATCTTGTTTTTCTCAAATGAAGATGTAAATGGAAGATCCACGATATGAGGTAGTGTAGGAGTGTGTATTGTCGAATTAAGTCCAAATTCTTGAAAGGTCACTGGGCCTTCAGTTTCGGACGATGCCCTTATATGAATTGCCGTACTATTTCCAGGATTGCATATTAAGATTGTCCCAACGGGTACCGTGTAGGTTTGGCCATTCATTGTTACAAGTAGATCCCCAATCAAAGGAATCAAAAGCGAGACCGTACCTTTATTGGTCGGGAGATCCAAAGTGCCTTGAGGCGCAACTTCCCAGTTATTGACCTGTTGAAGTCGACCAATAGCTTCCCGGTGAGGAGCAGCAAAGGAGCCATAATTGAGGGTGCTCCTGACTAAATGTGTTCCGGTAGATGTTTCCCCTCGCTGTTCCGCGATATAGATTCTAATATCCTGCATGATCAGGCTGTTAAGCATTAACATGAATCGTCATTTTCATTTGGAAACCTTCAGATAAGGATCCTGTGACCGTAGACATTTCTTTGGTAACACCATCGCTGAATACGTTGTCATTGGCATTATAGGTATATCCTGAAACACCTTTTTTGTAACCATAAGATGAACCTGTATTATTGACTTCAAGACACAGGCTATCTTGAAAAGCGATTTGTGTCACTAATAGCGATTTACCGGTAGCATCATATACATGGACGTGAATATGTGTTGCTCGGCCTTGATACCAGCCCGGAAAGATGGTTTGGAAAGAAACAAGTCCATTGGCATTGGTAACTTGTCTACCACGATACCAATTGACAGACTGATAGTTGCTGGATTGCATTTGTGTTCCACCATATTGCGAGTAATTACCTTCCACATCACAATGCCATATATCCACTAAGGCACCTTCTAGTGCCGCACAGTTATTATTTGTATTGACAATAGTAATTAAACCGAGCATATTAGCCCCAATACCATCACCTTTGCGTATATCTGAGCGGACATAACTTGAAGGTGTTTTTGTCGGAAAGGGCCCTTCGGTTTCAGATGGTGTCACACTACAGCTTGAATCGACATTGACGTCAGTGCCCTCGTCCGTGGTTGATGCGGTATCGTCTTTCTTGCAGGCTGCCCAGACCATTGGACCTGTAAATGCCAGCAATGATAAGGTTTTTATAAAATTTTTGCGTTCCATATCTCTTCTTTTTTATGAATGGAAGCAAGGTAGTGGACGGAGATGTAAAATAATGTTAAGTGTCGATAAAGAGGCTTATTGCATCGACGAATCACGTAAACATTTGATCACTTCATTATAGTACCCATCGCCGACTTTCAATGTGAAGTTGGGTAATTGTATTTTACGTTGTGAAAACGTAATGATGTGTTTGACCGCGATAACAAAACTGCGATGAATGCGGATAAACTGATTTGGCGGTAAACGATCCAACATGGCTTTCATCGTCGACAAAGTCAATATTGTTTTTCCTTGTATGAGATGAATTTTGATATAATCTTGCATGCTTTCCAAACACTCAATTTCATCAAGGTAGATTTTGATGCGTTGATATTCCACATTAACGATTAAGAAAGGGCGATGGCTCTGTGAAGCTGAACGTGTCATTGCCTTATCGATAGCCCGTTCAAAACGAGTGAAGTCAAATGGTTTGAGAAGATAGTCTACTGAATCAAGTTCAAATCCATCTATCGCATATTCTTTATGTGCCGTAGTGAAAATCAATAAGGGTCTTGGATTTAAGTTTTTTGCAAAATCAATACCGTTGATTTCGAGCATATCAATATCCAAAAAAATCAAATCAACACTGTTATTGGCGAGATACAACTTCGCTTCATGGGGGTTATTGAAGGTTCCAGCAAGCTGTATAGCGGGATGCTTTGCTGTGAACGTAGAAATAACACGAAGAGCCAATGGTTCATCGTCAAGAGCTATGCAAGTTAACATCGATTAAATTAAGATAGACTGCTTTATGTATACATAATCGTATAGCCTAATATAAAAACAATTTATGGAGAAATATAGAGGATAAGCTGAACAAAAAAAGAATGATCCTCCTGTTGGATCGTCAGGCGGTGCCTGTCGGCATAAAAATGTTCCAATAGACGTTGAACATTTTTAAGGCCTGTTCCTGTGCGGTGTTGTTCGGTTGACTGTGTAGCAATGCTATTCTTTACATTTAATGTGCAGGATGTTGGCGTTAGAATGACCTCAAAACTTAATTGGCAGGGCTCTATGGTGCTTAATCCATATTTGAACGCATTTTCAACAAAAGGAAGCAGCACAAATGCGTGTATCGTTTTAGGGTGTTCGAGCCCCGTATAGTGTTCACTGATCGAACAATTCGGGCCAATGCGTAGCTTTTGGAGATTGATAAAATCTTGTATAGCCTGGATTTCGATCTTGATGTCAATCGTATCACTGTGCCGTTCATCCATGTAATAACGCATTAATTGCGAAAGACGATGAATACTACTTGCGACGGCATCATCATTGGTCAGTGCCAATGCGTAAATATTATTTAAGGTATTAAACAAGAAGTGGGGGTGGACTTGCGCTTTTAAAAAGGAAAGTTCGGCCTTCATACGGTCTTGTTCGACCAATTGCATTTTTTGCTGCGTTTCCATCCAATAGGTTACGATTCTATAGAGCGCGGCAAGGCTAATAGTTAACAGGAAAATATACACAGAAGCGATATCGATAGGTTGTGGCCGTTGTCCCGGGGATTGCCCTGGACCTCGGTATGGGAAATGCCTAGCAGATGGTGGCGGTGGAAAATCAGGATGATGCCTAGGTGAAAATTCTCTGTCCCCAGGGGTCGGTAATTGTTGACGTCCAATACGCATCAGCCGGTCAAAGGGCTGAAGATAGCAAGCTAGTAACAAACCTGTCAAAATAATGGAGATTCCGTAACTGATAAATTTTCGATGCTTTATGCTGTATGGAATCAGTACATAGGCATTGACATAAAATAGGATTAAAAAACAGCCTGTGAAAATCCAAAATGCCGGTGCAAAAAGTATTTCCTTAATTTCCAATTGACCGTTGTTAAAAAATAGTACTGGAAAGGATAAGAAAATAAGCCAGGCGAGTCCATGGATCAATATGGAGATTTGTTTTTGTCCTAAGATACGTTTTGATGTGCTATAAGCAGATTTGTCCATGGAGCTTGCTATTTTAGCTTTTATAAAAGGGGACTCTGATCCTAAAAATACACAAAAAGATTAGATCGTATTTTTAAAATGTTAAAATATACATCTCATTTTATAATAGTTCATTTAAATGGAAAGGAATGGTGGTCAATTATTGCCGTTTTTTTACACAATCGATTGATATACATTTCCTTTCTTTTTCTGTAAATCTAAGCCTTATCTTCATCAAATAATCCAGTTTCACAAACCGATACCATCTTTATTCAATAGTAAAGTGCAGCATAAAGGTAGCTGATAAATTGAATTTCGGAACTAATAAAGTAGTCGGTTTCGCGAAGTATTAGAATGTAATAGCATCTCGAGTTTATGACGAATATGAATAACCGCAGGTAGTATAACTAGCTTAAGGTTGATATATAAATTGATAAAAAAAATAAAGTATGAAAAGAAAACACTTTATCCAGTATCTCTTTCTGGGAGCTTTATCCTGTCTTTCGATAAGCGGTATCGCACAGACAGCAGGGAAGACGTATGCCGTTCCTCTAGCCGGGAACGCTTTCATCACCGCAGGGCAAGCCGGTGATGCGGAAATTTCCGGTCGTAATGGCCTCGTAAAATGGTCAAGCAATCAGGAAGTGGCATCGGTTTATTTTCGGGCTCAGAAAGCAGGGAAATTGACATTAAAGCTGAAAGCGAAAAATGATGCTGGGAAATCTAAAATAGAAATTGACGCACTAGGGAAAAAAGCCGTTGTAGATGTTGAAGGAAATGAACTTGCCGAAACAGCTCCGCTGTCCATTGAAATAAAGGCTCCCGGTTATGTTCGGGTCGACCTAAAAGGAGTCAGTAAATCGGGCAGTAATTTTGCTAATGTGACAGAACTACTTGTTAGCGGTGAAGCCGCGTCAGAAGGACTTATCTATTCTGATAACCCCGACTATTACTACTGGTCCCGAAGAGGACCTTCCTGTCATCTTAATTATACCGTTCCTACGGAGGGCAACGTGAGTTACTATTATAATGAAGTTACCGTCCCTCAAGGCGAAGATAAAGTTGGTTCCTATTTTATGGCGAATGGTTTTGGCGAAGGCTACTTTGGTATACAGGTTAATTCAGAAACCGAGCGACGTATCTTATTTTCCGTATGGAGTCCATTCCATACAGATGATCCGAAAAGTATTCCAGATGAGCAAAAAATCCATCTACTAAAAAAAGGAAAGGATGTGCATTCGGGCGAGTTTGGAAATGAAGGGTCAGGCGGGCAGAGTTACCGCAAGTACTTTTGGAAAGCAGGTATAACCTATAAGTTTCTCTTGAAAGGTGTGCCCGATGGAAGAGGAAATACCGACTATACCGCCTGGTTTTTTGTACCTGAAGAGAATGCATGGAATGTGATCGCAAGCTTCAAACGTCCGCAGACAAATACCTACCTGAAACGATTCCATAGTTTCTTGGAGAACTTTAGTCCGAATCAAGGCTACCTGGGTAGAAAGGTTGAGTTTGGCAATCAATGGGTCTATGATGGGCAATGGAAAGCTGTACAAGCGGCTTCTTTCAGTGTGGATAATACCTATCGTGCAAATCAGCGCATTGATGCAATCGGCGGCATCAACAAAAACGGATACTTTCTTAGAAATGGTGGTTTCTTTAGTGACGTTGTTAAGCAAGGAAGTAAGTTTGAATTCCGGAATAAAAATAATGCACCAGAAATTGATTTTGACAAACTACCTTAATCAAAAAGGAATAAAGACGATGCCTTATTGTTGCTCAAAGTTTATCCTAAACAAAAAAGAGTCGCATTTCAATGCGACTCTTTTTTGTTTTGTACAGCTCTGGATTTATTTTTCAGACAGTTTGATATCACGTTCTACCGAAACATTATCTCCGGTAACAGCATTACCATCCTTATCTACTAGAGTCAATTTTACTTTATTGTTGCCCATTGGCAGGCCTTTTATCTCATATGGGCCCCATTTGTCCAATGTAAATGTCTGGCCATTGATATCTGCAATTACCTTGTTGCCATCTGGAGCAAGTTTGGTATTGATTACGTAAAAATCTAACAGGAGATTTTTTGTTTCATCTCCTTTATACTCACCTTTAGGTCGAGAATAGAAAAGTGATGATTCCTTTGGTGTTGCATCCGTCGTCAATTTACCCGTTGCATCAATCTTAAATTTTACCAATTTAGAAGCTTCAGTGGTTTTTATGGATTCATGATAGGATCTTGATAAAAATGAGAGCAGGTAATGTTCCGAATTTAACGGTACTGTTACAGAGTTCTCGGGCTTGTAGAGAGCCGTGTAAGGTTTATTGTCTAAAATAAAATGAATATGTTGCCCATCATGCGAATTTGCCATATGGGCAGCATGGGCATCATCGGTCATCTCCGTTAATTTGAAATTCTTAATCGCATATTTTACAGTTACTTTTGCGGAGTCTGTTCCTACCTTTTCTGCAGTGATCGAGGCGATCTGCAGATCAGCTCCAGGAAATTCTTTCGAGTCTGCAATAGGACTAACGGTGATTGAGTCCATTTTCTGTGCAGTATTTGTGTCCATACTGCTGCTTGAGTCAGCTCCACCTGTACTTTTCGTAGATGAGTTGTTACACCCGATAGCGCCTACCATGAGCGCTACTGCAGCAGTAATACCGATAATTCTGTAATACTTCATAATTTTTTTGTTTAATTTTTTAATCATTCAGCATCTTAAGTAACAGTCTATGTTCCTATTTTGTTTGTAATAAGGTTAAAAATAGGCCGTTTGGGCTACTCATTGAAGTTTAATACACAGTGAATTAAATATTTTTAAAAAAATAGTCATATTAGATGTAATAAATCGATAAGCTGAAATGTCTTGATAATATAAAAGGCACAGGTGATACGGAGATGGGGCAAAAGCCGATTAGAAGATTAAAATAGCGTAAGTCTCAATATTGACGATAACATGAACCAAGAGCAATTTAAAAATACCGTTTTCATCCATAAGGATAAGCTATTTCGCTTTGCGAAACGGATCTTGGTTGATGATGATGAGGCTTTTGATGCGGTACAAAATGTGATGATGCGGTTGTGGCAATTAAAAGATCAGCTGCTTCAATATAAAAATATGGAAGCCTTCTGCATGCAGAGTGTTAAAAATGAAGCGCTCAATCGTCTAAAAAAAGATAAGGTCAGGGCAGACTTTGTTGAGCAGCATCAGGTTGTTACCATGACGGAACATACTGTTGGGAATACGAAAGAAATTATCCTTGAAATGATCAATTCCCTTCCCGAAAAACAACGGCTTGTTATGCATCTGCGCGATGTTGAGGATTATGACATCGATGAAATCGGTGAAGTATTGGAGATGGGCGAGTCTGCGGTAAGAGTTAATCTGATGCGTGCTAGACAGAAGGTAAAAGAACAATTGACAAAATTATTCGATTATGAAACCATGAGGATTTATTCTGATAAGAAATAAACACGATTGTTTCATCGTCTTTGAAAATAAGATGAACAGTGATGAAAGATAAGAAATTAAAAGAATTGGAAGAGAAGTACTTTAATGGCCAGTCGTCATTAGAGGAAGAAAGAGCATTGAAAAGCTCGGATGATGCTTTTTTTCAATCATTGAATCAGGAAAAGAATAGGACAATGGATTGGTCCTTTGAGGACTTCCAAAGTGAGATCAATGATGATAAGAAACGTATTATCTGGTGGAATAATAGCTGGATAAAATATGCAGCAGCAGCCATGTTGTTAATGGCTATTGGAATTGCACTATTCCTAAATCAGGAACCAACAACGCGAGTACCTGTACTTGCCGAAAAGGAAATGAAAGAGCTAAAATCCGCGGACAAGAAGCTGATCGAACAACAAAATGAAGAAACGGTAGTTTCCAATGCTAATGATGGGACCCCTTCGGTGGAAAGCGGTAAGACGTTACAGATCGCAGAAACGCTCAAACATTCTAAAGTTAAAAAACGAGCGAAGGCATGGACTGAAAAGAAGAAAATAGTTGCTGAAAGTCTGCAATCAGTCGAAAGTGAACCCTATCAGGCAGATTATGTGGTTTTGAATGGGAAACCTGTCGCGAACGAACAGGAAGCTGTTGAACTGACCCTAAAATCTTTAGGCTTACTGGCAAATAATCTGGAAAATGGTGTAGATAAAGCAATGAATATAAAACAAATGTCAATAACGATTAACTAAAATAAAATGAAAGGTTTTTTAATAGCTTGCCTTCTACTTGTAGCAAGTATGGCAAATGCACAAATTTCAAAATTGGATAAACTTTTTGAACAATATCAAGGAAAGAAAGGTGTGACAACACTAAAAATCGGGGCGCCGATGTTCAAGCTATTGGGTAATTTGAAAATAGACGATGAGGATATGCAGACAATTACACCACTACTTAAGAATGTTAAATCGTTGCGGATGCTGATTGTTGAAGATGGGGAGGATAAAGCCTTAACAGGTATTATTCAAGGGGCAGTTTCAAATTTAAAGTATGAAGAACTCATGTCGCTCAATAATGAAGGTCAGGATATCCGGTTCATGGTCGAAAATATGTCTGCAAATGCCGACATCTTAAACAATCTGTTACTAACGATCAACGGAGATGGGCAAAATCTATTTATGATCCTTGACGGGGCTATACCGTTGAAAGACGTGACTAGCTTGGTCAACGAAGGGAACAATAAAGTGAGTAAGAATAAAGGTGATAACAACAAAAAGTAGAAGATTATGAAAAGATTACTAACCTTGTTGTGCCTAGTTGGCGTTCTTTTCTCCATGCAGTCATGCATGATAAAAAAAGCCTCCAATATGGATTTCGTCAGCCGGTCTAATGTATCGGACGACGCTGAGATTGTTGCCATTAATTTACCGATGTGGTTAACAAAACCCTTTATGAAAAAAGCCTTAAAGGACGATAATGATGAAGAGTCTCGTGCAATGGCTGAAATTGTAAAGAAATTAAAGAAGTTCAGAATGCTGACACTTTCAAATAATGACAAAACGAAGAATGCACGGATTTTGGACGATTACCATAAGTTTTTGAAGAAGAACAAATTTGAGGAATTACTGGTTATTAACACGGATGGACAGGAGATTTCGCTGAATGCGCGTATTGATAAGAATAATGTTATTCAGCGGGTTTCTCTACTCGTTCATGATAACGAAGATGAAAGTGTTTTTATGGATATCAAAGGTAAGTTTTCATTGGATGAACTTATTGCCGGACTAAATAAGATGAAATCTAAAGATAAGAAGCTGGCAAACAAACTCTAATAAGCACGTTGATTCGAGCCTATACTTCCACTAACCTATAAAAAAAGCCCTCTAGTAATATACTGGAGGGCTTTTTTATAGTAGTTTGATTTTATGCACTAAAGACAATGTCTAAAGCATCGAAAATATGTTTTTTTGCCTGGTCAAGATCCGCTGCTGTATGTGCATCAGAAACAAAGCCTACTTCATAGCCTGAAGGACCAAAATATACGCCACGATTTAACAATTCGCGGTGCATAATTTTATAAGATTCCATCGATTTAGGATCGATTTCACTCGCTTTTTTAATTTCGTGCTGTTCTGTGAAGGCAAACCAAAAAATAGAAGCCACATGGAAAAGTTGAACTTTATATCCTTTCTCCGCAATATAAGTACGCATATCATTGACGAAAGCTTCTGTTTTGGCATTTAAATTTGTGTAGAAATCCTTTTGTGCCAAGATACCTAATGCGGCAATGCCGGCAGCCATAGCAACTGGATTTCCGGATAAAGTTCCGGCTTGGTAAACTGCACCATCAGGAGATATACAGGCCATCAATTCTTTTGAGGCTCCATAGGCACCAACAGGCATTCCGCCACCAATAATTTTGCCGTAGGTAATAATATCTGGTTGTACGTCATAGTAAGCCGAAGCACCTTCAAAACCAATACGGAATCCCGTGATCACTTCATCCATAATCAACATTGCACCATGTTCTTTGGTGATATTACGTAAGAAGTGAACATATTCCTTAGATTGCAACAATAAGCCATTGTTTGCAGGTATACCCTCAATAATAACTGCGGCAATCTGATCTTTAAATTCTGCAAAAGCAGCTTCTAAAGCTTGCTTATCGTTTAATTCGATAACAATGGTTTCGTCTGCAAATGCTTTAGGTACACCAGCCGATGATGTCTCACCAAAAGTGACCAAACCAGAACCCGCTTTAACCAAAAGAGAATCGGAGTGGCCATGATAACAGCCATCAAATTTGATGATCTTATCACGTTTCGTGTAGCCTCTAGCCAAACGGATTGCAGACATTACGGCCTCAGTTCCGGAACTGACAAAGCGAATTTTCTCAATAAACCTATTGTTTTCGATAATCAACTCAGCCAGTTGGTTCTCCAACGCAGTGGGAGCGCCAAAACTTAAGCCTTTCCCGAGTTGTGCCGCTACAGCTTCACGAACTTGATCATTATTGTGCCCTAAAATTAAGGGGCCCCATGAACAACAAAAATCGATGAATTCATTTCCGTCAGCATCCCACAGGTGTGCTTTATCGCCACGCTCAATAAATAATGGGGTACCATATACGGATTTGAAAGCCCTAACAGGAGAGTTTACGCCTCCAGGGAAATATTGTTTTGCTTTTTCAAATAGCTCAGCAGATTTTGCTCTTGAAATATCAGGTGCTTGCATAGTCTATGTATTTGAATGCGAAGTTATCTTTTTTTAAGAAGATAAGTCTCATAGAAACGTAAGGAATCCATAATAGCCTGATATTAGCTATTTAAATTGAGTAACAGCTTCTTTTTTTAGCAATTTTATTTCCTGTTTATTGACAAACAGGATAATCTCATTTGCTGACTTAATTTCAATCTCAAAAGCCGTCTTGTTATCACTATATTTTCCAAAAAGATTTGGACTAAAAAAGTAGCCACTAAATTTTCTGCGATTTAATATAGCAATGCTATCTACTTTCTGATGAATTGAGGTCTGGGGACCCTGAGGGTTTGAATTTGAAAAGGTAAATAAGGCGTCACCATTCTTATTAAATGTGATTGATTTCAGCTTAGCGTTGTCCGCAATCCAATTGCCTTCCAAAAAGAAGTAAAAGGTAGTTTCATGTATGGAGGGAGCCAATAAAAGGAAACTGCTGATTATGATACTTTTTAACATAATAAGGCGCATTATAATTTTCTGTTTGACCGCAATGTCGTAAAAAGGTTTAAATAATATTTTAAAAAAACAGAAGCTCGAAAATGAATTCCCGAGCTTTTGTTAGTTAAATTCCGATTATCGAAGATAATCTGAAAGTTGTTAAATAAAACCTTTCTCCAATACTTCTTTGGAGTGGTAGGATAAGATTGCTGTAGCGCCAGCACGTCTGAAGCTCAATAACGTTTCTAGGATGACACGTTCGTCTAACCAGCCGTTTTGAATTGCCGCCTTTAACATCGCATATTCTCCACTGACATTATATACTGCAATTGGTAGATCGAAGTTGTCTGCAAGAAGTTTAACGATATCTAAGTAGGGAAGTCCTGGTTTCACCATCAGAAAATCCGCTCCTTCCTGTGCGTCGAGCTGTGCTTCAATAAGCGCCTCTTTTGCATTGGCAGGATTCATCTGGTAGGTCTTTTTATCGCCATGCTTGGGTGCCGAGCCTAAGGCATCTCTAAAAGGACCATAATAGGCCGAAGCATATTTTGCCGTATACGACATCAAAGAAACGTTAGTAAAACTATTATGGTCCAATAGCTCACGGATGTAACCGATGCGGCCATCCATCATATCTGATGGTGCAATGATATCTGCACCTGATTGTGCATGTGCCAAGGCCATTTTGCCCAATACCTCTAATGTCTCATCGTTTAGGATCTCACCGTTTTCGACAATTCCATCGTGCCCGTCACTGCTGTAAGGGTCCATGGCAACATCCGTTACGATACAAGCCTCCGGAAAATTTTTCTTTACCGCAGCAATTGCACGTAAGTATAAACTTCCATCACGGTAGCTTTCTGTAGCATATTTGTCTTTTAATGACTCTTCAATGTTAGGGAAAAGATCAAATGAACGTAAGCCCAACTTCAGGCAACTTTCCACTTCCTTCAATAGATTGTCTATTGAATAGCGATAGATGCCTGGCATCGATTTAACCTCAGTTTTTTGATTTTGCCCATCGACGATAAAAAGTGGGAAAATCAAATTTGACGCGTCTAAACGTGTCTCTTGAATCATGTCGCGAATCACGGCAGATTTACGATTTCTTCTCGGACGTTGTAACATTATATTAAGATTATTTATGATCTATGTTGTTTATTTCAAAGTCAGTGGAATCGTTTACCGACGTTGAAATACAAACTACTTTATACGATTCTAATACTCCAATCCAAAAACGGCTTCAGAAAGACCTATTTCATCTGGAGAATAAGGAAGTGCATAAGGGACATTCATCTCATCAAACTTTGCACCGGTAGAGCGGCCAATACAGATTACTTTTTGGCCTGGTTCCAGTAGGTTGTCTGCAAAATATGCTTCCACATTGCTCGGACTGGTAAAGACCAATACCTCCGCATTGGATGGATCTACATTTTCTTCTAAGACCGTTTCATATACCGGTATATTGATAATTTTTGTCTCCGGGCTTAATGCTTTTTGGATCGTCTCCAAAGATTCCTTCGCACGTGGTATAAGCACGGTACCACCATTGGCCAATTCAGCAAATTTCTTCGCAATTTCCTCCATATTGATGCCCTCACTGTCGCCAGAGAAATCAGCAACGCGGTCATATTTGCGCAAAATCTCTTCCGAGCCACGGCCAATGACACCAATCTTGGTCTTTTTGCTCAAACGTGGCTCTAAATTGAAAAAGTGCTCAATACCATTCTTGCTTGAAAATATAATCCAATCCACGTGTTTTAGGATAAAAGGATCCAATTTGTTGATGATGGGGAATATTTTGATCAAAGAGCGGCCCTCAATAGTAATATTGTGCTTGGCCATTGCTCTTGCGAAATAGGAATTTTCGTCTACCTCCCGGGAAATAAATACAGATTGTGGCAATTTTCTATCCTTTGCATATTTGCTGAAAATACGCTCCGCTAACCGCGTCGCATCGGTATCTCTAAGGTAAACACGGTCAGGAAAATCTTCGCTTGTGTCAGCAATAGAGGCCCAAGCTTCGTATTCATCACCGCTTTTACGGCAATAACAGCCTAATGGCGCATGACATCCCGCGTCAAATTTATTTAATACCAAACGTTCTACGGAGATTGTTTTTGCTACTTCTTCATTGTTTAAGGGCTGTAAAGCGTCAAAAAGTTCCTTGTCAACTTCACGGATCTGAATAGCAAGTACTCCTTGCGCCGGTGCCGGGATAATTTCAACAGGAGGAATCTCTTCCACATGAAAATCTGTAATATCCATTTCAATACGGCTAATACCTGCCTTTGCAAGTACGATAGCATCGTATTGCTCATCACGTAGCTTCTGGATTCTTGTCTGTAAATTACCACGGAGATCGTCAAATTCTAGATCCGGACGTAGCGCCGAGATCTGCGCTTTTCTACGGTTGGATGATGTCCCAACAGTCGCATTGTGTTTTAATGAAAGACGTTTTTTGATATCCACACAATCTTTGTGGATAATCAATAATTCAGCGGGATCTTCACGCTCAGAAACCGCTGCAATGATCAATCCCGGAGGGTTGACCGTAGGTAAATCTTTGTGTGAGTGTACAGCTAAATCAATGGTCCCGCTTAAAAGCTCCTCTTCAAGCTCTTTGGTGAAAAATCCTTTGCCTTCTAATTTATCCAAACGAAGGTGTTGAATGATATCCCCTTGTGTTTTAATGACTTTTAATTCTGCTTCAATTCCGATTTCTGCCAATCGATCTTTTACAAAATTTGCCTGCCACATGGCAAGAACACTTCCCCGGGTACCAATAATTAGTTTTCTATTCACGTTAATTTTACTTTACCTATTAAAACAATCACAAAATGTTCCCCCAGTAGCGACGTATTCAACTAGCACAGCATGTGTTTTAATTCAATTGAGCCCCGGAAATAAACAATTTCGGAAAAATGTGTTTAATACCATTAATCAGAGCAAAAATAAATAAATAGAAGGAATATGTTGACACGTTACTGTCATTATATGTCAGGAAATAATTGACAAACCGAAATTTAAAGAAACAGTCAAAGGATAGCTCCGGGTGACGGGCACAGATTCATTCCGCTAATAGGCATTGGTACAAAACCTAGGGAAGCAACAAAAAGTAATAGAATATAACGCTGTTCGAAGAGGAAGCTTAGTATTAGTTTTTTTCCGTTTCTGGAGTTTTAACCAAAATTTCTTTCGCCATAACCATTGGAACCTTGATGTATTTCTTTTCCATGTAGTTGATGACTTTTTCCAATACTTCTCTCGCTTCAGGGGTTAGGGCTTGAACCTCTTGAGCAAAAACCTCATTTAGCGCAAATGATTTAATTTCTTTAATCTTTTCAGGAACCTCACGCATAGCAACCTCTACACGTCGCTGTTTGATTAAAGGTAAAAATTCTTGGATATTGTCCTGTATAATCTTTTCGGCACTCTCCAATTCGTTATAACGCTCTTGGATGTTTTTCTCCGCAATAGCTTGTAAGCTGCTTACTTCGATATAATGAATCGGATTGTTTTGGAGAACTTCAGCATCAATATCATTCGGAACGGCTAAGTCAATGATTATTTTCTTATCCGTTTCTCCGTTTAATAAGGATTGATAAAGTGTGTTGTCAATAATGGAGGTCGGAGCACCTGTGCAAGTAATTAAAATATCAAAGCCTTCTTTGTACTGATCAATATCAGCTAGGGGATAAGCTTCAGCATTTAATTCTTCGGCTAAGGCCTTTGCGTTCTCTATTGTGCGGTTGAAAATAACGAACTTAGCTTTTTGGTTCTTTTGGAAATATTTCGCTAAGTTCTGATTGGTTTCTCCAGAACCGATAATGACGATTCTAGGGTTTTCAACCAGTTTTAGTTCGCGCAATTTGCGATAGGCAAGCGAGACAACGGAAATTGGGTTTCTGGAAATTTTAGTATAGGTGTATACTTCTTTAGCCGTTTTTACGAGACGATCCATCATCAGACGTAGAAAATCTCCAGTAAAACCAGCTTCTCTACAACGATCATAGGCCCGACGTACCTGTGCCAAAATTTCTTTTTCACCAACAACAAGACTTTCAAGTGAACATGACATCCGAAGCAGGTGGTTTAAAGCATCCATACCCTCGTATTTGTTGACCTGTCCTAAATAACATTGTAGTCTCTCCTGAGGAACACAGAAGTTCAATTTTCCCATAAAATCAGCAATGAATTCATGGGTCAATTCGTGAGCACCATAAAATACAAACTCTACTCGGTTACAAGTACCAATATAAAAGATCTCTGGAATGTCTAGGCTATGCTTTAGATTGATGAGGCGACTTTCTAAATCCTCATTGCAGATCACTAGATTACCTAGATCTTTTAGTTCGACATGTTTATGAGTAAACGCTAATACTTTAAGATTTTTCAAAGCTCTAATCCCTCGCTTATATTTAACGGTACAAATGTAGCTTAAAAGCTTTGTGCTTGTGTCAAAAATCTGTCAAAGGGATTAATTTAGAAAGATTTTAAATAGCTGATTTTGATGGTTATATGTCTGTAATTCAGGTGTTTGTTTTGCGTATCAATATCGAATGATTTTCGTCACGATCTGTCGTGACGAAAATTTTAAGCGATAAAATACGATAAACTACTCTTTAATACCTGTATTTGTAGTTGCAGAGTCGATGGTGACATCTTGCAATTCTTCCACATAAGGCTCCTCTTCAGAAGTGGTAGCTTCCTGAATTTCACTATCACTGTATTGGTAATAGCTGTCGAAGGTCTTGCTGCTTTTATTGTAAATTAATGCGTACTTGGAATTTTTATTCTTGACAATAATTCCATCAGCAGGAGCAGGTACTAACTTCATCTCATCCATAAAAATTTTTTGTCCCTTTTTGAAGCTGTTGATGAGTGGCAGTTCGCTTGAATATTCCTTCCAGAATAAAATATCGCCTTTTGCTGAAATGATCCAGATGGCACTGCTCTGGTAGTCGTTCTTTTCTACCAAAAAAGCCATTTCTTTATTCCAACTGTCTGAATCGTTGCGATCGGTAAAGTTACCATAACAGAAAACAGATTTAGCACGATCTTTTATGCGTGTAAACTTGTATATAGGTTTATCATCTACAGGTTCAAGGTAGTTATTACCCATGAATATCTTTGTAATACCCCTTCTATAGCGTAACGGGATATTATCGTATTCGGGAATCGTGAAGATTGCATTGTTCCAGTGTTGATAGTCTTCCAGTGAACTCCAACCATCAGCATCTTCCAGATCTTTGGGATCTGCATTGTCAAACCCTACAACAGCTGTCGCGGTACTATCCACCTGCAGGCCGTCGATAGCTTGTCGATGGCTATAGTTGTAATATCCGCCACCCGCTAGGACAACCAATAGCACGACGCCAATAATGATATAGATCTTTTTCTTTTTATTAGGCTGTGCAGGTTGTTCTGCTGCGATTTCTTCAACTTCTCTTTTCATGTTTATTATTCGGCTTAAATGCTAAAAATTATATTCATCTCTTTTAAACAAGTGAAAACCAGATTTAAATGATTGATGATCTTTGGATTAGTCTTGTTTTTTATTTGTTCTAAGCGTTAATTGCGCTTAAAAATAGAATAATTTTTCAAAAAGTGAAATACAAGTTATATATGTGTCAATATTCAACTTATATTCGTAGCAGTTTTAAAGGAATTTGAACCATGATTATTATCAAAAAATACTTTGCCATTGTTGGACTAGTCATTTCTTTTTTGTCCAGCATGACACCATTCTTAAAAGTGCCTATTAAGGGAAATTGGAACTTATATCAGGTAGATGCCTACTTGTTCTTTATTACATTACTTATACTCGGGGTGACTGCCCTCTTGTTTTTTGTCCGTGCGGTTCGAGCTTATCAGTGGATGACCCGAGTGGCCGCCTGTTGGTATCTGTTGAGTATAACAGCGGTCTGGTTTAAGATCAATAATTATTTCGGCTGGGGATTTGCCGATAAATTGCTTTCTAAATCCCTGCACATGCGCTGGGGCTGGATTGTCTATTTGGTTGGCATCGTACTATTATTGTTGAGCACCAAGAAGGTTTCTGCGACAGCTGAATAAAATAAAGCCGTTTGGTATATAAAAAATAAGCTAGATGAAATTCATCTAGCTTATTTTTTATTTGGACGATGTGGTATGAAATGATTTTTCAACTTGTCCAGTCCTAAATCCTCTTCAATCTTATCCAGTTCGTAGGACCATATTTTTTCATCCAAAATTTCGTTCAGGACTTTTGGATTAGTTAGATCTACAGGACGTACACGCTGTTCTCTGTTGATTGGTGATGTCAGTTCCTGCAAACTAGCACTATGCCGTATGATCTGAAAACGGAAGGTAGGCCATTTCCCAACATTTGCAAAGTTGCCTGTATAAAACTGCATCGAATCGTGTGGCGGTATTTTATTGCTGAAAATACCTTTTACTTTATTCGCTGTAGCTTCAGCTACGGACACTAGGAGCTCAAAACTCGTTTCATTGATGATATGTAATTTGGCAAGTCCATCTTTGTGGTCTCCCGAAATTGCCAAAAGTATTCCTTTTTCGATAAATCGATGTGGTGTCAGTGGTGTCGCATGCTGGTCAAGTTCATCATCTGCTCGACGCATATTACCGAAGACAAGAGTGATTTTATCCATTGGCACCGGAATCTCAAAACCAGTGTCATCTGTAACGCCTACAATATCGTTGGGCTGCATGGATGTGATATGCCCCTCAATGGGCTCATCGACAAACCGTACTAAGTCGCCTATTCTAAATTTCATGTTTACTTTACTTTTGTGTCGATAATATATAATAGCTTCTCAAGATCCGAGTGATCATTGTATAAATGAAATCCAACACGGATCCCCGATCCTCGGGGAAAGCATTTTATGCCCTCATCCAGGAGAGTCTGATAATTTTCGGGGTTGATCTGAATATTGAAAATATTGCTCTGTGGACGTCTATTGATGATGCTGTCCAATAACAGTTTCCGGTCGGCAAGTTCAGCGCGGGCATCTGCAATTAACTTTTGGGTATAGGCCACTGTTTCGGAAAATCCCCATTCCTCCAATTGAAGAAGGGACTGCTGTAGCGTTCCGTGCGACAGGGTGTCCAGATGCCCTGGTTCAAAACAAAGTTGTACCACAGATTTATTCATCCATTGGTTGTTGAGGAAGCTGTAATTTTTTTGGATATCCGCATAAAGTATCGCTTTGAGTCTGTCACTTAAGAGAACAAAACCATTGCCGAAGCCAGCCATAAGCCATTTGTATCCACTGGATAATACGGCGTCAAAGCCCGAAAGCGTAAAATCAAAAAGATCTGTTCCCAAGAACTGGGTGCCGTCGCCTACAATCAACAAGTCGGGATGCTGATGCTTCAGTTCCTGTATGAAAGATAGGTCTATTTTTAATCCCGAAATATATTGAACAATGGAAAGAATAAGGACATCTGGTTTAAATGTTGCTATTGTGTCCAATAAATTCGTTTCCAGCTGTTCGTCCATCCTGACAAATTGATGTTCAAAACCGCTTATAATTGTAGGAAAATTAACCGAAGGATAATCATTGTCCAATAGCAGCACTTTCGATTGTTTCGGTAAACCTGCCAATAGCGCATTGAAGGCAAAGGAAAAACAACTTGATAAGAACACATTTTGGGAAGGGCAATTAAAGAATTTACCGAGCGTATCCCGACAGGCATCTAAAGTTGCACCTTGCTGTTCGCGTAAGGCACTGTTCGCGTCAAAGAAATCTTGGTCTCTTTTGGAGCGCCAAGCCTTTGTTTCACGTGAAAGTAAGCCGGATCCTGGTGTCGTGAGGTAAGTTACGGCTGAAGCGATGTCAAAATGTTTACGATAGGGACTACTCATGTCTTTGGTCTTTTGTTAGTATTGCTAAATAATCTGTCAAGGAAAGGTATTCACCGCCCATGCTTTCCAAATGATCCGTGTGAAATTGGCAATCAATTAAACGTAGTTCAATTTCTTGGGCGAGATAAATCAGGGCCGCTTTCGAAGCGTTGGGGACTTTTGAAAACATGCTTTCTCCACAAAAGACACCATTGATTAACACGCCATAAAGCCCGCCAACGAGTATACCACCTTGCCATACTTCCACCGAATGTGCATAACCTAGCTCCGCAAGTTTACTATATGCTTGGATCATGCCCTGGGTTATCCAGGTTCCAGCCTGATCTTTTCTATTGATAGTCGCGCAAAGCTGAATGACTTCTTTAAAGCTGCGGTCTATCGATAAGGAAAATGTTTTTTTCCGGAGTACACTCGCCATGCTTTTGCTGATCTTGACCTTGGAGGGATCGATCACAAATCTGGGGTCTGGGGCATACCAAAGTATAGGGCTGTCATCACTGAACCAGGGGAAAATTCCGTTACTATAGGCCAGTAGCAAACGATCTGGCGAAAGATCTCCACCTACGGCGAGTAAACCATCTTCTTCTGCATAACTTGGGTGTGGAAACTCCAGTCTGTTCGTATCCAGTTCAAATACCATGGTTGTTTAACAGGCTGCGATAGATAGCATTATTCTGGCTGACGCGGTTCTTTGCCGATCTCGTCAAATAGTTTGTCCATGTGTTCAACATATTCGTTGGTATCATCGAGGAAGAACTCCAATTGAGGAACAATCTTTACCTGGTTCTTAATTTTTGCTCCCAGTTTGTAGCGTATTTCAGATGTTTTGGAACGAATGGACTTCATATTTTCCTGTGCCGTTTTTGTGTTCAAAAAGCTTATGTAAACACGGGCAATTGCCAAATCAGGTGTAACACGAACCCGTGTAACCGTGATAAACGCTCCAGGAGCCCATGAATTACCTTCGCGTTGAAATAATGCTGCTAAATCCTGTTGAATCACCCCAGCAAAACGTTGCTGTCTCTTGCTTTCTGTTCCCATCGTATACGTTTTATGTTGAATATTCTCAATTATGTTAAACAAAAATAGCCAAAATTTCAATTAAAAGAGAAACTTGACTCGACATAAGAAAAAAGGCACATCTTGGTTTGACGTGCCTTTAAATTTCGATTCACAATTGGTTAGGTAATTTCTTTCAAGTTTTAAGACTTTGGGGTCTATCATATTTGGTTTGAAATTTCGGTGTATTTAAAGCGGTAAGTATTTACTAACCTTACCATCTTCTATTTTTTCATCTCCCTTACACTACAAACATAGGAATACTTAAAAAACTGACAAAATAACTTTTAAAAATAAAGTGAGTGGTTACTTATAATGTGTGTTTATCGCGATTTAACAAACTTTTAACATTTTATTTTTTTTGTAACAGTCTTTTTTTTCCACCTGATTTTTTGTTTTTAATCCAATTTTCTGAGCAAAATGTATGCAATCTTTGCATTGATATAACCATTTGCAATTGGTATTTTTGTAAAAATTGTATGTGATAGAATTATCAGAAGCTTCAATCAACACTAAACCGACCAAAGGCTTTTGAAAATAACAGGATCAAAAAGAAATTATACGAATGAAAATCTGGCAAAAAAATATAGATGTCGATTCTTTTGTAGAATCGTTTACAGTGGGCAATGACCGCGTAATGGACCTGCAACTTGCTGCTGCGGATGTTTTGGGTTCATTGGCCCATACACGCATGTTGAATAGCATAAACCTGATGACCGATGAGGATCTAGCGCTTGTACAAAAAGAACTGAAAAATATCTATAAAGAAATTTTAGCCGGTGACTTTCGTATTGAAGACTCGGTAGAAGATGTGCATTCGCAGGTTGAAATGTTGCTTACACAGCGTATTGGAGAGGCTGGTAAAAAAATTCACTCCGGCAGATCCCGTAACGACCAGGTTTTGGTCGATCTAAAATTATACTTCCGCTCAGAGATTCAGCATATCATCCAGAATACGGAGGCTCTTTTTAATGAATTGATCCAACTCAGCGAGCGGTATAAGCATATTCTGATCCCTGGATACACGCACTTGCAGATTGCCATGCCTTCATCGTTTGGATTATGGTTTGGTGCTTACGCCGAAAGTCTTGTGGATGATCTGGAGATGATGCGTGCAGCATGGAAGGTTTGTAATAAGAATCCTTTAGGATCTGCTGCAGGGTATGGATCATCCTTTCCATTGAATAGAACGATGACGACGCAATTGTTAGGATTTGAAGACCTCAATTACAATGTGGTTTATGCTCAGATGGGTAGAGGTAAAACCGAACGTATCTTGGCACAGGGCATGAGTTCCATCGCGGCGACGTTGGCCAAGTTTGCAATGGATGTATGTCTATATATCAACCAAAATTTTGGCTTTATCTCTTTTCCGGCACATTTGACTACGGGATCGAGCATCATGCCACACAAGAAAAATCCCGATGTCTTTGAGTTGATCCGTTCACGTTGTAATAAGATACAGGCCTTGCCAAATGAAATTGCGCTGATGACGACCAACCTGCCATCGGGTTACCATAGAGATCTTCAGTTGTTAAAGGAAAATTTATTCCCGGCGTTTAAATCGCTCAATGAATGTCTTGAAATCGCAACTTTCATGTTGGAAAACATTTCTGTTAAAGACAATATCCTGGACGATCCAAAATACGATTATTTGTTCTCTGTTGAAGTCGTGAACAATGAAGTTCTGAAAGGAGTTCCTTTCCGCGAGGCTTACAGGACTATCGGGATTGATATTGATGAAGGGCGCTTCAAGCCATCAAAAGAGGTAAATCATACCCATGAAGGAAGTATTGGAAATCTCTGCAATGATCAGATTCAACGGATGTTCGGTGAGGTCAAAGCAACTTTTGGTTTTGAAAAAGTCGAATCAGCATTGGATGACCTTTTAAAATAAAAAATATGCTGTAGCCCTACAGAGGAAATAGCACATCAACATAAAACGGCCGGTAAGCATGTGCTTATCGGCCGTTTTATGCTCTTATTTTTTTATGGAGAACTTAAAATGTGTCTCGGAGTCGAATGATTCGCCTGCTTTTAACAAAGTTGAAGGAAATTCCGCTTGATTGGGTGTATCCGGAAAATGCTGAGTTTCCAGACAGAATCCGGCATAAGGAAGATACTTGTAACCTCTTTTGCCAAAATCATTTCCGGTCATCCAGTTTGCTGTATAGAGTTGTACGCCCGGCTCCGTTGTAAAGACATCCAGCTGAATGCCCGTGTTTTTAGAATAGACTGTTGCACAAGGCTGCGAAATAGGCTGGTTGTTGACATAACAATGATCATATCCTTTGGCAGCGATCAATTGTTCGTTATTTGCAGTAATATCTTGCACAATAGGTTTGGGTATGCGGAAGTCGAAGGCGGTGCCCTCCGCAGGTACTATTGCATTCGGTATCTGGTTGTCGTCTACAAATAAGACTTTATCTGAATTGATCTGAAGGATCTGCTGCAATACGTCGCCACTGCCTTCCCCATCCAGATTGAAGTACGTATGATTGGTCAGGTTGACGTGCGTATCGGCATCCGATTGCGCATGATATTTGATAATAATCTCGTTATTTCTGGTTAGGGTATAAGAAACCATAACTTTTAGATTCCCTGGAAATCCTTCTTCACCATCTTGGGAAACATAATAAAATTCGACGTGCGATTGATAAGTGACCCTTCTGTCCCAAACCTTATCATGAAAGCCCGAAATACCACCATGAAGACAATTATTGCCATTGTTTTGCGGAAGCGTATAGTGTTTTCCGTTTATTTCAAATTTGCCTTCAGCAATGCGATTGGCGAAACGCCCCGCTGTGCAGCCATGGTATTTCTCATCAGAATCCAGGTAGGCCTGAATGGAATCGAAGCCCAGTGCAACATCCACCAAATTTCCCTTGTTATCAGGTACCAAAATGCTGACAATACGCGCACCGTAGTCCGTTAAGAGTACTTGCATGCCCCCTTCGTTTTTTAATAAGAGCAAATGCGTGTTTTTGCCGTCAATTGTACCTTCAAAATGTTTTGGAATAAGTGTTTGATATTTCGTCATGATGAATCCCTATTGGTATTTAGGTTAAAGATACAGAATATAACCAGTATAAAAATGACTTTGACAACAGCTGTTTGTAAAATTTGTCATTTTAAAATGCAATCCAGGATACTGTTGCAAAAATGACTCCTGAACAGGTAAATAACAGCAGTAAAATATAGGGATATGTGCACAGTCATTCGGGGAATTTCTGAGCCGGTCTCCTATGATTATAATTGTATTTAAAGGCAAATTTATCTAAGTTTGCGCTATGTCTGAAAAAATGAATTGGAAAGATTTGCTCTCTGCAAAGCGCTGGGGTTACGAAGATCGGAGCGTAGATAGTTACCTGGTGGCCCGATCGGAATTTCAACGGGATTATGATCGTTTGATCTTTTCATCCCCATTTCGGAGATTACAGAATAAAACGCAGGTTTTTCCACTTCCTGGCGCTGTATTCGTGCACAATAGGTTGACACATAGTTTAGAAGTTGCCAGTGTAGGACGCTCTTTGGGACGTATGTTTTATGCACAGTTGAAAGAGGAAAATCCAAACCTGGATAATGATTACCCTTTTTTGCAAGAAGTAGGAAATATTATCTCTGCGGCATGTTTGTCACATGACCTTGGCAACCCGGCCTTTGGTCACTCTGGTGAATCCGCTATTTCCACATATTTCACAGATGGCGATGGACGTAAATACCAAGAGCAGGTAACAGCCGAAGAATGGGCCGATCTGACCCACTTTGAAGGAAATGCCAATGCGCTACGGATTCTGACACATGCCTTTCAAGGAAAGGATCCCAAAGGTTTTGCATTGACCTATACTTCCCTGGCTTCCATTGTAAAATACCCCTGTCTGGCAATTGATGGCCACCTCAAGAAAAGCCATCATCGCAAGAAATATGGCTTTTTTACGGAAGAACAAAAAGCATTTGAGAAGGTTGCTAATGAATTGGGATTATTAAAAGATCCTTCCAATTCAAAGGGCTACCTAAGACATCCTTTGGTTTATCTCGTGGAGGCTGCGGATGATATTTGTTACAATATTATTGACTTGGAAGATGCACATCATCTTAAGATATTGTCCTATCAAGAAGTGGAAGAATTACTATTGCCGCTCTGTGGCAAAGAAAATCTTCGCGACAGGCTCGATGGATTGCTGGATACCCCAAGCCGTGTAGCATTGTTGCGTGCTAAAGCGATCAATACCTTGATTAAAGGATGTGTTGATGTCTTTGTACGTCAGCAGGACAAATTTCTGTCAGGAACTTTCGGATCAGCGTTAATGGATGCTTTAGATGAGGACATTGTTACACAAATGAAAAAAATCTCGAAGATTTCCATTGCAAAAATCTATAATGCGCCCACGGTTGTGCAAATTGAGATTGCTGGTTACCGGGTGATGGATGCCCTATTAAAAGAGTTTGTTCCGGCATACCTAAAGAAGAACAAGAACAATTACGATAAAAAGCTCGTTGCATTAATTCCTGAACAATTTTATACGGATAAACAAGATTCGTATTCCAAAATCCGTTGTGTATTGGATTTTGTTTCAGGTATGACTGACGTTTATGCCATAGAGCTGTACCGTAAAATCAAGGGAATAACAATACCATCCATAGAATAGGGACGTTTCAGGTAAAGGGGTAAAATATCAATATTAAATTGAGACTCGCTGTAATACCTGAGGGTATTATCCTAAAGTCTCGGATCGAAAATCTAACATCTCATATCTAAAATGAAGGTTGTAATTGCTGAAAAGCCCTCCGTGGCGCGTGATCTGGCTCGAGTGATGGGGGCGAAGGAAGTCAAAGACGGTTATATCGCCGGCAATGGCTATGCTTTTACGTATGCTTTTGGCCATTTGGTTCAACTCTGTACGCCACAGGCTTACGGATACAATTCGTGGACAATTTCAAATTTGCCGATCATTCCATCCACATTTAAGCTAGAATCGAAGAAAGTGAAGCGTGATGGCAAGCAGATGGATGATACCGGAGCAGTTAAGCAACTCAACACCATAAAATCCCTGTTGGAACAGGCCGAAGAAATCATTGTGGCTACCGATGCGGGACGGGAGGGTGAATTGATCTTTCGTAATATATACTATTTTTTAGGTTCTAAAGTACCTTTTAAACGCCTTTGGATATCGAGCCAAACGGATAAAGCCATTAAAGAAGGTTTTGCCAATTTGAAAGCAGGTACGGAATACGATAGCCTGTACATGTCTGCCCGTTCACGTTCGGAATCGGACTGGCTAATCGGTATCAATGCGACGCAGGCCATCACCTTGGCGGCCGGGAATAAAGGATTACTTTCTTTGGGCCGCGTTCAGACGCCAACCTTGGCCATGATCTGTTCGCGCTATCTGGAAAATAAAGACTTTAAACCCCAGGCATTCTATAAAATTCAGGCCGGTTTTGAAAAAGATAATATCAGTTTTAAGGCAACCTCCAATAAGATCGATAAAAAGGATGTCGCCGAGCAAACCATTGCGCGATTGACCGTTGGTTCCAATGCCCGCGTGGCAAAGGTGGAAGCCAAAGAAACAAAAGAGCAACCGCCCTTGCTATTTGATTTGACATCGCTGCAACAGGATGCAAATAAGAAGTATGGTTATTCGGCCGATCAGACACTGAGTATTGCGCAAACACTTTACGAAAAGAAGGTCATCACTTATCCGCGTACGGGTTCCCGTTACATCGGTGAGGATGTTTTTGAAGAAATTGGCGCACTTTTTCAACATTTGTCGGATACCGCAGATGAATCCATCTCGTCGATCGCAAAAAATCTGATCGGTGCAAAATTGAACAAACGTTCTGTCGATGACAAAAAGGTAACCGATCACCACGCCCTATTGGTGACGGATGAAAAGCCGGGTCCCATGCTCAAAGAGCAACAGAATGTTTACAATATGATCGCCAAGCGCATGGTGGAAAGTTTCTCGGAAGTATGTATAAAAGATATTACCACCGTGACAATTGATGCGCAGGGGGTTGAACTTATCGCCAAAGGTACTGTAATCAAGCAATACGGCTGGCGTCTTTCCGCGGAGCAGATCGAAGCGCCCGATGAAGATAAAAACAATGACGATCAGGATAATGAAAATGCGCAGTTACCGAAGCTGTTAGCTGAGGAATTATTGCAGATTCTGACCCTCGAACTTGCCGAACGTTTTACCAAAGCAAGACCCATACATACCGAAGCCTCCTTATTGAAGGCCATGGAAACTTCGGGAAAGGAAATTGAAGACGATGAAATGCGGCAGGCTATGAAGGACTGTGGACTTGGTACACCTGCTACACGAGCCGCAACTATCGAAACACTTTTCCAGCGGGATTATATTAAGCGCGACAAGAAAAAACTGATCCCAACGGAAAAAGGACTTGCGGTATACAATCTTGTAAAAGATCGTTCCATTGCCAAGGTAACCTTGACCGGTAAATGGGAGCAGAAGCTGGAGGAAATGCGAGCCAATAAAGTGTCCTATGATGTTTTTATGAAACATATTAAGGATTATACGGCCAAAATTACAAAAGAACTGTTGACGCTGCGGATTTCTCTCGCGCAAGAGGAAGTTAAACCTCAACAAAAAGGAAAGATAAAATGTCCGAAATGTGAGCAGGGATTGATTTTGCTCTACGATAAAGTAGCCCAATGCGACCATTATGCCCGTGGATGTGATTTTAAGATCTGGCGGACATTGAATGGTATCTTTCTCGACGAAAAAGAGATGAAGAACCTGTTGGAGAAAGGAAAAACCTCCGAGTTTAAAGGGGTAAAAAATAATGAGGGTGCTATTGTCACTGCGGCGCTTGTATTTGAAAATTTTAAGGTTAACGTGGNNCCACGTTAACCTTAAAATTTTATTCCCGCTGCAGAATATCCTGTAAAGCACTTGAAATCGATGGAAACCTGAACGTAAATCCACTATTCTCCAGCTTTTCAGGTAATACCCAACGGCTTTTTAAAAGCAGCTCTGTCTCCGTGCCAATAAAAGCAGCACCTATTTCCAGCAGCCATTTGGGAGATGGTAGACCAATTTTACAGTTCATTACTTGTCGAAAAGTCACCATAAAAGTTTTATTCGTAACGGGGTGGGGGGCCGCACAATTGACGACACCATCCATATCCGCATGATCTTTTAAGAACAAAATAATTTGAAAAAGATCTTCAATATGGATCCAGCTAAAATATTGCTGGCCATTTCCTTGTATGCCCCCTAGTCCAGCCCGGACAAGATTTTTAAAAGGCAGGATAACACCTCCATCCGCACCCAAAACAATCGCCATCCGAAGTGCCACCTGTCTTGTCTTTTCCAATTTGAAGTCGAAAAAAGTCTTTTCCCATAATTTGGCAACATCAACAGAAAAACCTGTTCCGATCTCCCCCGAACTTTCGGTCATCGGACGATCTTCGGCGTGCCTATAAATGGTTGCTGTACTGGAGTTGAGCCACAATTTTGGTGGATTGGTACAGCCTGCGATCAGCTCACCAAGAATCGTTGTGGTCTTTGTTCTTGAAGAAAATATTTCGGCCTTATTTTTTTCGTTATATCGACAGTTGACAGACTTTCCGGCTAGATTGATTAGCATCTCCGCATTTTCCAGTGCATCGGAAATGCCGGATCGATCGGTCCAAAGGATATTGCCCGGCCGACGGCCAATGACGATAACCTGGTAACCCAATGTTTGAAATCTCTCGGAAAGATATTGTCCAACAAAACCTGTTCCTCCAGCGATGACTATTTTACGCATGGCAAGTGTGTTTACAGTCCAGTTCATGATGCTACATCATTAATTTGATCAATTTAATTAATAAATCTCCACCGCTAGTATTGAAAATCTTGTTGGCAATAGTTTCGAGTTGATCCGTCAGATTTTGGATGTCCTTGACCGTTTTATGGAATTCCTCACCTTCTGCCGTCTGATCCTTCTCTGTATTTCGGCTGATATCCTTTAGAATATCCATAACGGGGTCAAGTTCTTTTTGCTTACGCATTACCGCAATTTTCATGGCCCATTTTAAGACTTCTTTCTCGGCAACAAAATATTCTTTTCTGTCGCCGGCAATATGCTTTTTGTAGACGATGCCATAATCGATCAATTGTCGGATACTCATATTGGCATTGCCGCGCGAGATCACCAACTTTTCCATAATCTCGTCTGTAGACATGGGATTGCTTGCCGAGAGGAGTAAGGCATGAACTTGCGCAACGGACTTGTTGATTCCCCATTCAGAACCTAATGCCCCCCAGGTGTCTATAAATTGCTGTTTTGCTTCTTGTAATTCCATCGTGCTTTTATTTTGCCAATACCTCAATTTGTTTTTATCGGACTATTGAACCGATCGGCTTTCTCGTCCTTTTTTTATGATTGCCTATATTAAAGTTATTTAAAGTTTTTGAACTTTCAAAAATTTCTGAAAATAAAATAAGTTTAAATAGACAAGTCACCATATCGTAATAAGAATTTGCTTTTCTTGCGGACTTTTCGATTTGTTTTAACTTTGCCTGCATTATGGCGGCAACTTTGTATAATCCATTCAAACAATTTCAGTTTGATTCAGATATTTGTTTTTTAACAGGAAATAAACTCCAATCGGAAGAAGAATCCATTCAGGTGTTTCCTGTATGGATGATGAAATCTTTTCAATTGGAAGATAAACCTTTTAAAATGCTGGATGAGAATCTGGTGACTTATAAATCGTTGAAGCTCCCCTGTTCCATAACTGCAGCTGAAGCGATCGAACAAATGGAACGTGTGGTAGAACAGTCGTTTGAACAAGGTTATGAAGCCGTCAAACAGTTGGATCCCTTATTATTGTTTCAATGGATGACAAAAATCATCTATGGGGTGGTCTTTAATGAAATTCTTGCGGGAATTCGGCAGCAAAAAGCTTCTGGCGAAGATATGAACTTTTCTCAGGCGCTTGCACAGCGTTTTACAAATCTCCATGCGATGTTGCAGTCGCTGGTTGTACCGATGGAGTTTGAAAATACCTTCCCATTTTCATTGGTTGTTGTACCGGTTAAGAATGCACCCGATACATTTATGTATCGTGATGAAATCAATACCTTGATCTTTTCTATCCGCATGAAGGACTTTGCTGTAATCGCCTGTCTTCAAGATAATGCCACAAACAATATTTATCACGAAGATATCCTCAAGGTTATTGCGGGCAAAACATTGCATCCCATTCAGTTTGAAGAATTGTGTGCACGCTATTTTTATTCAGCCTACTTATTTAATCGTTTACCAGATTATACCTATTTAAATACCCCGCAAAAAGTCTATGTTGAACCGATGCCATTAGCAGATATGTCGATGAAACCTATCTTTGATCATTGGCAAAACAAGACCTATGGCCAAGTTTTGGAAAATTTTTGGAAACCTTGGGGTTTGACCTTGTTCGAGATTATTAAAAATCCAGAGCATCCGATTAGTTTTCTTGTTGACGAAGCAGGAGAGTTTGTTACTGATATTGCTAGGCCGCTCAATTAGTCCAAAAGAATTAAAGTAATAAATTATCTTAATAAGCGTTAAATGGTACGGTTATGGATAGGATAGGGTATGTATTTAACAGGATTCAAGACTCTTTTTTCAGTTTTACTTTTTATGGTATGGTGTACTTCCGCAAGTGCACAAGTGATTGCTAAGCGGGATATCCCTGCAGACAGTATCGCACAGCATGTTGATGATTTTCCCTATTTCAAGGGCGGGGTGGTGGCCTGGTCCAAATTTATACAAAATAATCTGGATCTGTCCGGAACAGTCCGGGCAATGGACAGTGTGGCCTATGCAAAATACGGATCTCGGCAAACGGCAATTCTGAAATTTATTGTTTGCGAGGATGGGGCGATCTGCAATATTGAAATCGAGAATCCCGATAAGATAAGCCCCGAGTTTGCAAAGGCTGTGTTGTCTGCTATGCGCCGGTCGCCACAATGGATGCCTGGTCAGGTCAAGGGAAAACCGGTTAAAACAAGATTCAGGCAACCTGTCGTTGCTGTGATCGAATAAATTGATAAGAAAAGAATAGCTTAAATTTTCACCATTTATAAGATAATATGTCATTTTGGGATAAAGTCAAAAAGATTATGAGTAGCGGAGCGGAGGAATCTTCGCCTGATAAAAAAGATACAGAAATTACTGCCGGAGGTTCTACGGTCTACCGTTATGAAGATCAATCTGATGATAAGGATCCAAAAAACTTATTTCCGGAGGTACAATGTGTTTATCTGGATGAAATCGAGGAGCATTTGACCAAATATATTGCCGAACCCGATATGGTGTTCCATGAGATAATCTCTGAGCTTGTTCATATCGATGTTCATTGGATTAAACCAAGTGCAAATTATCCATACCATATCTTGGTTACTTCGGGCATGAGTGACCTGGCTATGCATGTTCCAGATGAAGTGGAAAACAAAGAGTCTTATGAGCGCGCAGAGCTAATGGTTGTGCTGCCCGCTGATTGGAAGATCGGAGAAGAGGAATTTCAGGATGACAATAATTATTGGCCGGTCTACTTTTTGAAAAGATTAGCGCGGTTTCCACATGAGTACAAAACCTGGCTGGGCTATGGGCATACCATTCCCAATGGCATGGAAGCCGAAGATATTGCAAATACAGGTTTCGGTTGTATGTTGCTGCTTCCGCCTATGTTAAGTTTTGATGAGGAATTTTTGGAGTTAAAGACCAAAGATGGTAATCTGATCAATTTTTATGCAATGATTCCCGTGTATAAAGAAGAGATGGATTACAAACTGGAAGAGGGCACAGATGCACTCTTAGACTTGTTTGATGAATATGGAATTTCCGAGCTGGTCGATATCGACCGTCCCAATGTCTGTAAAGATAGATAGTTTATAAAAAATATGCAATGCGATGGGCTATTTTAGAGCTTTTAGCATTGCATATCTTTTTAGGAAATACTTTTTTCTATAATTGCTATCGTTTTATCGATATCCGCATAGCTCACATTGAGGTGCGGTCTAAAACGGATACTTTTCTCTCCACAGCCTAACATAATCAGTTTATTGGCGTAGGCTTTCTTGATAAATTCATTCCGTGCAGCTTCCGATTCGAAATCCACTGCAACGAATAAACCCTCACCCCGTAAATTGGACAGCTGCGGTTTTTTCGCTAGCAGTTCCTGGAGCTTATCTTGTAGATAGCGCCCTTTTTCTGCCGCATTTTGAATCAGGTTTTCTTGCTCTATGACTTCAAGAATTAATTTAAAGCGGAGCATATCCATAAAATCGCCACCAAATGTCGAATTGATACGACTGGATTCTTGAAAGACATGATGTTCCACCTGATCAAATTTTTCCTTGCTCGCCAGTATACCGCAGACTTGTGCTTTTTTGCCGAAGGCAATGATATCGGGAATGACGTTATAATGTTGGTAAGCCCACATTTTTCCCGTAATACCCAATCCCGTCTGTACCTCGTCAAAAATTAAGAGGATCTGATTTTCATCACATATTTGACGAAGCTGTACGAAAAATTCTTTTCGAAAATGGTTGTCGCCACCTTCACCCTGTATCGGTTCAATAATAATGCAGGCAATATCGTTGGGGTTAGCCGTGATCGCCTGACGTATTTCTGAGACAGCTTTTTCCTCCAAAGCAATCGTCTGGCCGATATGTTCGTTTGTTAAAGGATAGCTCAATTTAGGATTGGTAATGCGTGGCCAGTTGAACTTTGGAAAATAAAGGTATTTTCTGGGGTCTTGTGTATTCGTTAATGACAAGGTATAGCCCGATCTACCATGAAAAGCCTGTCTAAAGTGAATGACCTGGCTGGCTTCCTTTTGTATTCCCTGTGAAAAATTAAGCCTTGTCTTCCAGTCGAAGGCAGCTTTTAATGCATTTTCCACGGCGAGTGTTCCCCCCGAGATGAAAAAGGCATAGGGGAGTTCTTTCGGTATGGCTACGCGATCAAAAGTGTCGACAAAATCAGCAAACTCTTTGGGGTAAATATCTGACATGGCTGGCTTATTGACGGCCATTTTACCCAGGAAGTCACGTTGTTTGACCAAATGTGGATGATTGTAACCCACGGCCATGGAGGCAAACATACTGAACATATCGAGGTATTCATCCCCATTTTCATCCACGACATAAGAACCATGGGATTTCTCCATATCCATAACCAAAGGGAATCCATCGGCTAATATATGTTTGCTTAATCTTTCATGTACGCTGCTCATAGTTTTGTGTGTAAATGGTTTATAAATCAAATTTGATACCTTGTGCCAAGGGAAGGTCAGTTGTATAATTGATGGTATTTGTCTGGCGGCGCATATAAGCTTTCCAGGCATCTGATCCAGACTCCCGGCCTCCGCCAGTCTCCTTTTCGCCCCCAAAAGCACCTCCGATTTCGGCGCCCGATGTGCCGATATTGACGTTGGCAATACCACAATCAGAGCCAGCAGGACTGAGAAATAGCTCGGCTTCCCGTAGGTTGTTGGTCATAACGGCAGAAGACAATCCCTGGGCGACGCTGTTTTGAAGTGCTATGGCCGCACTGATATCCCCTTTGTATTTGATTAAGTAAAGAATAGGGGCAAAGGTCTCATGCTGTACGATTTCATAATGATTTTCAACTTCGGCAATGACAGGCTGCACATAACAGCCACTTTCATACCCTTTGCCTTCAAGGACCTTTCCCTTGATCAGCATTTTTCCCCCTTGTGTTTTAATTTTGTCCAGTGCGTTTAAGTATGATTTTACGGCGGCTTTGTCGATCAATGGTCCCACATGATTTTTCGTGTCCAAAGGGTCACCAATTTTTAATTGACCATAAGCTTTTGTCAGTTGTTTTTTGACGTTGTCATAAATGTCCTCATGGATAATAAGTCTTCGGGTACTTGTACAGCGTTGTCCGGCTGTACCTACGGCACCAAATACAGCACCGATAATGGTCATTTTTAAGTCGGCGTCTGGAGTAACGATGATCGCATTGTTTCCACCGAGCTCCAAAAGTGTTTTACCAAGGCGTTGTGCTACGGTAACGGCGACTTCTTTTCCCATTCGGGTAGATCCTGTTGCAGAAATCAAGGCGATGCGGTTGTCTGCCGAAAGCCACTCGCCAACTTCCCTGTCGCCCATAATGAGGTTGGATATTCCCTCGGGCAGCCCGTTGTTGTGTAAGATTTCTGCAAGTAATTTTTGGCAGGCTATGGCACATAACGGTGTTTTTTCGCTGGGTTTCCAGACGACAGTGTTGCCGCAGACCAAGGCGAGGGCGGTGTTCCATGCCCATACCGCCACTGGAAAGTTAAATGCTGTAATAATACCGACGACACCCAAAGGATGATATTGATCGTACATGCGGTGCCCAGGACGTTCCGAATGGATGGTATTACCATACAATTGACGGGATAGGCCCAAGGCGAAGTCACAGATATCGATCATCTCTTGGACTTCACCCATGCCTTCTTGGTAAGATTTTCCCATTTCATAGGAAACTAATTTTCCGAGAGTAGGTTTAAGCTCACGTAGCTTGTCTCCCAACTGGCGAACGATGTCTCCTCTTTTTGGAGCAGGCAGTAGGCGCCAGTGTAAAAATGCATCTCCGGCCTGCTTAATGACTGCTTCATAGTCTTTACGATTGCTACTTTTTATGTTTGCGATGAGTTTTCCATCGACAGGTGAAAAGGATTCGAATTCTTTACCTTCGGAAAACCATTGCTGTCCAGTTGATGATCCTAAATTCTGGGAAGATATTCCAAGTGTTTTAAGCGCTGATTTTATCATAATGGTTTATTTTATTCGTGGAATAGTTTAAATATATGAAATAAATTTTTTTTTGACAATTTTTTTCTGAATATTGTTCAGTGAAAAATAATCGTTATCTTAGATAAGCTAATGTAGACTATATCATGATCAAACAGATTAATACCGATTATTACCAGGTGGACGATTTATTGTCCGAAGAACATAAACTGATACGGCAGTCTGTCCGTGATTTTGTGAAAACAGAGATAAAGCCTTTCATTGAAGATGCGGCGCAGGAGCACCGTGCTATTGCGGGTTTGATGCCTAAATTGGGAGCAATTGGAGCCTTGGGACCTTATATTCCTGTCGAATATGGTGGGGCAGGGTTGGATCAGATTTCCTATGGCTTAATTATGCAGGAATTGGAAGCAGGCGACTCGGCAATTCGTTCGGCAGCATCGGTGCAATCCTCTTTAGTGATGTTTCCGATTTATACCTTTGGTAGTGAGGAGCAACGTCGTAAATATTTACCGCGGTTGGCATCGGGGGAGTTGGTCGGTTCTTTTGGGCTTACTGAGCCTAATCATGGTTCTGATCCGGGTGGAATGGAAACGAAATTGACGGCAAAAGGAGCTGGTTTTTTATTAAATGGAGCAAAGATGTGGATTACAAATTCGCCTATCTGTGATATTGCCGTCGTTTGGGCGCGAGATGAGGCCGGGAAAGTACGGGGAGTTATTGTTGAGCGCGGAATGGCTGGTTTTGAAACTCCGGAGACCATGCATAAGTGGTCGTTGCGCGCTTCCAAAACAGGTGAATTGGTTTTTCATGATGTTTATATCCCTGCCGAAAATATACTTCCTGCTGTAAATTCAATGCGTGGCCCACTTTCCTGTTTGAATTCGGCCCGCTTTGGAATTTCATGGGGCGTGATCGGAGCAGCAATAGACTGTTATGAAACTGCGGTTCAATATGCGTTGGAGCGACATCAGTTTGAAAAGCCAATTGCCGGTTTTCAATTGCAGCAAAAGAAGCTGGCGGAATTTCTGACAGAAATTACCAAGGCGCAGTTGCTGTCGTGGCGTTTAGGAGTACTCAAGAATGAGGGGCGTGCTACTCCTCAGCAAATCTCCATGGCAAAGCGGAACAATGTGAATATGGCGCTGCAGATAGCGCGTGAATCTAGGCAGATTCTTGGCGGAATGGGGATTGTCGGTGACTTCCCAATAATGCGACATATGATGAACCTAGAGTCTGTAGTTACCTATGAAGGGACGCATGATATTCATTTATTGATCACAGGACAAGATATTACGGGGCTGAACGCTTTTTCTTAATCTTTTTCTTCGTACGAACACGCTTTATACAGTAATAAACGATGCTATGATTTATTGAATTTTTAGTCAATAAGAGGTGGCATCGTTTGTGTATATTTTGCTGCATTAGTGTGGATTCGTGGATGCTTCTACATCATGTTAATGCCTATGTAATTTTATTACTTATATAATTTTGTTAGCGCTAATACTTATATAATTATGTGGTGTTAATACTTATTATGTAATAAGGATTCAATAGACCTCATTTGTCCCTGTAGGTATATTCTATCGTTCTCTTTTGGTCATTCCATGTGAGCGCTATGATCAGTCGCCGTTCAAGCCGATAACAGGCTAACTTCTTCATAAGCATTGTATTTAATTCCGATGCTTGAAATCAGTACGGCAAATCAGTACCGCGAAATGGTTTTTTCCTTCGTTATAGCGTGTTTTTCCGAGTTGTTTTCGTGTTGCAGCGTCGCTGCGGAGTTTTTCGGCTGCGGTTCGGATTGGCGTTGGTCTTTTTAGGGGCATCCGGGGGATATGGTCGCGTTCGGAGCGTCATTTGCCCGTGTTGGCAGCGGGGTGAGTGCGGGCTTAGACTCGGACTCAACACGGACTCAACACGGTTGCAGGGCAAATCTGCCCCGAGCATGGTACGAAGCAGGTGGAGATGGGAGCCGAAGGTTCCCGCAAGCCCTGCGCAGCAGCCGGAGCCCTGTCCACGAGGCGGAACCCTAGTTTGCCCTAAATGAGCCATGCTTCCCCAATAAATAAAGAAAAGTTGAGGG
>NZ_DLAV01000026.1:61056-61504 GCF_002494055.1 Sphingobacterium sp. UBA7038
TATAGCTGCAAAAGAAGGTATTCCGGAGCGCTGAGTTCTGCGATCTTTTACGCTTGTTCCCGTCCATCTGCTGCGCCTGTGCGCACCGTCTTCAATTGGGCATTGAGGCGAGCGGGCTACCATAGTGATCCCGAGCTTAAGCAGATCGATCAATACACTGTCCATCCATGTTTCCGCTGCAGAGCCTGTATCAAGTCCCGGTTCCGCGGATGTCCGTGGTGCGATCCAATTTTCAGGATCATCCATGTTTCCCCCGCAATGTCCAGGTTAGATCCCGGTTCCCGTCCCTATCCTGTGCCGGATCCGGCGTTCCCAGCCTTCCGCCCACCTGTTTTACAAAAAGAATCTCGCACCGTTACAGGTAGTTAAGGGGAAAATGAAATAAATAAGAACAAAAGGCTTGGAAGTTTGTTAGTAAACTCCCTATCTTTTCACCACTCCGCAAGGG
>NZ_DLAV01000018.1:0-52933 GCF_002494055.1 Sphingobacterium sp. UBA7038
GCCTTTTTGAGACAGCCTCTTCTTTTTTGCTCGTCCAATTATATTTTTTTATTTTTACTGCTCACTATTAAAAGTATATGTCACCTGAATCACAACGAAAATTTGAATTACTAAACCTTCTTGCCGAATCCTACGACGCACTATTATTTGATGTCGATGGTACCCTGGCAGATAATATGGACGCACATAAACAAGCCTATAAAGCTGCAGCCAAACAATACGGAGTCGAGTTGGATGTCAATTTGATTGATGAAACTGCCGGATGGCCCACTGTGGCTGTTGCAGAGGAAATCAGCAAACGCTATGAGGTAGATTTCGATTATCAAGAATTTTCCACACTAAAGTCTACTATTTTTCGAGACGAGTATGTTTTCAAGACTAAGCCTGTAGATTACGTTGTTGAACATCTAAAATATCAGAAAGGTAAAAAACACATCGCTGCCGTTTCAGGAGGAACCAGAACAACCTTATCCATGACATTAACCACCATTGGTGTATGGGATGATTTGGAAACACTGGTTTGTGCTGGAGATACAGCTGAGGGAAAACCTTCACCACAACCCTTTCTTTTGGCAGCTGCTCAATTGAATATTGCTCCGGAAAGATGCCTGGTCTACGAAGACGGGACCCCTGGAGTTGAAGGTGCGAAAGCCGCAGGAATGGGTTGGGTTCGCGTTGATGAAATTTAATAAACCCCAATTTGCAGACTATAAAAAAAGCCGCAGTAAACTTCAAGCTTACTGCGGCTTTTTTTATAACATTATGCTATTTAAAAACTAGTAATTATTTTCACTCCCCCGTTGCTATAGTTCAAATCGGATGATTTCAAATTTCCGATTGGAGCTTTATAATAAGGCTCTACAGAAATGGATAATTTTCCAACTTTCTGTTTCCGACCAACTGAAAAATTAATAAAGCCGTTCACACCTTTATCATCAACATTTTTGTCTTGAGATTTTTGTCTGTACTCCGTATTATTTGTTTCATAGATCGTTGCCCGTTCCTGATCCAATACACCAACATAGGATACACCGACTGAGGTATAGAAATTCTTGTTTATCGCGTATCTAACATCCAATGGGATATCAACTGTTAGGATTTTACCTGAAACCCGTTCATTACTCTTTGCATCTTTTGCATCTGCTGCCCGCATCGCAAAGGAATTATTCAAATTCGATTGAGAAATATAATTTGGCGCATCTGCATTAAGAGAATTTGATCCCATTGCAGGAGTAATGGGTGAATTACCCGAAACAGCTCCATAATGTTGAATGGAAGCTCCTGAACGAAGACTTACTTTGCTCGAAATATTATAGGCTAGCGCGACCCCACCACCGAGCGTTATGCTTTCCGATGTAGAGGCTGGGGATACAAAAGCGCCCATTTCCCATTTTTTATCTTGAGGAATGTTCGTGTGAACAACACTAGTTCTTGTTCTCCCTTGTTGCGCATCATACAATTGCGCGAGTTTTACAGCGTCACGTTGCGTTTGATTAACAGGCGGGATTAGCCCTGAATTGGTCGATGCAATAACGGTTTTATTCGTCAACGTGTTATTTGTTGACGCGCTTGCCCGTTCCGCTTCATTATCAGGTACGCCAACCTGCGCTGAAAATGAATTATTTTTCAATTGCATGGACTGCAGTCTTCCTAAATCGGCTGATACAGTCACATCCTGCCCCTGCATTAATCGCCCAGCACCTAATATCAAGTGGTGATTACCCAAACTTTCTGTCGGATGAGCCGTTGGTACAGAATAGGTATAGGGCTTTTGCAGTGCTAATACCACTGGACTTAAAGCCCTACCGCCCCTAATATCCGATAATGAACGCTGGATGGATTCTTTTAAATCTTTGTTGTCGCCTAACACATCTTCTCGTTCCGGCAGATGTGTTAACACTACTTCCGGTAAATCAGTCTCCACATTCTTCTTTAGCCCCCAATACCCCACACCAAAACACAATAACACGGCCGCAGCAGCACTCCAGTATTTCCAATTCGAAGAACGATGTGCTGAAACGCCATAACTTGAGGCAAATTTCTCCCAGGAACCTTCTTTATAAGGTAGTTCATGGTCCTTTAATTGTCCAATGATCTCTTCTATCAATTCCTTTTTCTTATTGTCTTTCATCGTAACAACACTATTTATCTTATTTCTTGAACTACGCCTGTATAATCCAAGTATAATTTTCTAAGTTTTTGTTTCGCTCGCGTCAGATAAGTCCTTGACGTACTATCTGGTATGTTAAGCATTTGGGCTATTTCATCATGCGAATAACCCTCAATTTCATAGAGATTAAAAATAGTTTTTTGAATTTCGGGGAGCTGATCGAGCAGACGCATAATCTCATTGACCTCTAGTCGACTGTCCAATTGTACTGCAGGAGTATGCATATCCCCTTCTCCCAAATCTTCAACCGAATAAAACTGCTTTTTACTTCGTAAAAAATCAATCGAAATATTGGCAGCAATTCGCCCTATCCAGGCTCTAAATGATTTTTCGAGATTTTCATCATCAATATCCCTATTAAATGATTCTAATTTCCGAAATACCCGAACAAAACTTTCATTTACAAGCTCTTCCGCGTCCACATCCTGTTTAACATAACGAATAATAATAGCCATGAGATAACCATAATACTTCTTATAAACGAAGGCCTTGCCGTCCTCACGATCGCGTAAGCAACGTTCTAAGGCATCCTGTAAAGATGATAGCTTCTTGTTATAAAAATATGACCGAATTATACCCACTTAAACCATTTAATTATTAAGTTTCAAACTTAGACAAATTGCCTTTCATATGCAATCAATAACATATGCCATGTAAACAATCTATCGAATTCTCCCTTTCAAGATGAACGTTTTTTTCGAGGAGATAACGAAATTAAAATTATAAAACTCAACATCAAATAGCCGAATGTCCCCTTGTAATAATATCACTATTTAACTATTTTTATCCATATAACGAAATGCCATTTCCTTTCGCTACAGCGTTTTCAAAAAAAATCCATAAAAAGAATTGAAAAAAATGGCTATTTTTGCGTGATTTTCACATTTTAAATATTATTCATACCGAATGAGTACTGTATTATCCGAACAGGAACAACTTAGAAGACAAGCGATGCAATCGTTGTTGGATATGGGAATTGATCCATTTCCAGCCAACGAATTTGTCGTCAATGCACATGCTGCTGATATTTTAGAAAATTACGATAGAGATAAATTGAATTATAAGAACATCACCATTGCGGGACGTATCATGAGTCGTCGTGTCATGGGTAGTGCTTCATTTTTTGAAATTCAAGACTCAACCGGACGTATTCAAGCTTATATAAAGCGTGACGATGTCTGTCCTGATGAGAATAAAGACCTTTACAATGTAGTTTTCAAAAAGCTATTGGATATTGGCGATATCGTTGGTATCAAAGGCTATGTCTTCACGACACAAACCGAGGCCATTGCAGTACACGTAGAAGAATTTACTGTTTTATCCAAATCGCTGCGCCCCCTACCTGTTGTTAAATCGGCAGAAGGTAAAACTTTTGATGCGTTTACAGATCCAGAACAACGCTATAGAATGCGTTATGTAGATTTGATCGTAAATCCAAGTAACAAAGACATATTTATCAAACGTACGAAGCTTTTCAATGCGATGCGTCAGTTCTTTAACGACGCTGGATATATGGAAGTAGAAACACCGGTCCTGCAATCCATCCCAGGCGGTGCTGCGGCACGTCCGTTCATCACGCATCATAATGCTTTAGATATTCCATTATATCTTCGTATCGCCAACGAGCTTTATCTAAAAAGACTAATCGTTGGTGGATTTGATGGTGTATACGAGTTTTCTAAAAACTTTCGTAACGAAGGAATGGACCGCACCCACAATCCGGAATTCACCGCAATGGAAATTTATGTAGCCTATAAAGACTACAACTGGATGATGAATTTTACAGAACGTTTGTTAGAACATTGTGCGTTGGCTGTAAATGGTACGACTGAAGCAACCTTCGGTGAACATAAAATTGACTTTAGAGCACCATATAAACGGATATCGATGACAGATTCCATTAAGGAATTCACTGGATTTGATATTACTGGAAAATCTGAAGAAGAAATCCGTATCGCTGCCAAAGGAATGGGCATCGATGTAAACGAAACCATGGGTAAAGGCAAACTGATTGATGAAATTTTCGGTGCAAAATGTGAAGGAAACTACATCCAGCCGACATTCATTACGGATTATCCAAAAGAAATGTCTCCTTTAACGAAGAAACACAGAGATAATCCTGATTTAACCGAGCGTTTTGAGCTGATGGTTTGTGGAAAAGAGATTGCCAATGCTTATTCAGAACTTAATGATCCAATTGATCAACGTGAACGATTTGAAGATCAATTACGTCTTTCTGAAAAAGGTGATGATGAAGCCATGTTTATAGATCAGGATTTCCTTCGTTCATTGGAATATGGAATGCCACCGACCTCTGGACTTGGAATCGGTATGGACCGTTTAATCATGTTCTTGACCGATAATGCGTCAATCCAAGAAGTTCTTTTCTTCCCACAAATGAGACCTGAAAAAGTCGTCAAAGTAGCAGAAGTAAAAGATTATGAAGAACAAGGTATTCCTGCAGCCTGGGTTCCCGCATTACAAAAAATGGGCTTTACAACCATTGAAGCTTTAAAAGAAGCCAATCCGAACAAGGTTTTTAATGACCTTGGTGGTATGCGTAAAAAACTTAAACTGGATATCAATATGCCAACGAAAGACGAAGTATTTGCTTGGTTTAATTAAATCGGTATTTATGCTAGCTAAAAAAGCTGTCTCAAATTTTATTGAGGCAGCTTTTTTTTTAGGGCAAATTTGTAAAAGTATTTACAAATAGATTCGCTATGCATTGAAGCACAGGATCGCTGACAATTGTCACCAATATATGACTCCTGCCAATTGTAGACATTTGTTATATTTACATATCGTTAACTAAATCAGTTTTTAGCTTATGAAGAATATTCTCGCGCTTGACGGCGGTGGTATCCGGGGTATCATTCCTGCAATGGTTCTTGTGGCTCTCGAAGAGAAGTTGCAAAAGCAGACGATGGATCCTAATGCACGGATTGCCTCCTACTTTGACTTTATTGCGGGTACAAGCAGCGGCGGAATTCTAACGAGCATTCTCTTGTATCCGGAAGAAGGCAATCCCACGCATCCTAAATTTTCAGCTCGAGATGCTTTAAACTTATTCGTCAACCATGGAACTGAAATTTTCACGGCCTCCAAATGGCGTCGATTTCTGAGTGGATTTGGTCTGGTCAGTGAGCTGTATTCGTCGAATCCATTATCGAATGTCCTGGATGAATATTTTCAAAATGCACAATTGAGCCATCTTATCAAACCATGTATCATCACTGCATATAACATTGAATTACGGAAAAATCATTTTTTCAGGCAGCAAAAAGCAATTACGCATGGCGAAGCACGGGATTTCTACCTCAAAGACGTCTGCAAGGCGACATCCGCTGCGCCCACATTTTTTCCTGTTGCAGAGATCTATTCCCTTTCAAAAACAAGATATCCGTTGATTGATGGCGGTGTGTATGCTCAAAACCCCTCCATATGTGGTTTACTTGAAGTTTTAAAGGCTTTTAACAGCACGCAGATAAACGACATGTTTATGGTATCCTTAGGTACTGGAATGTCAAAGACAGCTTATAACTACGAACATTTTAAGAAGAAACTTGCTATACAAATCGGCCCCGCTTTAGTTGACATTATGACAAGTGCATCTTCCGAGAGTACCGAATTTTTTATTCGGCAACTATTCCAAAATAATGGTAAGCAACAAAATTATCTGCGCATAGAGCCTTCCAACTTGTCTAGTATCAATGCGTCGCTAGATGCAGCCTCGCCCAATAATATACAGAAGTTGATTTCCCTATCCGATAAAATGATCAGTGAGCACGAGGATACATTGGATTATATCGTTGCACACCTCATTAAGGAAAAGAGTCAAAATAAGAAGAAAAATCCATGGAGCCAGTTGATGGATAAGTTCTAAAAGATTACTTTTACGCATATTTTAAATCTATATGGCATTAAACTACGTTTGGGTTGCATTTTTTTTAATCACATTTGCCGTAGCCCTTGTAAAACTAATCTTTTTCGGAGATACGGAAATCTTTCAGCAAATTGTAAATTCAATCTTTGACAGTGCAAAAACGGGGGCGGAAATCTCTTTAGGGCTGATCGGCATGATGAGTTTTGCCCTTGGAATTATGAAAATTGGCGAGAAAGGTGGTATGATCAATATTTTTGCAAAAATCGTGGGCCCTTTTTTCCATAAACTATTTCCGGAAATACCCAGAAATCACCCAGCACTTGGCTCAATTCTGATGAATTTCTCGGCTAATGCGTTGGGATTAGATAATGCGGCAACGCCATTGGGACTTAAAGCGATGAAGGAACTCCAGGAGCTCAATCCCAATAAGGAAACCGCTACCAATGCACAGATCATGTTTATTGTCCTCAATGCATCTAGCTTAACCCTATTGCCTATTTCAATTATGGCTTATCGGAAGGAAGCTGGTGCTCCAGACCCTTCAGATGTATTTCTGCCAATTTTGATCGCAACCTTCTTTTCCACATTGGTGGCTTTGATTCTCGTTTCCATCTATCAAAAAATCAATTTATTTAACCGTGTAATTCTTGGATACCTGGGTGCAATGGGATTATTTATCGGTGGACTACTTTATTACTTTTCGGGACTGCAACAAACAGAAATTGAAATATTCAGCAAAGTATTTGGTAATGTTATTTTATTCAGCTTATTTACCTCTTTCATAGGTTTGGCTCTTTTCCGTAAAGTAAATGTGTACGATTCATTTATTGAAGGTGCCAAAGAGGGCTTCGAAGTTTCTGTAAAAATAATCCCCTATCTTGTCGCCATGCTTGTTGGTATTGCGGTATTTAGAGCATCAGGAACGATGGACTATATGGTCGCTGGAATTTCCAAAGCCATCGCATTATGTGGTCTAGACACATCTTTTGTAGACGCTTTACCGGTAGCCTTTATGAAACCGCTTAGCGGCTCCGGTGCACGTGGACTTATGGTCGATTTGATGAATGCCAAAGGTCCAATGGACTTCGCTGCCAGGGTTGCTTGTGTTATACAAGGATCGACAGAAACTACTTTTTATGTCCTCGCCGTATATTTTGGTGCAGTGGGCATAAAACGTACTAGGCATGCTTTACCATGTGCATTATTAGCCGAATTAGCCGGTGTAATCGCAGCAATAATTATCTCATACATATTTTTTAAATAACATACTTATACTACAGAAAGGTCTGCTGTTATAACAATGTCAACTATTTACAAATTATTATATTGTGATGAAAAAAACAATCGCACTAATAGCCCACGACGGCAAAAAGCCTGAAATGGTCGCATTTGTCAAAGACCACCAGGAATTATTGGAGCGCGCCAATATCATTGCCACAGGTACTACAGGCTCTTATGTCAGGCAGACAGGACTGCCTGTAGAATTGAAATTAAGTGGCCCCATGGGTGGTGATGCACAGATCGCAGCTTTAGCCGCCGAAAGAAAAGTGGACGGCATTATTTTCTTTCGCGATCCACTAGGAAAACATGCCCATGAACCAGATATTCAAATGCTTATGCGTGTATGTGATCTTTACAATGTCCCTTTGGCAACAAATCCTGCAACTGGAAGCCTTATCATTGAAGGTCTATTAGAAGACGTTGAATCCTAATTTCTATCGCTTATGGACAATGAAGTAATCGTTTCAATAGGGAAAATCCCCTATACAACGACAGTACAATACGGTAAGCATCAAATAACGGTCGATGAACCTGAAGATATAGGCGGTGAAGATCAGGGCATAAACCCTACTCCATTACTGTTATCATCCTTAGGGAGTTGCAAAGCCATTACCGTCAAAATGTATGCGGACCGCAAAAATTGGCTCCTGGAAGAAGTACAGGTGCGTTTATCTTATGAGGTGCAAACAAGTGAGCAGCAGCAAACGACCTATATACAATGCTTTATCAGCTTTAAAGGAGATCTAGATGAGGTGCAAAAGCAGCGGTTGTTCAAAATTGCTGAAAAGTGCCCCGTTCATAAGATATTATCAAATCCTATTGTAATAACTTCAAATCATTTATAATGTTTCTTGGGATAACGGATAACACTAATTATATTTGTCCGCGCAAAAAAGACCTTTAATAGCTCCTAGAATCGAATAGAAAAGGTTACTTGTCCTGCAATATAGATAATTGGAATAAAAATAAAGCAACAATGCAATTGGATCCACAAATAGCAATAGACTCGCCTTTTAGATCGATCAAACGTGAAGACTGGAAAAATTTAAACGGAAAAGTATTGCACAATTTCAGTGTCGAAGATCTGGAAAATCTCCATGCACTGAATGAACCCTTGACAAATCAGGAAATAGAAGAAGTCTACTTTCCCTTGAGTCATCTACTTGAGATTCATATTGATCGTTTCCAAAGTCTTCACCAGCGTACAAACCGCTTCTTTGGCAAGGAAGTGAGCAAACTGCCTTATATCATCGGTATAGCTGGGTCGGTTGCTGTGGGAAAAAGTACGACAGCCCGTGTGCTACAACGTGTGCTTAGTTTACTCCCGTCCAAACCGAAGGTCGATTTGGTGACCACAGACGGTTTTCTTTACCCGAATCAATATCTTATCGAACGCGGTATTCTAAACCGAAAAGGCTTTCCTGAAAGCTATGATGCTAAAAGATTGATTCATTTCCTTTCAGCAGTGAAATCAGGAGCTCCAAAAATTACGGTTCCAGTATACAGCCACCTGGTCTATGACGTGTTGCCAGACGAACAGCAACAAGTGATTGAACAACCCGACATCCTTATTGTAGAAGGGATAAATGTATTACAAGTCAATTCCCAGCGACCACGAAAGGGACATAGCGTATTCGTTTCCGACTTTTTTGATTATTCAATCTATGTACATGCCAGCGAGAAAAATCTTATTGAATGGTATACCAATCGATTTGAGTCACTGCGTGCCACTGCATTTCAAAATCCGGCTTCATTTTTCCATAAATATGCAAATATGACAGCTGATGAAAGTCACACCATGGCTGTAAATATCTGGAACGAAATTAATAAGCCCAATCTAATTAAAAACATTTTGCCAACGAGATATCGCGCCGATCTTATTTTGGAAAAAGGAAGCCACCACTTTGTTAAAAATGTCAAAGTAAGAAAGATTTGACCCTACAGTCTCGTAAACTGCAGGATTTCATTTAATATGCTGCTTTGTACCTGTTGATGTACTTTATTGCTGGATGAGATTGCACTAACCTCAACTTTATATTTGATATAATCTTTAGTCATATCGGCGACCTTAATTGTAAAACCTTGGGAATGATCTAAATTTGGATTTTTTTGTAATAATGGACTTAAATACTGTTCCAATTCCGCCACTGCAAACGAGCGATCAATCGGCAATTCGAATTTTACAACAATTTTATTTGACTTTTGGGAGGTCTTATTGACCAACGTTGCAGTAAACACCAAATTATTGGGAATCATCACAGCGTCGTCATCTTCATCGCGCACAACCAGATTAGCCAACGTGATATCCACGATTTTCCCCTGATATTCGCCGATTTTTATGCGATCGCCTACAGAAAACTGATCCGAAAACATAATAATCAAACCAGATATCATATTCGTGATGTATTCTCTAAAAATCACAGCAATGGCCATTGCGACAATTGTCATGCTGGTGATAAAATCTTTTGGGTTAATCCCAACAGCTATCATTAGGCTGACAATAATGAAAAAGACATTGCCTACCGTGGCGACACGCGTAATTCCAAGCACAAAATTACCCCGTACAACCTGCTGCTCATTTCGGCTATTGTATAGTTTTACAAGGATAAAATGACCAATGGAGATCAGGACACTAGCTGTTAGAAAAGTATTTAAGCCGTATGCCATATTCCGGATGATCTCCCGCTGCTTATAAAAGGTTTCAAATTGAACAAAGGATGCCGTTAGCGCAATCAACAATATAATTCGGACGATAAAAGAAATTGAAATCGATTTTGTCATTTTTTACACAAGCTTAAGTTGTCTATCTAGTCAAATTTAATGTTCTCCCATTCACTATTCAAGATATTTCATGTAAAATGGCTTCAAACGGGCTTGCTAAACTAAACAATTTTACTTTACGTAAAAAGCATTATCAGGAAATAGCTATCTTTGGCTAAAGACATTACATGCTATTAAATGAAGGAATCGAACGTGCAAACTGAACTTAACGTAAGCGGAATGCACTGTGCAAATTGTGCTATTTCAATCCACAAATACCTAGAAAACAACGGTGCTAAGGATATCTATGTCGATTTTGCATCAGATGAAGTGAAATTTTCGGAGATACCGCTGGAACAAATACCTGTGCTGGTCAAAGGCATTGAGTCTTTGGGTTACAAAGTTATGGAGGGTAAGGATAAGAAACCTAGCTTTTGGAAATCTATCGAGCTTAAGTTCCTCTGCTGCCTCATCTTTACGATACCCTTGTGGAGTCACATGTTTACGAATTTACCTATTCTACATGATCCCTTTATCCAACTCGCGCTTTGTGCGCCAGTTTACATCATTGGTTTTTCCTATTTTGGCATCAGTGCATTTCGTTCCATCTGGAACAAAATGCCCAATATGGATGTACTCATCTTTATTGGATCTACAGCTGCTTTTGCCTATAGTCTCATTGGAACATATTATAATCTAGGACATGATTACCAGTTCTACGAAACATGTGCAACAATCATAACACTGGTATTTTTGGGAAATGTCCTCGAAAAAAGAGCCGTTACCAAAACCACATCAGCCATCAAAGAGCTGGTTAAATATCAAGATATACCCGCTATCAAAATTGAAAATGACCAAGAAGTCGAGCTATTAGCCCGAGAAATTAAATCCGGTGATATTTTAAAAGTAAATTCTGGAAATCTCATCCCCGCTGATGGCGATATTTTGGAAGGACAGGCTTGGGTGGACGAATCTATGCTAACCGGAGAAAGTCTACCTATTGAAAAACTTAAATATGATGCCGTCATCGGCGGTACCTTACTAACCGAAGGAAATATCAGAATCGTGGCGACCAAAGTTGGGTCTAAAAGTGTACTGTATCAGATTATCCAATTAATTAAAGATGCGCAGAGTAAAAAGCCACCTATTCAAAAATTTGGTGATAAAGTAGCCGCTTATTTCGTTCCAATCGTTGTGACGATATCATTTTTCACTTTTTTTGTTACTTATTTTATCGCACAATTGCCGCTGCAGCAATCCCTCATGAATGCCATAGCTACCCTTGTTGTATCCTGTCCATGCGCCATGGGGCTAGCCACACCTACTGCTGTCATGGTTGGCCTGGGAAGAGCTGCAAAAAGTGGAATACTGATCAAAGGCGGAAGCACCATCGAGGAGATGTCCGATCTCAAACAGATGGTATTTGACAAAACGGGGACCCTAACGACAGGCGATTTTAATATCAAAGCGATTCAGACCTTTGGTATCGAACAATCGCAAGTCGAATCGATCATCGCACAATTGGAGAGTTATTCGAGCCATCCGATCGCCAAGTCGATCCGAAAACAACTCCAGGAGATAAAATCTTACCGCATTATCTTCAAGGAAGTCAATGAAATAAAAGGGAAAGGAATCTTTGCGACCGACACAAATGGAAATAACTACTCCATTTGCAATGCAAAACTTGGCGAAAAAGATTACTCTAATCGTTATGACCTTACCTTAACCATCAATGGCGTTGTAATTGCAGGCATTGTCCTCGAAGATCAAATTAAGCCGTATGCAAAGGAACTCATCCAATACCTCAAAGATAAAGGCATACGGCCTATTCTTTTGAGTGGAGATCGACAAAGCAAATGTGAACGCACAGCACAGAAACTTGGTATTGCGGATGTATATTGGGATAAATCGCCAGAAGAAAAATTAGCAATCTTGTTCAAACTCAAAAAGAATGGCCCTACCGCAATGGTTGGTGACGGTATCAATGACGCTCCCGCATTAGCTGCTGCCGATGTTGGCATCTCGCTTGGCGATTCGACACATATTGCCATCCAATCGGCAAAGGTGGTTTTATTAAACAATGAGCTCAAATCTATTGAAAAGCTGCTGGAAATTGGTCACCATACCCTATTGACGATAAAGCAAAATCTCTTTTGGGCGTTCGCGTACAATATTGTGGCCATACCGCTTGCCGCGGTTGGCTTTCTCGGACCTATGCTTGCCGCCCTTAGCATGGCCTTTTCAGACTTAATTGTCATCGGCAATTCGATTCGGCTCCGCTTTAAAAAAATCAAATAAAAAGGATACCCCATAAGTACCAAGACAATCCATAAAAGATTGTCTTTTTTGTGTATATTAGGGCTTAAATCATTCGCTTTTGAGGTTAAATTTTTGTAACTTCGCATGCGTGGCAAGCCAGTTTAGAGGGCTTGCATACTAGTTTTATTGAAACCAAATTCATATGGCTGAAGAAACAGAAAACGACAACAATCTTGTTCCGGCAAACGACCGGATTATCCCAATTAACATCGAGGATCAGATGAAGTCTGCCTACATTGACTACTCCATGTCTGTCATTGTATCAAGAGCACTTCCTGATGCGCGTGATGGCATGAAGCCAGTACACAGACGTGTTCTTTATGGCATGCTGGACTTAGGGGTTACCAGTGGCAAGCCTTACAAAAAGTCTGCCCGTATCGTTGGTGACGTATTAGGTAAATATCACCCACATGGTGATTCATCCGTTTATGACACCATGGTTCGTATGGCTCAAGATTGGAGTTTACGTTATCCTTTGGTAGATGGTCAAGGTAACTACGGTTCCATCGATGGCGATCCACCTGCGGCGATGCGTTATACGGAGGCAAGATTAAAGAAAATTGCCGAGGAAATGCTATCTGATATCAACAAAGATACGGTTGATTTCCAAAATAACTTTGACGATTCCCTACAAGAACCAACAGTCCTTCCCACCCGTATTCCAAATCTCCTGGTCAACGGAGCTTCGGGGATTGCAGTGGGTATGGCTACAAATATGGCCCCACATAACCTATCCGAGGTTATCGATGGTACAATCGCTTTTATTGATAATCGTGATATCGAGGTTTCGGAATTGATGCAGCACATCAAAGGTCCAGACTTCCCTACAGGTGCATTAATCTACGGCTATGCTGGGGTTCAAGATGCTTGTAATACAGGTCGTGGCCGTATTGTTATGCGTGCAAAAGCTGAAATAGAAGCAACCAAATCGGGTAGAGAGCAGATTATCGTCACCGAAATTCCTTATCAAGTGAACAAGGCGAATATGATCGAGCGTACAGCCGAATTAGTTAACGAAAAGAAATTAGAAGGAATTTCTGCTATTCGTGATGAATCTGACCGTACCGGGATGCGTATTGTGTACGACATCAAGCGCGATGCAAATGCAAATGTTGTTTTAAACAATTTGTTTAAATACACAGCGCTACAAACTTCATTTTCAGTAAACAACATTGCTTTAGTTAAAGGAAGGCCAATGCTATTGAATCTGAAAGACATGATTCATGAGTTTGTAGAGCATAGACATGAGGTAATCGTTAGACGTACACGCTATGAGCTGGCGGAAGCTGAAAAACGTGCTCATATTCTAGAGGGGTATTTAATTGCCTTGGATCATTTGGATGAAGTCATCAAATTGATCCGTAATTCGGATACTCCGGAAGATGCACGCCTTGGATTAATGGAGAAATTTGGCCTATCCGATCTTCAGGCTCGCGCGATCCTTGATATGACCTTACGTCGTCTAACAGGACTGGAACGTGATAAGATTAAAGAGGAATATGCTGAATTGATGAAAACAATTGACTATTTAAAATCGATATTGGAAGACGAGGGACTTCGTATGAAAATTATCAAAGATGAGTTAATTGAGATCAAAGAAAAATATGGTGACGAACGTAGATCCCAGATTGTACACTCTGCTGAAGATATGCGTATGGAAGATTTTATTGATGATGAAGAAATCGTTATCACAATCTCCCACAACAGTTACGTAAAACGCACACCATTATCCGAATACAAACGTCAGGGTCGCGGTGGCCGCGGATCAATTGGCACAAATACACGCGAAGAAGATTTTACCGAACATATCATTACAGCGTCGGCACATAATTATATGCTGCTATTTACAGAGGCAGGTCGCTGTTTCTGGTTGCGTGCATTTGAGATTCCTGAAGGAAGCCGTACTTCTAGAGGTCGAGCACTTCAAAATATAATCAACGTTCCAAAAGAAGAGAAAATAAAGGCCTTCATCCTGGTGAAGAACCTGAAAGACCAAGATTATTTGGAAAACAACTTCATTATTATGTGTACCAAAAAAGGTACGATTAAGAAGACGTCTTTGGAAGCCTATTCTCGTCCAAGAGCAAATGGTATCAATGCCATCAATATCAATGAAGGCGATCAATTAATTGAGGCTTGTTTGACTACTGGAAGCAGCGAAATTGTCATGGCACTGCGTTCTGGTCGTGCAATTCGTTTCAATGAATCTACGGTTCGTCCAATGGGCAGAACGGCAACAGGTGTACGTGGTATCACCTTGGCAGCGGAAAGCGATGAGGTGATTGGCATGATTAGTGTGAATGATTCGGAAACTACCGTGTTGGTCGTTTCTGAAAAAGGATATGGAAAACGTACAGATATCGAGGATTATCGCGTAACGAATCGTGGTGGTAAAGGTGTGAAAACAATCAACGTCACCGATAAGACAGGTGAACTCGTTGCAATTAAAGGCGTTACGGACAACGAGGACTTAATGATCATCAACAAATCTGGTATTGTTATCCGCATTGCTGTAGAAGAGTTAAGAGTAATGGGACGTGCAACACAAGGTGTAAGGCTCATTAATTTGAAAGATAACGACGAGATCGCGTCTATTACGAAAGTCGATCGTGAAGAAGAATCTGAAGAAGAGTCTGAACTGACCGAAGAGTCAACGGAAAATGGTGATTCGACTTCTGAAGAAAACACGGACTCAAACGAAGAATAAATAGTCTAATGAAAAACTTACTGATATCATTGTTAATATCTGCAAGTAGTTTAACTGTTGTTGCCCAATCCAATTTAAAGGAGGGCAGCAACAGTTTTGCTTTATATACCAAAACTGGCGAATTTAAAAATCTTGAAAATGCGCGAAAGTTTGCAGACGCCGCCTTCCAATCAAAGAAAGATTCGGCTTCTGTCAATAATAACCTTTTAAGGGCATTGGTATATAGCTCCTTGGCAGTTGCAGATTCAACAAGGAAGCAGCCCTATAAAATGGATCCTATCGACGTATCCATCAAATCACTTAAGCTTCTGGATCAAAAAAAAGCACGTCGAAACTTTCCTGCGGAAATGGACTACATTCGTCAAAATCTTGCTGGAGCCATATCCTATCAGGGAGCGTTGGCTTTAAAAGATGGCAAATTTGACAAAGCTTATAAAGCTTACCTTCGAATAGATTCACTTGGTTTCAAAAATAATGATCTCAAATATAATCTGGCGGTACTCTCCGGCAAGAATAAAGATTATATGAATTCAATCAAATATTATGATGAACTCATTAAAAGTGAACATCCAAAGCCTAATTACTTTCTTGAATTAGCGCAGATTTATTCGCTCGGAGGTACTAAACAGGATGTCTTGAACGTTCTTGAAAAAGGACATGCTATATTTCCTGAAAATAAACAGATACTTTTTAGATTAATTGATGTGTATTCGGCCAATAATTCTTATGACGCTATCTTAAATGTCATTGCTGATGCTATCCGTCTAGAACCTGAAAATGTCGAACTGAACTATATTGCAGGCTATTCTTACGAAAATGCCAATGATATAAAACGGGCGAAAGAATATTATAATAATGTATTGCGATTGGATCCGAATAATTATGAATCTAATCTTGCATTAGGGTTAATCAATCTGGAGACTTTATTAAAGGAACCTTCCAATCAGGATATACAAGAGTTGACCATCGAGTATCTGTTGAAGGCAAATGAGATTAAGCCTTATGATGTCAATGCGCTTAAAGCTTTGGCTAAATATTATAAGCTTATTGATGACGCATCTCAATTAGACAGAGTGAATTTATTATTGAATCAATTAACAGTTAAATAGATATGAATTTAAAATCTCTATTATTATTAGCAGCAATAGGTACTGTATCTACCTCAGTTTCTTTTGCGCAGACGGGCAATGTTAAAAAGGCAAAATCTGCCCTAGCGAAATTCCAAGAATTGAAAGACGCTGGTACGGTTCAATTGGGTATTCCTAATTTGAAATCGGCGAAAGAAGCTATTGACGCAGCTGTTGTCAATGACAAAACAAAAGATAATGCGGAAGCGTGGACGGTATATGCATTGGTAAATGCAAACCTATCAACAATAGATAAGTCATCTGAATTAGCGAAATTGGCTGAGGACGGAATTGCGAAAGCAAAACAGCTGGATACAGACGGTGCGAATAAAGCGAATATTACTGTTGCAGAACAAATTCTGGGACAATATAATTTCAATTTGGGAGCAGAAGCATATCAAGCACAAAAATATGCTGAATCGTACAGCTCTTTTACAAAAGCGTTGACCTATCTTCCTGGAGATACATTAGTTACTTATTACAGCGGTGTTGCAGCGCTATCAAATAAGGATTATAAGAATGCTGTGGAACGTTATAAAGAACTAATTCCAAGAAAAGATTTCTCTTCGCATAAAACGATTATGGTCGATCTACCGAAATTGTACCTCTCTATGCAAGATACAACTTCAGCACTTGAATATGCAAAAAAAGCGGCTGAAGCTTATCCAGATGACAATGCGGCGATGACTCAAAACATCGAATTGAATCTGATTACAGGCCACGAAAAAGAAACAATTGATGCTATCACTGCACAATTAGCAAAAGATCCAAACAATAAAAGCTTAAATTATTACCTAGGCATAGCCCAATCTTCAGCGAAAAACGAAGACGCAGCAGTTGCAGCATACAAAAAAGCATTGGAGATTGATCCTAACTTTTTTGAGGCAAATACAAATTTAGCAATCACGTTAATGAACAAAACACGTGAAAGATTAAATGTTGTTAATAATAACAGAAAATTGACGCAAGCGCAATATGATGCAGAATTAAATAAGATTAAAGCAGAATTAAAGCCAGTGCTTCCTTACTTAGAGAAAGCAGTTTCTTTGCAACCAAAAAATGTAGATGCTTTAACGAATTTAAAGAACTACTATATTTTTATGCAAGACGAAGCTAAAACGGCCGAAATCAATGCTAAGATCAAAGAAGTAGAGTAAAAAATAAACTTCCATAAAAAAGCCCGNNCGGGCTTTTTTATGGAAGTTTTTTAGGGTTAAGCTAAAATCGCAATTAACTCAATCTGAAATATCAACGTACATTCTCCTCCTTTTCGAGGTAACAACTCTTCCTTTCCATAAGCCAGTTTTGGTGGAAGGCACACCTCCCAGATTGATCCAACCGGCATCATTGAAATCGCTTCTTGCCAACCCACGATGAGTTCATTAATATAAAACGTTTCGGGGCGCTTCCGCTTATACGAACTATCGAATACAGTTCCGTCTAGAAGCTCGCCTTTATAATGGCAGATAACTTTAGCCGACTTCTTGGGAATTTGCCCCGCCCCCTTTGTTAATACCTTATAATGCAAACCCGATGCGCATACGACTACTCCTTCTTGCTGGGCATACTTTTCCAAAAATACCTTTCCAGCTTCCAGATTCTTTTCCGCAAGCGCTGCTGAACTTAACTTATTTTTCTTTCTCTGAACCAAAACTCAATGGATTAAAATTCAATATTGCTAATTATTTATGTTAGCCTCAAAAATAACAGCTTTTTCTCCTTTTAACGAAAAAAGACCAAGTTTTTGTTCGATAGAACGCCTTTATCAAAGTAACTTTGCATCTAAGGTTTTCTCGAAACTGAATGCCTTACTCACCGGACAGTTTTCCTTCGCTTTATGCGCTATTGTTTGAAACTCAGTTTCGCTTATCGTTGGCACCTTTCCTTGCAGTTCAAGTTCAGATCGCACAATTGAACCATTCTCGAACACGATTGTCGACACGGTGATTAATTCTTCCGGGACAAAACCGGCTTCAGAAAGAAAAGCGCTCAATTGCATGGTGAAGCATCCTGCATGTGCTGCTGCCAATAATTCTTCGGGGTTTGTTCCCACACCATTTTCAAACCGTGTCGAAAATGAGTATTGCGTATGATCCAACGCTGTACTGTCTGTAGTCAGGCTACCTTTTCCTTCTTTCAGATTGCCATTCCATTGGGCTGTTGCTTTTCTTCTCATGTTTTCTATGCTAATTATTTAATTTTTCTAACGTTAATTTCTCCTGTCGCGATTCTAGCCTTTCAGGTATCTTTTATAGAACAAACAGCCGATCAAAAAGTTGTACACTATTGAATAATTGATGTCGCATTTTGAACAGCGCTTACGTTAACAATTGTATTAAAACTAAACTCATGAATAAATTATTGTACTTTTTCATCCTTGTTATCACCTCCAATTCATGTAAAACTCGTCAAGTCAAAGAACAGGCTTTGATACAGGACTGTCCTGAAGAGAAGATTGTCAATAAAATACCTGGTCCCCCAGTAAAGGGTGAATCTGAAAAAGTTTACTATATCTATCAAGGCAAAAGAATTTCACCAAAACAATTTGACCAAGAATGGCTCGAGAAAAATTGTGATATTAAAGAGACAGTTGTTTATTGATTTTATTTCTTAAAACAAGCATAAAGACGTAATTTCGCCTAAAATTTTTATAATGACAGTTTCTCTTCGGGAGGTCAATCAAAAGATTTTAGGCTACGTCTCTTTAACTTTCCTTGGTTACCTCACAATCGGCCTATCGCTTGCTACCCTCCCCATCTTTATTCATCAAACTTTAGGATTTAATACAATTATTGCGGGACTGGTTATTAGCGTTCAATATATCGCTACTTTCCTACTACGCGGTTATGCAGGAAAAATTGTGGACACCAAGGGCCCCAAGATTTCCGTTCTGCGCAGCATGTTATTTTTTGCATTATCGGGACTCCTTTTACTGCTTGTTTTTTTATTCCGGTCTCAGCCTCTGCTCAGTTTGGGTCTCCTACTTATTACCCGCTTGTTTACTGGAATTGGAGAGGGTCTAGTGGGTGCGAGCCCTATAAATTGGGCATTAATGGAGCTCGGCGACGAACATGCCGCAAAAGCGATCTCTTTCAACGGAATAGCCAGCTATGGTGCATTGGCTATTGGTGCGCCCTTGGGTGTGTTGCTGGTGGATCATATCAATTATGAAGCTTTGGCTCTATTGACCAGTGCTATTGGTCTGCTCGGCTATTTTTATTGCCGCGCAAAAACACCCTATCAAGTGGCAGGTAAAAAGGCTGAAAAAGTGAGTTTTAGACGCGTATTGCTTTTAGTAGCTCCCTTTGGAATTTGTCTTGCTTTAGGTGGTCTGGGGTTTGGCAGTATCTCCACTTTTATGACGCTTTACTATGAACATTTCAATTGGGAAAATGGGGCAGCATGCTTAACTTTATTTGGCGTATTTTTCATTTTAACACGACTAATTTTCAATAAGGTCATTGACCAATATGGTGGGCTCAAGGTTGCCTTAGTTAGTCTTTTTGTTGAAACAGTAGGCCTCACGGTTATCGCCGTGGCAATTGATCCCTTATGGCCCCTATTGGGCGCTGCGTTAACGGGTTTTGGCTTCTCACTGGTATTTCCTGCGCTTGGTGTCGAAGCCATTAAACGGGTAGACCAAAGTCAACAAGGCTCTGCTCTGGCTGCTTATGGGCTATTTATTGATATTTCACTTGGCATCACAGGTCCATTAATTGGCTTTGTGGCCAATAATAGGGGGATGACAGCGATATACCCATTTAGTACCATGATGGTCTGCATTGGTTTTGCCGTTGTTGGAAACCTACTCTATCAAAAAAAGCGGGAGCTGACACCATAGTCTCCACTAAACATCCATACATCGTATCAAAGATATACCTACAAAAAGAGCGGTGAATGTTTAAACATTCACCGCTCTTTTTGTAGGTATATTCGTTAAATTTAACCCTCAATACTAGGTACGCCAACAACTTCATTGGTATCAGCATTGTAATCGATACCCTCAAAATTGAAACCGAACAAATTGAAAAACTCGTTACGATAACCTTCAATATCTGAAATTTCCGCTAAATTTTCAGTTGTTGCTTTCTCCCACAATGCTGCAACTTCAGCCTGAACATCTTCACGCATTTCTAAGTCATCCACACGGATACGACCTTTTTCATCAAGCAATACTTTGCCGTCAGCAGTATAAAGTCGCTCGGCAAACAAACGTTGCATTTGTTCAATTGTACCCTCGTGAATTCCTTTTTCTTTCATGACTTTGTACAATAAAGAAATGTATAAAGGAACAACAGGAATAGCTGAGCTTGATTGCGTAACCAAAGCTTTATTCACCGATACATAAGATACACCATTAATATCGCTCAAAATCGCGTTTATGGCAGGCACTGTTCCTTCTAAATCATCCTTCGCACGACCAATCGTACCATTACGGTAAATTGGATAAGTAAGTTCAGGACCTATGTAAGAATAGGCAACTGTTTTCGCTCCATCAGCTAACACACCAGCAGCTTTAAGATCTTCGATCCAAAACTTCCAGTCTTCTCCACCCATAACAGCTACAGTATTCGCAATATCTTCTTCATTTTCAACAGGCTGAATGGTAATATCTGAAATTACACCCGTATGGAAATCTACCGTTTTGTTGGTAAATGGTTCTTGTATCGGTTTCAAAACAGAAGCATGTGCTACCCCCGTTTTTGGATGCGTACGGCGTGGTGATGCCAAACTGTAAACCACTAAATCAACCTGTCCCAGATCCTTTTTAATAAGTTCAATAGTTTGTTTTTTCACTTCGTCCGAAAAAGCGTCACCATTGATACTTTTGGCATATAATCCCGCCTCATGGGCTTCTTTCTCAAAAGCTGCGGAATTGTACCATCCGGCAGTCCCGGGCTTGCCTTCTGCCGCAGGTTTTTCAAAAAATACACCGATTGTAGCAGCTCCAGAACCAAATGCTGCAGAAATCCGAGATGCAACACCAAATCCAGTAGAAGCACCGATTACCAATACTTTCTTTGGACCATTCGCGATCTCACCTTTGGATTTCACGTATTCAATTTGATTTTTAATGTTTTGCGCAGCCCCTTGTGGATGCGAGGTTAAACAAATAAAACCTCTAGTTCTTGGTTGTATAATCATCTTGATTAATTTTCTTACTACTTGTTTTATTGATTAGGCAAAATAAGGAATTTTAAATGAGAAAATCGCGATAAAAATCAATTAGTTTTTGTTTCATTTTCATTTAAACGGACATTTGCTTACTTTCACAAAGTTAAGTATACATCGCATTCCACTTATTTATGCCAATCCAATTTACAATAAAAAAGAATAAAAAAAATGCACTTTTTTTAGGAACGCTAGCCGCCTTATTTTTTGCCAGTACCTTCGTTCTAAACCGCATTATGGCCGTGTCCGGTGGAAGCTGGCAATGGACAGCCTCCTTACGGTTTATTTGGATGCTCCCAGTCTTACTTATCATTGTTGCCATAAGAGGAAACCTCATCGATTTACTTAAAGAAATCAGATCCAACCTTTGGCAATGGCTTCTTTGGAGTACCATCGGATTCGGACTGTTCTATGCGGCGCTTACCTATGGCGCAAATTATGGCCCATCTTGGCTCGTAGCCAGCACTTTCGAATTCACCATTATAGCCGGCATGTTTATTGGTCCGTTGCTCGAAACGAAAGGTCAGCGAAAAAGCATATCAAAAGCTTCACTCCTCTTCTCCATTCTAATTTTTTTAGGTATTCTTTTGATGCAAATTTCAGAAGCCCAGTCAACCTTCTTAAACAGCATGTTATTGGGAACCATCCCTGTATTGATCGGTGCCATTGCCTATCCCTTAGGTAACCGTAAAATGATGAAAATATCAAATAATAGGTTAGATGCTTTTCAACGCACGCTCGGGATGACGCTCTGTAGTATGCCATTTTGGATTATCCTGAGTCTATTTGGCTATTCTGATCATGGTTTACCAACTGATAGCCAGCTCTTCCAAACCTTTTTAGTGGCCATTTGTTCGGGGGTGATTGCAACACTTTTATTTTTCTCAGCTACTGATTTCGTTTATCACGATCATAAAGCCTTAGCAGCTGTAGAGGCAACACAGGCCATGGAAGTTATTTTTACGCTGCTAGGCGAAATTCTCTTCTTGCAGGCGGCACTTCCAAATGTATATTCCTGTATGGGTATTGTATTGGTGGTCATTGGCATGATACTCCATAGTCGCACAAGTTAATAATCCCCTATCTTTTATCTGCTTGTAATGTTCTGCTTATTTTACTCAGGTTTAAGCTGTTGGCCATTGCCGAGAAAATATCATAATAGGTTCCTTTATGTGCGTAAAGATCTTCATGTTGTCCTTTCTCCACCACCATCCCCTTTTCCATGACCACAATAGCATTGGAATCGATGATCTGGGAGATACTGTGAGAAACGATAATCACTGTACGGTCTTTCTTTATGGCATCCAAACTATTTTTAATCTGTTCGGTCGCAATGGCGTCCAAATTAGCCGTAGGCTCGTCGAGAAAAATAATCGGTGGATTTTTTAAAAACAAACGAGCTATAGCGATCCGCTGCTGCTGCCCCCCTGACAGCAATTGCGCATCTGAATCGTAACCTTTGGGCAAATCCATAATCTGCTCATGGATATAGGCCTTTTTGGCCGCTTCAATGATCTCTCCCCTGGAACTTCCCATTTTACCATATTCAATATTTTCAAAGATAGTTCCTTTAAAAATATGATTCCGTTGCAATACCATACCGATATGTCGACGGAGAAACGCTGTATCGTATTTTGCCAAGTCTACCCCATCCAAAAAAATTTGCCCACTGGTGGGTTCATAAAATTTATCCAATAAGTTGATAATCGTACTTTTACCGGCTCCACTCAGCCCCACTAATGCCGTAATTTCATTTGGCTTGATCTCAAAATTTACATCCTTTAAAGCAACCGTCCCATTCGGATATTCAAAAAATACATTCCGTAATGCCAAATGTCCTTTTATCTGTGCCGGCTTATAATCTCCCTTTGATTCTATATACTCGTCAGATTCCAAAATTTCAAAGAAAGATTCCGAATAGACCAGGGCATCGTTTACCTCATCATAAATCCGGTGCAGCTGACGAATCGGCGCCGAAACGTTATTAAATAACATAATATGAAACATAATCGCACCAATGGTAATTTGGCCGGAGAGAACAAGATAGGCCGTTAAAACAATAATTATCACAACGGCAATCTGTTCTACGAAATTTTTAATGCTATCGTAAAAAAAACTTGTTTTTCGAGTTTCCATTTGATTCTCAGTCATTTCATATTGAATCTTTTCATGACGTTTCGCTTCTTCTGGCTCTCGAACGAAAGATTTAATTACCAAAATTGAATCGATCAAACTAATGATCCTATTATTTTTCGACTCCCGGTATTTGCGCATCTGCCTCCTAAAGCCCGTCAATCTGGAGGCTTGGGTCTGACTAATATAAAGATACAAGGGAATAACAGCCAATCCCACTAGACCTACGTATACATTAGCGTAGAACATACAGATTAATGCAATGATTGCATTGGCAAACAAAGGCAGAATATCAATAAAGAAATTTTGGACCAGACGTGTCAACGAACTGATCCCGGCATCTATCCGGGTAGCCAATTTTCCACTTTCATTGTCGCTTGAGGTATAGAAGGCTAACTTATAGGTTAAAATGCGGTTTACAATGGATTGAGAAAAGTCACGTGCGATATAAATGCGAAGTTTCTCCCCGTAAAATTTCTGACCAAATTGCACAAAAGCGTAGACTATTTCTTTAATTAGTAAAATAATACTAATTATACCAACAAGATACATGCCTTTCGATAAAGGCTCCTTGGCGACCATCAGCTCATTAATTTCATCTACGGTATAACGTAAAATAAAAGCGTTTATTTGCGCCGCGAAAGACCCCACTACCGTTAATAGCAACGTATAAATAATCAACTGACGATAAGGTTTGGCAAAGGGAACAATTTTCTTAAATAATTGTGGGATAGTCATTGAAATCGATTTAATACACAGGAAACAATTAATCTACGGACATTGTTTAACTGAAAGCATACAATCAATTTGATCGCAACGTCGGGCTGACCTAAATTAGGAAGATATCCAAACCGTGAGGCCAGCTTCTTTGATAATCGAATAAATTAAACGGTACTGTCAGGAATATGTCTGGCATGACACAAACAGGGCTATCCAAAATGGATAGCCCTGTTTGTGTGAAGTGATAGCCCCGCTACATTAACCAAAAATCCGATTTAACACTTTGGCAAGGCGTAAACCACCTTTGAGCATACATTGCTCCATAATATCCTTGTTTTGATAGACATAAGTGTACGATAAATTGGCGTTATTAGCTACGTCAGCATAAATCTTTTCAGCTAATTGATTTGATTCATACAACCAATTCGAGAGTTCTCCAGCCGCTAACTGCGCATTCTCTTTTTTATTGTTCACATCTAAAACAGTTGCAAACTCGGTGTAACTATACTTCTCATTATCAACCAAATCGCTATCCCATACACGATGAATATTCGATTTTTTTCCAAACCAGCTTACTTCAATCTTATTGCCTCCTTGATCCTCAGCACGGCTAACGTGCATGGGTTGATGCGCATCGCCCAAAATATGGATCAAGAAATAGAGGTTTTGCTTTTGCTGATCCATTGGAAGAGTTTTATCTGCAAACGACTTCTCAATACGTAGCGCTGTCTTATAAAGATTCTCGTCGGCTGAACTTTCCAAACCCAATTGAAAATCAGCCCAGGGTAAATTCGAGTTTAAATTGATAAAATGGGAATTTCCCAGTTTTTTAAATTCAGGATTGGGATCTGATTTAATAAAATCGCCCCAGTTGGCCCAATAAGCCAGTTTCTGTTTTCCAATAATTTTCCCTATATTTTTTTTGGCTTTTTTTGTCAAATGGCGTTCCGCAATTTCGGCCACGACACGATGTCCCGTTGTACCCCACGCAAATACCGAAGAAAGCTGAAAACACATTGCCATTGCCAGCAAACCCTTAATCATTTTTTTCATTAGATTGTTGTTTTAAATGATGACGAAGTTCTTACCTGTAAAAAACGCTGTTCTCTCCACAAACTGGAGTTGAAAAGCGGAATCAAACCTGTAATAACTCATCTTACTATACTAAATGTTAATTATTTGAAAATATCGAAGGTATACTTTGCTGAGGACCAAAACTCATCCAGCGCAATTATTCGAGGCTTAAAAAAAGAAATGAGCTCAGCCCAGTCTGTCTCTTTAAAAACGCTGTAACCTGTTAAGCTTGTGTAGATCCGACAAATCGGTTTCCCATATTCGTCCGTTCCGTCCATGTCCCAAATCCACTCCTCTTCAAGAAGATCCTGCAACAACGCTTTAAACTGAAAAAATTGTTCTGCCATCAATGCCCTCAGTCCAGCATCAGGTTGTGACCACTGTATCGCAACAGTTGCCACTTTGTTATCCGCATCCATTTTGAAGTATAAATGCTTAATGCCTGTCTTGTAGTTGATCCAATTTACCTTATCCCCATCTGCAGAAGTATGTAAAGCCATAAATTGGCCAAACTTCGTCCAGAATAACTGTTTTAATTGTTTTATCTCTTCCCTTGAATACACCGATACAAATTTTAGTCAACAAAATTAGCAAAATAGCGCGGTATGTCTAAACCTTATTGGTATCAAAATTGTTGTTTTAACAATATATATTCAAAAGATGAACATGGATAAGAAAAAATCACTGTTACTGTTAGCTGGCGTCGCACTTAGCGCTGTGGCCTATAATGCCTTTAAGCCCGTCATCTCGCGACCCGACGTCGTCGATCCTTTTGACTTGGATAAATACCTTGGAAAATGGTATGAAATAGCTAGACTCGACTTTTATTGGGAAAAAGGCTTAAGTCAAGTTTCGGCAGAATACAGCAAAAATAAAAATGGTACAATACGTGTCAATAACCAAGGGTACTCCGAAGACAAAGAACGCTGGAAACAGTCTATCGGAAAAGCTAAATTTGTCAACAGCCCCAATGAAGGTGCACTTAAAGTGTCGTTCTTTGGACCGTTTTACAGTGGCTATAATATCGTAAAAATAACGTCGGATTATAAATATGCACTTATTTTTGGAGACAACCTCGACTATATGTGGATTTTGGGCCGTGAGAGGGAAATTCCAGATAAAATAAGAAATGAATTTTTAACCTATGCCCTCCAATGTGGATATAAAACAGGCGATCTGGTGTGGACCAAGCACTAATCCTGTATAATAGATCAAACCTTAGTTAAAGATAGGGGCCAATAGCTGATAGTTTAACGTCTTGTCCTGCGAGAGCACATCGGCTATTTCTTCAATGTCCTCAGGAGTAATTGCATTTCTGATACCTGCATTGTAAAGGTTCGTAAGGAAAAATGCAGCTTCACGTTTTTCGTTAAGCGGCAAAATTGAATTCCCGACATAGAAATTTAATACAGATACAGCATATTCGCCAAACAGGTTAAAACCGAAATCACCATTTTTCTGGAGGCAATAACGCATCATTTTTTCAAAATCAGAACGCAAAGTATCTTTAATCTCAGTAGTCATTGAACATCTTTTTAGAGGCATAGTTGCCGAAAATAGTGTATAACAACATACACTCTTCTCCTGGCAGGACAAAAATGCAAAAAATATCCCAAACAATGTACCGCGAAGCAGTAGATTGTTTGGGATAAATGGAGCGTTATGCCACGAATGGTTTACAATGCTTCTGCATGTTGAGAAACATCCAAGCCAAGCTCTTCATCTGTTTCTTCGACGCGCAATGGAGCGATAAGATCGGTGATCTTCAATAGTACCAATGAACCCACGAAGGCAAAAAATGACACCGCAAATAACGCGACCATATGGACAAAAAACAATTTCGTCTCGCCAAAAAATAGGCCATTGTCCACAACAAGTGGATTAACATTATGGTGAGCAAACACACCGGTAAGTACCATACCAACCATACCGCCTACCCCGTGACAAGGGAACACATCCAACGTATCGTCTATACTTGTTTTGCTTCTCAAATATACAACCAGATTACTAACCAAAGCACCAACCAAACCAATGATCATCGCATGTGGAATACTGACAAAACCAGCTGCTGGAGTAATTGCAACCAAACCAACAACAGCACCGATACATGCCCCCATTGCTGAAGGTTTTTTTCCACGTATGATATCAACAAATATCCATGCCATCGCGGCCATAGCCGATGCTGTAGTTGTGGTCGCAAAAGCATATGCTGCCAACGAATTTGCTCCACCGGCAGAACCGGCATTAAATCCAAACCAGCCAAACCATAAAAGTGCTGTACCCAAGATCACGTAGCTTATACGTGCTGGATTATGACTTTGTGTCTTACGTCCTTTTAAATAAATAGCAGCTGCCAACGCCGCCCAACCAGCCGACATGTGTACAACTGTACCACCGGCAAAATCAAGAACACCAAATTTTGCCAATATACCTTCTGGGTGCCACGTAGCATGTGCCAATGGCATATAAATAAAAATACTGAACAGGATTATGAATAACATAAATGAATTAAAACGGATACGTTCTGCAAAAGCCCCAGTAATTAATGCCGGTGTAATAATCGCAAACTTCAATTGAAACATGGCAAACAAAACCAAAGGTATAGTGGGAAGCGCTCCCCAAGCAACATTCCCTAATGTACCTTTCATCATAAAAAATGTACGCGGATCACCCACAATACCACCGATATCATCGCCGAAAGCTAAACTAAAGCCAACAGTGACCCAAAGGATTGTCATTAAACACATACATATAAAGCTTTGCATCATCGTTGAAATTACATTCTTCTTGCTAACCATACCGCCGTAAAAAAAGGCAAGTCCAGGTGTCATAATCAACACCAATGCAGAAGAAGTCAACAACCAGGCCGTATCTCCCGTATCAAATTCTGTCTTGTTTAAGTCAGACAAGTCAATCGAGGGAAATACAAGTCCTAATACTCCCAAAAGAACTAGAACAATGAGTGGAATAATTTTTTTCATTTGTTTAAACTGATTAGTGTTTTCAATACATTAATAAAATTGTTAAAAAAATACAAGAACAAAACAAAAACCTACTTTCGCTTATAATTTTTTCAAATATAAAGTCTTTTTATTAAAAAAATACCATGTTATTTTATTTTTTATGATTTTTTTTACATAATTTCACAAAAACAAATACAAAAACCACAATAATCACTTTATTTTTAAACCAAAAACCAAACAAAACAAGCAAAACAAAGATAATTTCACCTAAAAACATCAAACAAACCAAACTTAAACCCCAAAAAAAACATGAAAAGACTTCTAACAACCATTATTTTATCGACATTTCTAATAAAAACAGCCACGTGCCAAGAAGAAACAAAAGAAAAAGGAATAGAAATATCCGGATCAGTAGACACCTATTGGAAATATGATTTTCAAAACAAACCCAACATCAACACCTATTTTACGGAAGACAACAATTCTGTGTCTATTGGCATGGTGGATTTGGCTGTAAAAAAGAAGTTTAAAAAAGCATCATTTGTCGGAGAATTATCTTTTGGGCCCAGAGGACAGTATCGATCCATTATGAACGGTGATGGCCAGGCCGGCGATGACAAAAACAGTTTCCACATCCAAAATTTATATGTAGGCTATGATCTAACCGAGAAGCTCAATCTTACTGCAGGATTCATGGGAACATTTGTGGGTTTTGAAGTAATATCGCCCACATACAACTTTCATTATTCAACTTCCTATTTATTTGGCGCCGGCCCATTTCAAGACGCAGGTTTAAAAGCTACCTATAGTTTCTCAGACAAAGTAGCCTTAATGGTCGGACTGTTTAACGACTGGAACGTCTATCAAGATATGAACGGAGTTTCCCATGTCGGATCACAACTGGCCTATACCCCCAATGACAAAAGCAGCTTCTATCTCAATTTTCTGACAGGATCGTCCGCTGGCGGTAAAAACAATTACAGTTCCGGGACCTTGGTCGATCTCGTTGCTAATTATGACTTCACCTCAAAATTTTTCCTTGGATTAAATGCTACAAATTATAAAAAGAGAGATGGTGGCGGTTACTCTGGAATAGCACTTTATCCAAGAATTCATTTTTCAGAAAATTTTGGCCTAGGATTACGCGAAGAGTTTTTCCAAACGCATAAAGAGGAAGAAAATGGAATCCCTAGTTCCAATATCCTCGCAACCACCTTAACAGCAGAATACAATTACCATGGATTCAAATTTATTCCCGAAATCAGAATTGACAAAGGAAATACCGAACGATTCATCAAGAACGACTTAAGCCCAACTAAATCTGCTGGACAATTTCTATTGGCCTGTGTATACAGTTTCTAAAGAGCATTCCATTACACCAAAGAAAAGGGCAGGTTACACTGCAATGCCCCCAAAAGCGAGACACTTTCTGGGGGCATTTTTATGAGAAAAAACATAGTTTGGAATTCAAACTTAGTCTTGTCGATCGGATCGTTCAAGGCTATTGTTCAGCAAAAAACACTTACCGTACACTTATCGAAACATGCCGATCCATAATACGATCGGATTCGGGCGCATCTGCCTTATACTTGGCAAACTGTGAACCGTACCCCTCTGCACCGATTACCTGTTTGGAAAGCTGCTCTTTACCCAGGTAATCCTTTACAGCTGTTGCGCGCTCAAGCGATAACTTTTTATTAAAATCCTCATTACCTGTTTTGTCGGTATAACCACCGATCTTAATATTGGCTGCAGGAAAAGCCTTTAATATCGCCGCAAGATTACGCAGTTGCACCTGGCTTTCAGGCAACACCTCGGCTGTACCTGTTTTGGAATTCAGGTTATCGAAATCAAACCAGGTATTTTTCAGGGAATCCTCACCGATCGACTTATAATCGGATTTTAGAAATTGGACCAACTGATCTTCTATCCCGCCTTTAAATGCAGCAAGTTTGACACCATCTGGCAAGATGACCTCCGTCTGCTCGCGCTCCACTAAACTGGAACCTGTTTTCATGGTACTTGAATCCACCATTGCACTGTTCACACTGGTGTCGGTAGCACCGTCTTGCTTACTGCCGCTGCAGCCTTTTCCAAATAAAAACCAGAGTAGAGCCAATATAACCAAAGCGATTAAAATCTTCCACCAACCGCCACCGGACCCGCTTCTGGAACTGTTTTCAGCTATCGCTGCCCGCGACTCTCCTGTTCTCGGCAATGACAAAGGCTCTTTATGTGCTTCCAACTCATTTGCCGGATTAATGGAGCTTGACTTATGACTATCGACCTCCTTGACAACATCAACAGGAACTGCAGGTTCAGTCACCGACTCCACAGGTGGAGAAAAATGCGCCCCATCGAAAAGCTTTCCAAAGGCACCTAAACCTAAACCCGCTGGCACAGCAGCAGCAAAAGCTGTTTTATTTTCCTGCAAAACATGACCGATACGTTCAAAATCCCAATTTTGTCCCTTATTTGTTAAACTGGAGAATATCGCTGACAGAGAAAAATTCATTAATTTCCCAATGGAACTACCATCATAGCCCAAATAACCGGCAACAGTACTCAAAACGGTATCCAGGCCACCACCAAATATTGATCCCAGTAGCCCAGCCGAATTCTCACCTTCCACCGCACGATCCCCTGCAGACTCATCCGCGTTTGTCACACCGCCGAGAAGTCCTTTGAGATCAAAATCCGCGAAATGCTGCTTGGCCTTTTCAAGTATTGCCGAAATTCCACCGGAATCGGAATGTTGGCTTAAACCTAAAAACAAGGCGGGAATTGTTGCATTCAACCCCTGCTTCACCCCCTCTTTATCCTGGTTTAAAACTTGCCCTATCTGAGCGACCGCTTCTTCGTCAAAAAAGTCCTTCGCCCCTTTTAAAAGCTGATTTTCCATAATCTTCGTTTATTTTTAGTTTTTATAAAACTCTAACAAACAAAGGTTTAATTTGTTTACTCAATACGATTTACTGATCAAAATCACCCGAAAGCCATTTCGGAAGAACAAACTCGGATGCCAAATGAGCCCATCGGTAGTTCTGCCAATTAGCTTTACTGATCCACAGCACTTCGTCCAGCTCTTCGTAAGCCTCAAATGCATGACGCTCTGCCAGTTTAATTAAATAGATATAGCCCACGACAACCGTATTAAGCTCATTTACGGCTTGCGTACTGTGGCTTCCGATAAACCGTATTTCCATCCCGCCCACGTCATACTGAAGCTCCTCCTTGAGTTCGCGAATTAAGGTCTCCTCACGGCTTTCTTCCGGAGCTACCTTCCCGCCGGGCAGCTGAAAATAGCTAGAACCTTTTTTACGAACCATCAGCAAATCTCCTTCCGGGGCAAGCATCACCCCCGAGCAAATAACAATTTTGTCCATATCACTTATTTCACACTGATTATTTCAGACCACAAAACTAACTTTTTATCCATCATCAAAGAAATATATCCCCCGCATTCAAGACAGCTCTTTACAACCAAATTTCACACCAAGTGAACGTCCTAACCTCGAAAATCTGTTAGGGTTCACAAAACGAATATTAAAGGTTTAACGGTAATTCTTTTTCTTTCAACTGCAATAAAATTGCAAATAATAAACTAATTATCTAAGTTTAAGGAATAAAACGACAATCTATACATCCATATATGAATCGAAGATTAACCTGTTTCATACTAAGCATGTTGTTTCTATTGCCGGGATGCCGGCAAGATAAGAAAAACACAACAAAGACCAATCAGCAAACTGAACAGCGAAAACCTACACCTCCTAAAGAGCAGGTTGAGAAGAAAAAAGTATTTACGGCTGATGATATTATTCTTAAAAAAGAGCTGCTTTACAACAAATACACCCTGGAGGACAGTTATCCCTACAAAGATACCACGCGAGGTTTTCAATGGGATAAAATCAAGGAACGCCTGGCCTTTATCGAAAATTTTCAACAGTCTCCATCGCTGTACGGCGTTCTACAAAATTATCAAAATGAAAAGGGCGAAGCGCCAACAATCCAGAATTATAAGCGGGACTCTTATAAACGCGTGTCCGACAGTTTCAATGTCGAACGCTATCAAGCGGCACCCCTCTACGATCTTAACAGCGCGAAGGCCGTTCGTTACGGTCGCGACGGCTGGCTCGTTCGCGTACAAGGCCCCGACAGCATCGCACGGATTCCGATTGAGGGTATTTCATTCGAAGGGAAATATACCGTACCCAAAAGATATCTTCGCATCATTAGCGATACCGTACAGTTCAACATTATCAATGTTGTCGATGTGAAGAACCAAAATATCTGCACCTTGGAGAAGGTCGGTAGCGAATGGCTTGTCCGAAGCATGAACCCCGTGACGAGTGGCCGGCACAAACCTCCCCATGCCCAGGAAACACCGACAGGCCTCTTTGTGGTCCAGGAACACAAATCCAAGATGTTTTACTATGAAGACGGTACCAAAACTTATGCCGGATTCGCCCCCTATGCTACCCGATTTACCGCCGGGGCCTATATACATGGGGTTCCAGTTAACAATCCCAACGGCAGCATCATTGAATATAGTGAGAATCTGGGCACAATACCCAAGTCCCATATGTGCGTCAGAAATGCGTCATCTCACGCCCAATTTGTCTATAAACGGTCAAAAGACCTCGCTTCGCTGGTTATTGTTATTGATTAACAATATTTAACATTCTGTAAATCAAACATGTATTATCTTTAATCATTAATTTTGTAAACATCTACACAGAAAAGGGAGAAGAATGGGAAATACGTTTATGTTTCTTTTGATGGCACTTAATACAGCACTGTCCTCACAAGAAGAATTAAAAACAACAGATCAACAAACCACCAGCACTCATCGTATCAATGTCGAACGTCAACATACCGAAGTTGACTCATTGTATGATGAAATGAATCTAGGCAAAGTATTAAAATACGAAGCGTTTCGTCAAGCAATGGAAGGCAGAAAAGAACTTCCGATCCACAACAAGGACATCATGACCGTCATCGATTTTTCATTGGCATCAACGGAAAAGAGGCTTGTGGTACTCGATCTTGCGCACAAAAAAGTACTATTCAACACGCTGGTCGCACATGGAAAAAATAGCGGTGAAAACTATGCCGTCAATTTTTCAAATCAACAGGAATCACTTAAAAGTTCTTTAGGATTCTTTACAACAGAAAACACCTACAATGGCGAGAACGGCTACTCTTTGGTTTTAAATGGTCTTGAAGAGGGGATAAATGACAATGCAAAAGCACGATATGTTGTGATGCATGGCGCCGACTACTGTAGCACAGGAACAATAGCAAGTTTAGGCAGACTTGGCAAAAGCTACGGCTGCCCCGCGGTTCCAAGAGAGTTTGCAGGTCCAATCATTAACACAATCAAAGATGGAACGTTGTTGTTTATTTACGCTGACAACTCCGAATACCTCGCAAAAACACGTTTGATCCATCAACCTAATATATTAATGGCTCAATTTCAAAAAAGACAGTCCGCCTTTGATCACGAAGGATAACAACAAAAAAGCCTGATAGAAATATTTCATCAGGCTTTTTTATGTTGTAAATCACTGTCCGACAGAGCACCTTCGCATTCACGTTAAGCTAAGATTTATGCTTTTTCTTAAATTTCAACATCCAATTGTAAATTGCATCGTCATGAAACAGTCGTTCCACGCTTCCGTGTGTGCCCCCTTTTATTACATTTAAGCTCACATTTGCTTCCGGATCCTCTCTTTTTATCGCATTCATAATTTTTCGGGATTCCGAAATTGGCACAGCACGATCAGCAGTACCATGATGAAGCCATATCGGCACCTGCGTCAGGTTAGATGCATACTGACTCGATCCACCACCACATATTGCAACGGCAGCAGCCACCCTTTCAGGATATTTGCCAGCCACATCCATTGTGCCATAGCCTCCCATACTCATGCCGCAAACGTAAATACGATCGGGGTCGGCATTGTAATGTTCAATAACATAGTCAACAATTTCGATCACTTTGTCTGGATCCCATCCTCCCCGGGACTGTGGTGCAACAATTATCCCAGGTACATCCTGCCCTTTATTGATGGCATACAATACACCGTAACGCTTTACACGGTCTAAATTTGTCCCGGACAAACTTCTTCCGTGCAAAAACACAAACACAGGCTGCTTTTCAGATTCCAATGAATCCGGTGCAGCATCTTTCAATAGAAAGGGATAAGCAGTCTCCCCTTTTATAGCGTGTATCTCCTGCGCATTTACGCGCATCAACAGCATAAAGAAAAAACAGATATACAGGTAAATTTTTCGCATACTTCTTGTCTATGACTATCTAGCTTAATTTTGGAGCACTAAAAATACAATTAAATGACTTTTATGGTATGCATTTAACATGTTTTAACACTTCGATTTCGGGAACATAGCCATTCAAAGAAAAGAAAGGCCTCATTCCTTATTAGCACAAATTGATCATTTGAAAGATTCCATCCAATTATAATTGCATTTCATGCCAAAATTATCTTAGTTTGTAACATTGTCGCAAAATATCCAAGCTCTCACATGAAAATATTGCATACCGCCGATTGGCATTTAGGAAAAAGATTGGACAGTTTTTCCCGGATAGATGAACAAGTACTGGTCATGGACGAAATCGTTCATATCGCAGATCGGGAAAACGTGGATCTGGTGATCATCGCAGGAGATCTGTTCGATGCCTTCAATCCAGGTGTGGAAGCCATTGAGTTATTTTACCGAACCATCAAGCGTCTTACAAAGAATGGCATGCGCCCTGTAATAGCAATCGCAGGCAATCACGATTCACCTCATTTGATTGATGCACCCGATCCTTTGGCAAGAGCGTCGGGGATCATCTTAATCGGGCATCCTCATGCTGTGGTCACTCCTTTCGCAACAGAGGGTTTCACCGTGTTACAGTCAGATACAGGCTTCATCGAATTAAGCTTGCCGCAATTTGACGACCCGATTCGTATTCTTCACACAGCCTATGCCAATGAAATACGCTTAAAACAGTATCTAGGCGAAGAGAAAGAAAGTAAATTGAATGAAGTGTTAGCGGCAAATTGGCAAAAAATAGCCAATACCTATTGCGATGATAAAGGCGTCAATATATTGACGGCACATCTTTACATGAATAAATTGGGCAGTCCACTTTTAGAGGAGCCAGATGGCGAAAAACCGGTCAAAATTGGTAATGCAGACTTAATCTATTCAGAGGCCATCCCGACGCAGGTCCAATACACGGCATTAGGGCATATCCATGGTTATAAAAATATCGGTTCGGCTGAGAAACCGGTAATTTATGCATCTTCGCCCCTATGTTATAGCTTTTCGGAGGCTGGGCAAACTAAATACGTTGCGCTGGTGAATGTATCGGCCGGCGAACAAGCAATTGTCGAGCGCATTCCATTGACTCAGGGCAAACCGCTGGTCCGAAAATCATTCGACGATATTGAGCAGTGTATATCTTGGTTGTCTGAAAACCCCAATGCATTGGTGGAGCTCACGCTGAAATCGGAGACCTTCTTAAAAGCCGAGGACCGCAAGCGAATCTATCAGAGCCATTCGGGAATAATCTACCTCATTCCGCTCGTTAAGCAGGATGAGCAAGAGCTGCTTGAAGCCAAAGAAATTAATCTTACACAAGACATGTCGACTTTATTCAACGATTATTTTAAATCCAAGAACGGCAACCAGGCACCCAATGATGACATCCTCGATCTTTTTCGCGAAATCCTAAACTCATAATCCATGATTCCATTAAAGTTAACTCTAGAAGGGATATACTCATATCAAGAACGTCAGACGATCGATTTCACTGCGCTTTCTCAAGCAGGTCTTTTTGGTATCTTCGGTGCTGTGGGTTCCGGCAAATCATCGATATTGGAAGCAATTACCTACGCCTTATTTGGGGAAACAGAACGCCTGAATGCACGGGATAAGCGCGCTTATAACATGATGAATCTAAAGTCTAACCGATCTTATATTGAGCTTGATTTCGTCAACTTTGAAGACCGTACATTTAGAATTACCCGCGAATTTAAACGCAATTCCAAAAATTTCGATGATGTGAAATCGCCCACGGTTGTACTCTACGAAAAAATCAATGAAGCATGGGTTCCACTAGAAAGCAGCAATACGCAGCATATCATCGGATTAAGCTATGAGAACTTCAAGCGGACAATCATCATTCCTCAAGGACAGTTTAAAGAGTTTATAGAACTCGGAGCCAAGGAACGCACGGATATGATGAAAGAAATTTTTCAGCTGCATCGATTCGACTTGCAGGATAAAGTTTCCAACCTCTATAAAAAAAATCAGTCCGAACTGGATCACCTCAACGGTCAATTAATCGGATTTGATGAGGTCACAACCGAACTGATAGAAACGACCGAAACAAATCTCCAACTGGCAGTCGAGTCCTTTGTCGTCCTTGAGTCGTCGTACAAGGCGCATCATGAAAGGTTCTTAAGCCTCAAAAAACTCAAAGAGGATTTCTTAGAACTCCGAACAGTGAAAGCACTCTTTCAGCAATTGCTAGAACAAAAAGATGAAAAAGAAACTTTACGGTTAAAGTTAAATCGCTTTGAGGAAGCGCAAACCAACTTTCTACATATTCTTAAAACCAAGGAAAAATTAGCGGCGGAAGGCCTAATTACACAGAAAAGAGTAGAAACCGAAAAGCAGAGACAGGCCGAAATTCAACAGCTGATCCAGGAGCATTCCTCAAGTCTAAATCTGTTGAAATCACAATATGAGCTGCTACCACAGCGTCGTATTCAGGAATTGGACCTGGAATTGATAAGCCAATTGATTACGTTTTCAAATGAAATCAAGAGTTTACAGGATCGGGCGCAGAAGGGACACAATTTTGTGCAGGAAACGAAAGATCAACAACGACATTGTAAAGCCAGAATTCAGGAGACAGAAATTCAAATCGTCAGCCTAAAGCGAGCAAAACCCTCATCTCAAGAACTCATGGAGCTGGGTCAGTGGTATACCAAGCAGCAGAGCATCCAGCAGCAGGAAGACGACCTGAACAAACAGGCCATTGATTTAGAAAAAAGCATAGCCATACTGAAGAATGAACTCCATGCCTTCCATCCTGATCTCGAAGAATTCCGATCCAATCATCCTCTTGTCGTCAATGCCCTCGAGCAAAAACTTCAAGCACTCCAAGATGAAAAATCTCATCTTCTCCTGCAGCAAAGGCTGACCCAATATGCAGAAAACCTTAAAGCAGGCTCCCCGTGCCCACTATGTGGAGCTTTGGAACATCCCGCCATCAATCAAGGACAGGATATTTCTCACCAGGTTGCCGCTAATGAGAAATTGATTACTGAGATAAATGAGAACCTTAAGCACCAACAGGATCAGCAATTTCAGGTCGAGAAACTTCAGCTACGTTTGCAGTCACTAAATGATCAGCAACAAGATCTACATACGAAAATACAGCTGAATGCCCGTAACAAAATTGCGCATGCCCAACAATTTACATGGGCCGGTTATAGTCCTACGGATGAATCCAGCTACACATCAAATAAGCAGGAGCTTGCCCGGATCGAAACGCAACTAGCAAAAGTGGAGCAACAACTTGGCGAACATCAAGCTACACTCGCCTCCGTTGAGGAAAAGCTGGAGAAATACAATAAAGCACTGCATCAATTTGAACGTGATGAAGCAAGCAAACAGGCCCAGATTAATCAAAATATGGGGAATCTAAAAACGCTGCGCTGGTCCGACTATAAAATGCGGGAGTCCAAAGCAGTCGAACAGGAATATACTGCACTGAAAAGATCGAATCTTGAGATTGAGCGCGACTACATTGCTTTAAACGAACGATTAAATGAGTTAAACAGTCAATTTGCAGCCCAAAACAGCTTGGTACAGACCATTGTTGAACAGCTCGGACATATCGAACGTGAAAGTCAAGAGGCCGATGTCACGCTCCAACAGCTACTTGAGGCGTCACCCTTTGAAACGTTGGAAGAGATTCGGCAAATACTCGCGGAGAATTTGTCTGTCATACAGATCCGACAAGAGCTGGAGCAATTTCAGATTCAATTTGAAACGGTGAAGGCACAGATCAGTCAGTTGGAAAAGAAACTCGTCGACCAGGTATATGACGAAAACCAATTTCTCGCGCAGGAAAAAATCCTGGATGAGAGCGCCCAAGAATTGAAAGCAAGCACAGAAAATGTTGCCCGACTTCAACAAGAGCGCGATCAGCTAAGAATCGCCTATGCTAAAAAGGAAAATCTCCAGCAACAACAGATCAAACTAAGTTTACGCCACGATAATTTGAAACAACTTTTTAATCTATTTAAAGGTGCGGGCTTTGTGCAATATGTTTCTTCGATTTATTTACGGCAGCTGTGTGATCATGCGAACATTCGTTTCCATCGCATGACCCGCAATCAACTTAGCCTGCAGCTGAATGACAACAATGAATTTGAAATTATCGATTATTTGAATGAGGGAAAAAGTCGCAGTGTAAAAACACTATCCGGTGGACAGGCATTTCAGGTATCCCTAAGTCTGGCTTTGGCCTTAGCAGAAAGTGTACAGTCTAATTCGCGTGCGGCCAGAAACTTCTTTTTTATCGATGAAGGCTTTGGAACACAAGATATCACTTCTGTTAATATTGTTTTCGAAACCCTATTAGATTTACACAAGGAAAACCGCATCGTCGGTATTATTTCACATGTTGAAGAGCTCAAAGAACGTATTCCAGTATCCCTTTCAATAGAAAAGGATGAAGAGCGTGGCAGTCAAATTTTTATCAATTAATTCCGTTTTATTTTGTATATTAGTTATAGCGGTTCCGCTGAACGAGCCTGATCGCTATAACCAACAAAAACAAAAGATTATGGGCTTATTTTCAAACAATAAAAAAGGAAAAGGGTCTCATCCTTTTTTTCATAAGGCGACCAAAACAGTAAGCAGCACGGCCTTTTCAGCTAAAGAAACCAGTCAAACAAGGACGGTACAATCCATGCTTTTTGTCAAACAATACGATATACTAACGATCTTAAGGGAGGTTTTAATGCCGCAGAATCAAAACTAAAATTAAGCAGATTTCCATCTTCCATACTAACGTGAATGATGTTGGCCCTCCATGTAAACGTAAACAGACTATGTTTACTACGCACGATTAGTGCCTAGGTTAAGGAAAGTCTAGGTACAGCATAGCGTATAAAGCTATCAAAATTTAGCAAAACAACATGATTGCTAATCACTGGGAACCAGAACTTCACAATTGGCTTTAGGGCAGAAAAAAGAAATACAATAAAACATTGAAATTATAAAAAAGAAAGTTTATTTTAACCAGACAAAACTTTTTCCAAAAAAATATTGTCATACGATAAATAACAATCGATAGACAGTATATTTGTCAGCTATATGAAGTACAAACAAATCAACAATAATTCCATCAATCAAATCATGCTAATCGTCATCATATTGGCGATATGTATATTGATCTTTACAAGCTTATTCTACTACCTCCCCGGTTTTCTGGGAGCAGTTACCTTATATATTCTTTTTAGAAAAATCAATTTTAAGTTGACTGAAGAAAAAAAATGGAATAAATCTTTCGCCAGTATTTTATTGATATTATTGACTATCATATTCTTGGTAGGGCCACTCTATCTGTTAATCAACTACATGGTACCTCAGGTAACAGAAGTCATTAGCAACAAAGACGATCTGATGCACAAGTTTGACTCGATCAAAACGTACTTTAAAGATAGCCCCTATTTAAGCAATATCGATCTTTCTGATACCGCCTTAATGGGAACGCTTCAAAAAGCAGCTAAATTTATACCCAATATTCTGAATTCCGTTGCGGAAGTTGGTGTCAATATACTGGTAGCGCTATTTGTGTTGTATTTTATGTTGGTTAGCAGCAAAAAACTAGAACAAACCATTTATCAAGCGATCCCTTTCACCCAAACCAGTAAAGCCGAGTTGTGGAAAGAGTTTGATATGATGGTAAAATCCAATGCAATCGGCATCCCGATTTTGGCTATATGCCAAGGTATTGTAGCGGGGCTTGGTTATTGGTTCTTTGGCTTAGAGAGCCCGATCTTTCTGGGAATTCTTACCGCAGTTTCCACTATAATCCCAATTTTGGGAACCATGGTGGTGTATCTACCGGCAGCGCTTTTTCTACTGGCGAATGGACAGTCCGGAAATGCAATAGGTCTTGCCTTATATGGTATCATTATTATTGGTAGTATTGATAATGTACTTCGATTTACCATATTGAAAAAGTTGGGTGACGTTCATCCCTTAATAACGGTATTCGGTGTTTTGCTGGGATTAAACCTATTTGGTATGCTGGGATTGATCTTCGGTCCACTAATCCTATCTTGTGTGGGTGTATTATTGAAAGTGTATAGCATTGAATTTGGAAGAAGTACGCCAGAAATTATTCAATCTACCTCATTGACAGACTCAAAGTCTACGCATGACGGTCCTGACATCATAGAATAAAGGAACTGCAACAGGTTAAATTGTTTTGATCACAACATGCATTAATATCCAGTATACTGTCATAAATGAATTTCTACGATTAAGAATCCCTTTTTTTTCATAGTTTTGATCATTAGTATAATACATTCTTCAATACTTTCTACGTAAAAATTGACGATGTATTAAGCATAAACATTAAAACGATAAAATCACGAAAACTGATTTAAAAGCAAACGTATTCTATGAATAAAAAGATAATCTTAGGAGTGACAGCGTTATTGGCCGCCGGCATTCTTTCCTCATGCAACAACAACAAACCGAAAACAGATCAAACTGCAAATACTACGCAGGAAGCCAGTGCTGACAGCCATGATCATGCAGGTCATGATCATGCAGACCACGATCCTAGTCAAGCTGCGCCAAAGCAATCTTCCGACCCTGCAGCCATTCTTCCTAATTTCACATTTTATCAGCTTCGTTCGGGCATCCGTGTTACGCAGGAAAACGTTGCTAAAGACAAGAATACCGTTTTTATTCTATTTGATCCCGGGTGTAGTCATTGCCAACATGAAGCTACGGAGCTTGAAAAGAATATTGATCGTATAAAAGACGTCAATATTTATTATATTTCCATGAATGATCCGGCCTTAGTACTAGGTTTTTTTGACACCTTTGCACCTAAACTATCCAAAGCATCCAACGTAGAGGTATTGATTGATAAAGACCAAACGTTTATACAGACCATCCACGTACCTTCACAATTTCCCGCAAATTACGTCTATGGTGCGGACGGAAAACTAAAAGCACATTGGGAAGGTGAAAAAAATATTAACGAAGCAATAAGCCAATTTCATAAATAATCTGAAATGCTAAACATAGCAATCAATGGATTCGGACGCATCGGTCGGAATACACTACGTAATATCTTTTTACGGGAGGCTTTCGATGAACTGCAGGTCATTGCCATCAATGACCTGACAGATACGAAGACCTTAGCCCACCTATTTAAATACGATTCTGTACATGGTCCTTTTCCTGGCACCGTGACACACGATGAAAAACATATTATTGTCAATGGTCTTTCCATCTTGGTTACCAATGAAAAAGATCCTGCAGCACTGTCTTGGCAGGAGCTTCAAATTGATATTGTCATCGAATCTACAGGGTATTTCACCAGTCGTGACAAAGCGGCTCTCCACCTGGAAGCTGGTGCAAAAAAAGTGATTATCTCCGCCCCGGCACAAGATAAAGACATTTCAACAGTGGTATTGGGCATTAATGACAGTGTCATTGATCTATCTGCTTCGATTTTATCCAATGCCTCCTGTACAACAAACAATGTTGCTCCCCTCGTTAAAATATTGGATGAAAATTGGGGCATCAGAGATGGCTATATTACCACGGTTCATTCCATGACGGGAGACCAGAATCTTCACGACGCACCACATAAAGATTTAAGGAGAGCGCGGGCAGCATCGTCGGCGATCATTCCAACAACTACTGGTGCCGCTAAAGCGATTACCAATGTTTTTCCGCATCTGCGGAATAAGCTTGGCGGAGCCGGGATACGTGTCCCCGTACTCAACGGTTCATTGACGGACTTTACCTGTACGCTCGAGAAAGAAACCACTGTAGAGGAAATCAATAAAGCATTCAAAGCTGCTGCAGAAGACGAATTAAAAAACGTATTATTTTATACAGAAGACCCTATCGTTTCGGTAGATATCATCAATAACCCCTATTCATGTGTATTTGATGCGCAGTTAACCTCGGTGGTGGGCGGTCTGGTCAAAGTTGTGGGCTGGTATGACAATGAATTTGGTTATTCCAATCGTTTGGTTGACCTTCTGATCAAGATCGATAGGCTCGCATAAGTTTGCTACCTCATCATCATCTTAGGATAGGTGGCGGCATAAAAAAAGCGTCCTTGCCAATTATAATTGGCAAGGACGCTTTTTTTTCTTCATGCATTAATTTTACATTTCCCCTTCAACGCCTAATCCAAATAACGCAAAATCATATTTGACCGGATCCAGCGGATCCAGTAAACGCAGATTGGCTGTTAATTCCTGGGCTGTTTTCCAATTCACTTTATCCAGCGTAATTAGACCAAATTTGCGGGCAACACGCTCGACATGGACATCACAGGGACAGATGAGATCTTTTGGGGACAGGCGGTGCCAAATACCAAAATCTACACCTTTTGTATCTTTTCTGACCATCCAGCGTAAAAACATATTGATCCGCTTGACGGTTGACTTCTGTGCTGGACTACTAATGTGCTTCCGCGTGCGAACAGGATAATCAGGTAAGGAAAAGAAATAGGTTTTAAAGGCATTCAATGCCATTTCTAGGTCGACCTCTTCCCTGTTCTCCTGTCCTACGAGAAAAGCATCCTCCAAAGATTCGAAATGCGCATAGTGATGCTTAAAAAAAGAAACAAAATAAAGAATGTCGGTATCATTGAAGGTACGGTGCTTAAATCCCAGCAAGGTCTTTAAATCCTGTTCTTGGTGATTTACAATATAATCGTATGGCGAACCATCCATACGAGCCACCAGTTCATTACATTTATTGATAATCGTCTTTCTTTGTCCCCAAGCCATGATGGAAGCCAAAAATCCCATGATCTCAATATCCTGCTTCCGGGAAAATTGATGGGGAATCGATATGGGATCATTTGGAATAAAACCAGGTTGATTATATTCATCAACTTTCTTATCCAAGAAATCTTTCAGATCAAAATCAACGGCCATACTAATCCTTATCTTCCAGTTTGAAGAATACCTTTACAAATCTTTGCGATCAAGCCTGGGCCTTCGTAGATAAAACCGGTATAAACTTGAATGAGACTGGCTCCAGCATCTAACTTCTCAATGGCATCTTTCGCCGAATGAATCCCCCCTACACCGATGATCGGAAATGCCTTGTTGGATTTTTCACTTAAGTAGCGAATCACTTCCGTTGAACGTTTGGTCAAAGGACGTCCACTTACACCACCCGCTTCATTGATCAGCTCCTGTTGGCTCTGTAAGCCTTCTCTTGAAATCGTCGTATTCGTTGCGATAACACCTGCAATTTGAGTTTCCAAAACGATCTCGACAATATCATCCAATTGACTATCCGTCAAATCGGGCGCTATTTTAAGCAAGATGGGCTTCGGAGCCGATTTTGCGATATTGAGGCTTTGTAAAGTATTCAATATATGTTTTAAAGGCTCCTTTTCCTGTAAATCCCGTAAGCCCGGTGTATTCGGAGAACTCACATTAACAACAAAATAATCCACGTAGTCAAACAATGCATTGAAGCAATAAATATAATCATTGACAGCTTCTTCATTGGGTGTCACCTTATTCTTACCAATATTTCCCCCTATTAACAATCCTTTTCGATCCTTTAGATTTTTCAATCTTGTAGCGGCAACATCTGCCCCCTGATTATTAAATCCCATTCTATTGATCAACGCTTCATCGGGAACAAGGCGGAACATCCTGGGTTTATCGTTGCCCGGTTGCGGCTTAGGAGTTACCGTTCCAATTTCGATAAAACCAAATCCCAAATTAGTCATATCCGCAATATATTCCGCATTTTTATCAAAGCCAGCAGCAAGGCCCACCGGATTTTTAAACTTCAATCCAAAGACTTCGCGTTCCAAACGTGGATCTTCCACGGTAAAAAAAGCATTCAATAATTGTTTGGCGCCCCAAATTTTTGAGAAAACATTCAATCCACCGGTCACTTTATGGTGAGCCGTCTCCGGATTCATTGTAAAGAATATAGGTTTGACTAATTTATACATAATCGCAAAGTTACTCAAAGAGGAAGAAATATTCATTACTTTTGTACTTTTGCAGTTGAAATGATATCAATAAATAATTTAACATTTGAAATAGGATCTCGCGCTTTATATGACGAAGCAAACTGGCATATCAAACCAGGAGATAAAGTTGGCTTGATCGGTGCCAATGGTACAGGTAAATCGACTTTACTTCGCCTTATTGTCGGTCAATATACGCCCACATCAGGAACGATTTCCATGGCGAAGGACCTTAAGATTGGTTATTTAAACCAGGACTTATTGTCGTACCATTCTGACAAAAGCATTTTGCATGTTGCCATGGAAGCTTTTGAGCGCCAAAATCAATTACATGCTGAAATCGAGGACTTACTCCACAAACTAGAAACAGATTATTCAGATGAAATCCTGAATAAACTAAGTGATAAACAAGTAGAATTTGAGGCTTTAGATGGTTATAACATCGAATTTAAGGCCCATGAAATCCTTGCCGGTTTAGGTTTTTCCGAAGAAGAACAGAAAAGACCATTGGCCACTTTCTCCGGAGGATGGCGTATGCGGGTTATGCTTGCCCGTATCTTATTGCAAACTCCAGATATTCTGTTATTGGATGAACCGACCAACCACATGGACTTACCTTCCATCAAATGGCTGGAGAACTATCTGCAAGCATTTGATGGCGCCATTGTGATTGTTTCCCACGATCGATATTTTCTTGACCGCATCATCAAGAAAACCGTAGAATCACGTAAAGGAAAATTAACACTTTATGCAGGTAACTACAGTTTTTATCTTGAAGAGAAGGAACTACGGAATGAATTGCAGGCCAATCAATTCAAAAACCAGCAAGCCAAGATAAAACAGGAAGAACGCCTTATCGAGCGTTTCCGCGCCAAGGCTTCTAAAGCCAAAATGGCGCAGTCGCGCATCAAAGCATTAGATCGCTTGGAGAGAATTGACGATGTAGACGATGACAATCCTACGGTAAACTTCAGCTTTAAATTTTCAAAACCTTCGGGGCGCCACGTCGTGACATTGGAAAATATTTCCAAGTCATACCCTAACCTGGAGATCCTAAAAAATACTTCAGCCATTATAGAAAAGGGTGATAAAATAGCCCTAATTGGTGCCAATGGTAAAGGTAAATCTACTCTCTTACGTATCGTGGCCAATGCGGATCACCAGTTTGAAGGAAAAGCAGAACAGGGACACAATGTTTCGCAGACATTTTTTGCGCAACACCAGCTGGAAGCGCTGCACCTGGAAAATTCCATCCTTGCCGAGTTACAAACTTTTGCACCGAAGCATACAGAGACTGAATTGCGCTCGATCCTTGGATGTTTTCTATTCACTGGTGATGATGCATTCAAAAAGATCAAAGTACTCTCCGGAGGTGAGAAATCGCGTGTGGCCCTTGCAAAAGCATTAACCGCGGACGCGAACTTCTTAGCGCTCGATGAGCCTACCAACCACTTGGATATGCAGTCTGTCAACATTCTGATCCAGGCCTTGCAGCAATACGAAGGTACATTTATCGTTGTCTCCCACGATCGTTATTTCTTAGACAATGTAGCAAACAAAATCTGGTACATTGAAGACAAACAGATCAAGGAATACCCAGGTACCTATCAGGAGTATGAAGAATGGGCTGCAAAACGCGTCGTAAAGGCGGACGTAAAAACGGAGAAAAAAATCAAGGAAGAACCCAAAGTAAAGAAAGAAAAGCAACCACTTACGGAAGATAAAACACGTTTGTTGAGTAAAAAAAATAAGGAGCTAACGTCTTTTGAACAAAAAATTGAAGAGCAAGAAATTTTAGTTAAAAATTTAGAATCAAAACTTGCCGACGAAGCAGTGTATTCGGATGCGACTAAGTTACAGGAAACTACACGCTCTTACAACTCAGCGAAGGCATTATTGACGCAATTTCAGGAGAGTTGGGAACAGCTGGCGGAAGAAATCATGGAATTGGAAAATGGTTAATTTTTTTGGCTTAAAATCAGCTTATTAAACCTCAAAGCATGATTTTAAGCCAAAATTATTTGCAGGAACAGGATTAAAGCCCTACTTTTGCATCACTTCAAACAAGGAACGACAGTTCAAAATAAAGAAGTAAGATTCCGTAGCTCAGCTGGTAGAGCAATACACTTTTAATGTATGGGTCCTGGGTTCGAATCCCAGCGGGATCACTGAGAAGAGCTAATCGCAAGATTGGCTTTTTTTTGTGTTAATAACAAAAATCAATCAGATCATTCTGCATTAAACGGATCAAGTAGACTTCTTGGGGGAATATCAAAAATTTCCTAGTTTAGCATTTTTAATACAGATATCCCTTGCAAGACGCCGAACGTAAATTACTATCGCTATTGATGCCCGAAGGGCTTTTAGAATACTTTCAGATTTTAGAAGTCGATCAGGTTGACAATCAACTCCACATTTATTTAGATGAGCTTAATATTTCTCCAACAGGCTATGAGAACAGCAAGCTGGAGTCAAAGGGCTTTATGCCTTCTACAGAGATTTCCGACTTTCCCATTAGAGGTCAGAAAGTCACATTACATATCCGCCGCCGTCGCTGGACAGTCTTAGATACGGGACAGATTATCACAAGAGATTGGAACCTGGTCCGTGAAGGTACCCGAATGACAACTGAATTCGGGCTTTTTTTAAAGAAGATATTTGGATAACTATCCTGTAAGTGCCCAATTGGTAGGATTATTCTTCCAGATGGACGGCAAGCAACTTCAGGATCAATACAAGAACCATCTCAGTGACTTCCATGATTGGGGCCAAAAGCCACATGCAGAGCGATGGACTCTTTTCCCCGGGAATATCTCCGAACGCTTGAGCATCGATGAGACCAGTTTTAGCAACGGTGAATTATATACCATTGTTAGCAGTAAATCGGCAAAAGGGCGTAAAGGGACGATTCTGGCAACTATCAGGGGCACAAAGGCTGAGGATATCATGACTGTTCTTGAGCGAATACCTTTACGTTCAAGGAATAAGGTAAAGGAGGTGACCATGGATATGGCACCGAACATGGCTAAGGCAATCCGTAGATGTTTCAGGAATGCCAGGCGTGTGGTCGATCGGTTCCATGTCCAAAAGTTAGCTTACGATGCAGTGCAGGAACTCCGTATCAGGTATCGTTGGGAAGTATTGGATGCAGAAAGCAAGAAGATGGCCTATTCTAGAAAGCAGGGAACCCCATATGAACCCGAGTTGTTGCCTAATGGAGACACGCTCAAACAGTTACTGGCTAGATCCAGACACCTCTTGTTCAAGCATCCAGGCCGATGGTCCGAAAACCAGAAATAACGAGCTGAACAGTTGTTCATACGGTTTCCCAAACTAAAGCTCGCTTATGACCTTGGAATTGCCCTGGGTGACATATTCAATAAATGCAGGGACAAAAAGATAGCATTTACCAAGCTGGGACTGTGGCATAATCAGGTTGAGAATGCGGGCATCGCCTCTTTTGAGAGCGTAGCAAGATCCATTGCGGCACATCATCAATATATCCTACATTACTTCGACAACAGAAGCACCAATGCTTCAGCAGAATCTTTCAATGCAAAGCTCAAAGCTTTCAGGAGTGTCTTTCGGGGCGTAAGAGACACCACATTCTTCTTATATAGAGTAATGAAACTGTATGCTTAAAAACTTTACCCCCCAAACTTTCGGTATGATCCACATAATTATCAATGTGGAATTTGTTTATCAGGTTATCCTACTTCGATTTAATGATGTCATTTATTTTCACGCAATGACTTTAATTCTTTAATTCCGTTCAAAATACTTCCTATAATGATATTTCCATATCCAACAGCCGATAATTCTAAATGTATATGGATTAGTTTTAAAAATGTAAGTAGTCAACGTTAAAACATTCCAGTTTTAGATGCTTTGAAAGATGTCAAAAGATCATTTCGCTTTATCTCTATACCTAAATAAACTATTACCGCGAAACAGTTTTTTTTGTCACAGAAGCGTAGTTCCTTTTCCTTTTTTTTGTTTGATCTTTAATTGCAGTAAATGAGGATCAAAGAGTGATCAGATTCTAATTTAGTACAGTGCTTGTTCAGTGATTGTTCAGTGCTCGTTCAGTGCTTACTCAGTGGGAACTGAACAAATACTGACTAATCACTGTCTAAAAAATGATTGAAAACTGTTATTACCTCCCAATTGGTATTAGAATGTATCAGTTTTAATGCCTCCTTAGCTATTTATTGTCAGCCAAGTGTGGCAGCCATCAAAAAGGGATCGAGCTAACCATATTAATAACGCTGCTGTCTACCCGGGCGTTTAGCAATTTAGCCCCATATTTACATAAACGAGCAGAATAAGTGCTGGACCTTGATCGATGACATCCTTGACATTGCATGTAGTAATAAACAACGTGGTTTAATTGCGTATAGCGATTAAAGAAAACCTCTGTGAATCGGACAGCAAGATATAAAAATTTGGAGTATTGAATACCGCGATACTTCATCGACAAGAAAATAAGCTGGCTAGCGGTATAGACCAGTAACAAGAATAGTGAATCCGTATAAACGAATCTGCGTCACAGCAAAATGAGACTAACCATCGGGATTTTGATACAATATTATCAAAATCAAATGTGTTATTTCACTATTTTCACCCATTCATTCGATAACATGTATAAACAATTAGCAAGTCCATCGACATCTTCGAAATACAATCAGAAGCCATGAATAATAAAAACCTTTCTACAAAACCACACTATCCCATTTTAGACGGACTACGAGGATTGGCGGCGATTATCGTTGTCACCTTTCATCTCACCGAGCCATTGGCAACAGGTCACCTCGATATCTTGGTAAACCATGGCTATTTGGCAGTTGACTTTTTCTTTCTTTTATCTGGCTTTGTAATCGGTTATGCTTATGATGATCGCTGGCGTACAATGTCGATTGGCACTTTCTTTAAACGCCGTATTGAACGCCTTCAGCCCATGGTTATACTGGGTATGACTCTTGGCGCGATAGGCTTCTACTTTACCGATTCCACCATCTGGCCACTTATTCATACCGTCCCGATTTGGAAAATGCTTCTCGTAATGCTCATCGGTTATACGATTCTCCCCGTCCCCCTCTCTTTGGATATTCGTGGTTGGCAGGAAATGCACCCGCTCAATAGTGTTGGCTGGTCATTGTTTTTTGAATATATTGCCAATATTCTCTATGCTATCGGTATTCGTAAATTATCCAAAACAGCTTTAAGCATTTTGGTCATTATCGCAGCTGTGGCGCTCGCGCATTTGGCGATTACAAGTCCCAATGGTGATGTTAGTGGTGGCTGGACGTTAAATGTTGAGCAAGTGCGGATAGGAATCACCCGCGCCATGTATCCCTTTTTTGCGGGCCTTTTGCTATCCAGAATAACCAATCCCAGCCGTATCCGACATGCATTTTTATACTGCAGTATTTTAATCGCCATTGTGTTGTATATGCCTCGTATAGGCGGAGCAGATCAGCTTTGGTTGAACGGGATATATGAGTCTGTATGCATTATCATTGTATTTCCCTTGATTGTTTACTTGGGAACAAGTAACATATCAAGTAGCAGAATAGAAAATAAGCTCTGCAAGTTTTTGGGTGACATCTCCTACCCGCTATACCTCGTACACTATCCTTTGGTCTATTTTTATGTTGCCTGGATCAGCAATAACAAGGATGTGACGCTAGTGACAGCCTTGCCTTATGCCCTATTGATTTTGCTGACGAGTATTGCACTGGCCTATGTCAGCTTGAAATGGTATGACGAACCTGTCCGTACATGGCTCAGAAAGAAATTGGACTAATCATTGTTTCTATAGCTCTGCTTTGAGCTTTTGCAAGAGATGGGGTAACTTTTTGTGCAACTGCTTTTTCCAGCCCATTTCCATAATAAAACTGATCAAAACCAGCTTAATGCCTTTATAACCGGACTGTTTCACTTTCAAAAAAAGAGTCCCACTACAGGTTGGTTCTAATGAAAAGCTCAACACTGTATCCAATTTTGTGAAGATTCCTTTCGTTAGTTTATCTGCCTTATCCGAATGAATTCCGGCACAGGCCAATGCTTTCTCACCAGTAGCTTCACCCCGGTAGCTATACGCAAGATATTGCTTGGGTATTGCCGAAATAATTTCGCAATTCGTAATACCATCCCAGCCCTTCTGGGCTTTCATCCTAAACGTAAAATAATGTCCTGTCTCGGTTTCGATGTCGTTTGGCATAAACCAAGCCCCAAGCAGGTCTGCTTCCGTCAATGCACGCCACACCAGATCTTGGTCATAGGGCAAAAATACTGTCAATTTAATTGTTCTCTCCATTTTTTGCATAGCTAAAACTGCTGGCCCAACAGTAATATCAGTTTTTTGATTTTTTCCATACGATTTAATTATTCATGCAATCAAATGTAATAAGACCACGATGAAAGCCAAGTACACCATCGGTTAAAGATCGTCCATTTCCTATTAATTCTTAATGATTTCCTACCCAAACGAATTAAAATGTTACAAAACAATTTCCAAAGCTGATTAATCAATCGATTGACTAAACTAATTATGATAAAAGTTTATTTTTTTTACACACCATAAAAGAACCTTATTTATATTTATTGATACACAATATAAACCATTATAAGAAAACTTTTAAATTTAATGCTTGCAACCCTCGCACTAGGGGTTGCATCCTGCAACAAGACCTTGGTTAACACCGAAGAAAGTGTAGGAAATCTAAAGGCAAACGCAGCAACAACTTCGGTAACCAATGAATGGAGCAGTAATCCCTATAAGCTGAATGTCATCTATTTTGTTCCAAATGATGTTGACTCCATTCCCAATTTCAGAAAGCGTCTTAGCAAGATCCTCTTAGATGCTCAAAATATGTTTGCAAATAATATGGATCGCGAAGGCTTCGGAAGAAAATCTTTCGGATTGGATCTACTCAATGACAGTTTGATTAATATCCATTACATCGCCGGAAAATACGGCAAAGCTACTTATCCATATTCAGGGGGTAGCGGAGCAGTGAAGGCAGAAGTGGACAGCTATTTTAACCAAAATCCGTCAGGAAAAAAAAGCGAGCACAATCTAATTATTATTCCAACGTATAATACAGATCCAGCTAATCCTGGAGGCCCGCCGTTCTATGGTACAGGCACCAGCTGCTACGCCTTAGATTATGTAAATCTGGACGCTAAAAACTTAGGAATAGGCGGCGATATTGGATGGAAAGCAACTGTGTGGATCGGTGGAATGATCCACGAACTGGGCCACGGATTAAATGCCAGTCACAATAGGATGAACAAAACATTAGCACCAACTTTAGGTACGGCTTTAATGGGTTCAGGCAATTCAACCTATGGAATCTCCACAACCTCATTGACCAGTACCACAGCAGCAACATTTAACAATAGCCAAGTATTTAGCACTGTGGTAAGAAGTGACTGGTATGCATCCGCTTCTGCAGAAATTACATCCTTGTCATCAAGCTTTGTGAACAACAAGATTATCATTTCCGGGAAATTTACGACAACAAAACCGGTCAATGACATTGTTGTCTGGCATGATAGAGAGCCTTTTGGCGTAAACAACGATTATGATGCCGTACAATGGGCCACAAAAATAATTGGCCAGGATAGCTTTCGATTCGAGTGTCCATTAGCTGATTTTTATGATCTGACAGGGAATTACGAAATGAGAATAGGGTTTCTCCATGCCAATGGAAGCCGTACAACCTTAGGGTACGCTTATAACTTCGTTAACAATGTACCCGATTTATCCAAGGTTGTTACCTATAAACTTTTACCGACAACAGGTTGGTCAATTGTCGCTAGCGATAGTAACGAGCCTGGATCACCGGCGAGCAATGTATTGGATATGAATAGAAGTACAGTGTGGCATACGCCCTGGTCGTCCACTCAAACTCCGCAGCCTCACTTCTTCTCCATCAATATGGGGGCATTACGCACCGTGAAAGGAGTTGCTTTCCGTAACCGCGACAATTTAAATGGAGCGATGAAAGATGTCAATATTTACTCAAGTACAAATAGTGTAAGCTGGACATTAATCAAAACGACGCAGCTGAGCAAAGTTGCTGGTTCCTGGATCAATGTCGATCTGAATGCCTCCGTTAACACCCAATACCTTAAAATAGAATCGACAAGTTCCTGGGGTGATTTCTTCTATTCTCATCTTGCAGATTTTGGTGCATATTAGTTTTTAAACCAATAGAATAGGCGGCCGGTATAACAAAAAATACCGGCCTTCTTAAATTTGGTCATCATCGAATTAATGAGATTCATCAATGCGGTTAGCGAATAATTTCTTA
>NZ_DLAV01000017.1:0-33577 GCF_002494055.1 Sphingobacterium sp. UBA7038
TTTATTTAGGACACATATGAACAGCAAATATGCTATTATCCTTATAAAATAATATCTTCATAATTAATTAACATTGAAATGAACTTATAATTAGTTTTAGAAATCCCCCTAATAAGAGCCTCCAGGCAGTTCCGCACCATAGGATTCGATATCGGGATTATACTGACCATTCACAGTACCACCTGTTACTAAGGCAGATCCAGCTGCGATACCTTCTTGTGTATTTACCAACTCCATTTCCAAAATGGGGGCGATATACTTTTCTCTTTTCATTTTTTTCATTTTATAAGTGGATTAGTGAGCACCAATACTTATTAATAACGTGTAATTACGGCTTGAATTTTAAATACTTATTTATAATATATTCTAATTAAACAACAATAAATGTATTATAAAAATAAATTTTAACAAAACAACATTACCACACCTTTAAAACATGTTGCCACATCAGTTGCAAAAACAAATAACTAATAAGATAATAACACAAAAAAAACAACATAATAACTAACAATACAGCTTTTCACAAAGACAATACACAAAAAATAAGAAATTCCAAAATAAAATCGTCCAAACGAATAATATCACAAAAAAAAATAAAAAAAAATATTTAAACTATTAAAACATTTTAAAACCAAAAAAATAACCGTAAAAAATAAATTTCATATGCAACTACCTAAAAGTATAAATCATAAAAAAAAGTTACATTTTTTATTTAAAAAATATTTAATACAGTATAAGACACAGTTTTTACTCAACAATTCCTTATATTCGTCTATAACAAATGCGGTTACCGGTAGTAACATATTAGTAATACAGATATAGAAATGACTTCTTTCAAGAAATACAGTACTATAATAACACAGCTCCTTTTATTGCTTACATTAGCTGGATGCCACCGAAAAGGTGCCAAGCAAAGGGAACATGTTAAACCAAGGGATTCAGTAGAATTTCAGACAAACAACATTACTATCAAGTCATACTGGAATGACTATCCTTTCACAGACACCATCGCCATTAAAAACCCTAATATTGCTGAACAACGATTTGTAAATTTTCTTGCCCAGCTCCCCAAGCACCCCCTAAACGAAGTAAACGAAGGCATTGAATCGATGCTAAAGCAAGCCGAGCAGAATCAAAAAGTATTCGAGTTCTTCAAAGGTCAATATGAACATTACTTGGCAGACCCCAATTCCCCCGTACGCAACGACCAATACTACGAGTACGTCCTTGCCTATTTATCTCAGTCCAAAGCAAATTCCGATACGGATCGTATACGCTATAAGTTACAATTGGAAATGATCAAGAAAAACCAGGTCGGCATGCAAATAACAGATTTTAGCTACCTTACTTCTCAGGGCCAAATCGAGCGGTTATCAGACAAAGAAGGCAACGTAAACATGCTGCTTTTTTATGATCCGACATGCCCCCACTGTAAAGAAATTCTTAATCAGCTTAAATCATCGAGTCTCCTCAACAAGCTAATTTCTTCCAAGCATTTAAATGTTATCGCAATTGACCCCCTAGGAGATAAAAAACTGTGGCGGGAATATCAACGCTTTATCCCCTCTAACTGGACCAATGGTTTTGATCATGAGGATATATTGATCAAAAAACAATACTATAGCCTGCACGCGTACCCCACCATCTATTTACTGGACAAAGCGGGCAAAATCTTATTAAAAGATCCCGACTATCAGCTTGTTTTACAAATTTTAGAAAAAATGTAGCTTTAACACTACAAAAATATTTTTATATCTTTACTCAAACGATTGCATACATTATATTTGCATATCAATATGAGATTTAATAAATACTAGCCATATTTCATTAGAACTAAAAACAAATCAACTGGCCTATTGTGAAAATAGGACGATGAAAAGTCAACTTACAAACTCAAATTAAATGGAATTCGATTATTTTATCAAGCTATTTATTGTATTTGTTCCGTCCTTTTTTGCCATGCTATTTAGCAATTTTGTAATTCCCTTTATCATATTTATCACCTATAAAAAGAAATTATTCGACCCTATTGATTCCCGCAAATTACACCAGCGCAGTATCCCCAGGCTTGGAGGCGTGGCCTTCGCCCCTATACAGGTGTTTACGCTAGCTTTGACACTTGTAATCGTATACAAATTGCGTCTTGTCGATTTTCAGATCAAAAGCTGGGAGCTTTTTCCCATGTTTTATGTACTGTTATGTGGGCTGTTAATGCTTTTTATTGTGGGTATCGCAGACGATCTTGTAGGCGTATTGGCCCGTTGGAAGCTGGTCGTACAAATTTTCGTAGGCTCCTTATTCCCACTATCTGGTCTTTGGATCAACGATTTGTACGGTGTCTTTTTTATTCAGGGGCCTTTACCCATGTGGATTGGCGCACCGCTGACCATTTTTGCCGTTGTCTTGGTTATTAATGCGATTAATCTGATTGATGGCATCGACGGATTATGTTCGGGACTTGTCATGGTTTGCTGCATTGTACTGGGTACCTTATTTATTTACTACGGCGCTTGGCTACATGCACTATTTGCATCGATCTCCGTAGGTGTACTTGTACCATTTTTCTATTACAATGTATTTGGAACATATAAACGCAAGCGACGTATATTTATGGGCGACACAGGCAGCCTCACACTCGGTTTTACCGTTGCCTTTTTGGCGATCAGTTTTGCGATGAATAATTCAGCTATTAAGCCTTTTTCAGAAGGGGCCATTGTTGTCGCATTTTCAATACTTATCGTCCCTATTTTAGATGTTGCACGCGTCATGGCTATTCGTATCTATTCAAAAAAGCCACTATTCAGACCCGACCGCAACCATTTGCATCATAAATTTTTACGAACAGGGTTATCCCATCGTGCTACGCTGCTTTCTATTTTAGCACTAGCGCTGTTTTTCTGTTTTTTTAATATCATTGGTGTACAATATATCAGTAACAATGTCATTATTTTCTTTGACGTACTTTTATGGATCGCGTTCCACTATATTTTTAATCAGATAGAACGAAAAAAATTAAATAAAAGCACTAATTTAGTTACCGATTAACACCACACCATATTATAATGAAAATAGCAGTAATAGGTGGTTCTGGTTTTGTAGGTACAAAACTTATTCGTTTGTTACAACGATCCCCAGAACTGAACCTGATCAACATAGACAAAAACCCCAGCGCCGATCATCCAACCATCAGTGTCATTGCCGACGTCATGAACGTTTCAGCATTGAAACAACATTTGGAAGGGGTAGATTTAGTCGTTCTTTTGGCTGCGGAGCATCGTGACGATGTGTCGCCAGTATCGCTCTATTACGATGTCAATGTACAAGGTATGCGTAATACGTTGGAAGCGATGGAGTCAAATGCAGTTAAACGACTTATTTTCACCAGCTCAGTAGCCGTATATGGTTTAGACAAAAACAACCCCGACGAGACCTTCCCTGCAGATCCATTCAACCACTATGGTAAGAGTAAATGGGAGGCCGAACAGGTACTCCAGCTATGGCATCAAAAACACGCTGATTGGAATATTAATATTGTACGTCCCACAGTGATTTTTGGAGAAGGCAATCGTGGTAATGTTTTCAATCTGCTCAATCAGATTGCCAATGGTAAATTTATGATGATCGGAGGTGGCGACAATCAAAAATCCATGAGCTATATTGGCAACATTATCGCCTTTATACACTATCTGATTTTGCATCAGCCTTCAGGCTATCAGGTTTTTAATTATGTAGACAAGCCCGATTTCACGACCAATGATCTCGTTTATCATACGGGAAATATTCTTGGTAAATCCATCCCCACCACCAGGATCCCCTATTGGCTGGGCATGATGGGCGGTTATTGCTTTGATGTATTAGCGTTTATAACACGCAAAAAATTAAACATTAGTTCAGTTCGTGTCAAAAAGTTTTGTGCAGTGACAAAGTATGATTCAACAAAAGCTATGAGCACAGGCTTTGTCCCCCCTTTTACTTTAGAGGAGGGTTTGGGTATCATGTTAAAAGAAGAATTTAAGAAGTAGCGTATCCTTTTTCCGATGGAAGATATAAAACAAGAAGATCAAAAGATAGAACGCGGTTATTGGACCGAAATTATCGAACCGCAGAGTAGTTTGTTGAGTTTAAACCTACGTGAAGTATGGCGTTACCGTGATTTATTATTATTATTGGTAAAGCGCGACTTTGTGACCTATTTCAAGCAAACTGTACTAGGTCCGATTTGGTTTTTTGTTAATCCAATCTTTACCACACTCATGTACACGTTAGTGTTTGGTAATATCGCAGGGCTCTCTACAGACGGATCACCACAGATTGCATTTTATCTATCCGGTGTCGTGCTATGGAATTACTTTTCCACTAGCCTCAATCAGACAGCGACCGTATTTACCGTCAATGCCACCATTTTCGGAAAAGTTTACTTTCCACGGTTGGTAATGCCTTTGGCCATTGTGACCTCAAACTTAATGCAATTTGGCGTACAATTCTCGTTATTTATCGCTATCGTGATCTATTATAGTTTTCTAGGTCAGTTGCATCCCAATATATGGATCCTATTTACCCCAATATTAATCGTACTGATGGCATCCTTTGCCCTTGGTGTGGGTATGATTTTCTCCAGTATGACAACGAAATATAAGGATATGACCATGCTGTTAACCTTTGGCGTACAACTATTTATGTATGCAACACCAATCATTTACCCCGTTTCCAGCATATCCGCACAATACCGTACCTATATCGAGTTAAATCCACTTACCGCTATTGTCGAATGCTTTCGATATGCCTATCTAGGCGTAGGCGATTTCAACGGCTATATGATGCTTTATTCCGCTGTGGTTATCGCTATATTATTAGCCATTGGAACACTGGTATTCAACCGGGTACAAAAAGGATTTATGGACACCATTTAAAGAAGCTTGCTCAAAATAGAATGAAGAATATAGCACTTGAAGTAGACAATTTATCGAAACAATACCGATTGGGACAAGTGGGTACAGGTACTATCAGTCACGATCTCAATCGTTGGTGGCATAAAGTCCGCGGCAAAGAGGATCCCTATTTAAAAATTGGCGAGTCCAATGACCGGACAAAATCGGGCGATTCCGATTACGTTTGGGCATTACGGGATATTAATTTTCAAATTGAGCAGGGAGATGCCGTAGGTATTATTGGCCGCAACGGTGCTGGCAAATCGACCTTATTGAAACTGCTATCTAAAGTCACAAAGCCCACACTTGGCGAAATTAAGGTAAAAGGTCGTATTGCTTCTCTATTGGAAGTGGGCACAGGTTTTCATCCCGAGATGACAGGTCGTGAAAACATCTATCTTAATGGTGCTATTTTAGGGATGACCAGACGGGAGATTAAGCGCAAGTTTGACGAAATTGTTGATTTTGCTGGAGTAGAGCGCTATATCGATACCCCTGTGAAGCGTTACTCGTCGGGCATGTATGTGAGGCTTGCTTTTGCAGTTGCTGCACATTTGGAGTCTGAGATTTTAATTGTGGATGAAGTACTTGCCGTTGGCGATGCCGAATTTCAGAAAAAATGCCTCGGAAAAATGGGCGATGTCTCTAAGGGTGAAGGAAGGACGGTCTTGTTTGTTAGTCATAATATGACAGCTGTGAAAAGTCTCTGCAAAACAGGTATTTTCATGGAAAATGGAACGCTTAACATGCAGGGAGATATTACCAAGGTAATCGAGCGTTACAATATCTCCAATTTATCAAATCAATCAGAAATATTCGTTTACAAACAAGACAATATAAATGGTGTCATTTTGAGAAGCATCACTTTTAACGGCTCCATTAAATCCCAGCTCGAAATTAAAGCTGGTGATTTTTTAGAAATTAAAATTGAGTTTGAAAATTTCGTTGAAAGACCTGTAGCACTCGAATTAAACCTCTTGGATCTCAACGAGAACCCTTTGGCATTTTATAGTCCTGCTCATTTAAAAGGAGAATTAAACACCTTTACTACGGGAATACAAGCGATTACGCACAACATCAAAATACCAGACAATCTCACCTCTGGACTGTTTTTAGTTGAAATAGCACTAACGCATCCAAATGTTGAATACATTTATAAGTTTAGCTCAAAATTAGAATTAAATATTGCAGGCATAAACACCATAAATGGAAATCCATTAAATTACAAGGAAAGAGGATTGATTATCTTGGAATAACAACTCGAAGTTTAGAAAATTCACATATTTAACTGAAATATACTAAAAAACTTATACAAAACTAATTTAGAAAATATTATATAGTAATATACGGAGCGTGCGATAAAGTAACCTTTTAAATTTTAAATTCATTATTTGGTTGAAAGAATGAGAAATTTATTACTATTTAAAGATTCTAAAATTATTAAAATGCTTGTTATAGTAGCATCAAATCAACATAAGACTTAGGCAAGTTAATATTTCATTATGGAACCCAAGATTTCAATAATAACAATAAATTACAATAACAAAATAGGTTTGTTGGACACCATAAAGAGTGTTATTGTACAATCTTACGACAATTATGAGTTCATTATTATCGATGGTAATTCAAATGATGGGAGCAAAGATGTCATCTATGAACATAAAACTTATCTTACATATTCCGTAAGCGAGGCGGACAATGGCATTTACCATGCGATGAATAAGGGGACACGTAAAGCAAAGGGTGAATATCTTTTATATCTAAATTCAGGAGATACCTTATATAATAAAAATGTTTTGAAAGACATTGTTCCCCATTTAACCTCGTCCGTGGATATATGCTATGCAAATATAAATTATGTTGGAAAAGATTATAGCTGGACAAAAGACTATAGCAAAGAAATCATTAATTTTGATTTCTTCGTGAAAGATACTCTACCACATCAAGCATCCTTTATTAAAAATTCAATGCTAAACAATCTGAGCTTCCCATACGACGAAACACTTAAAATATGTGCAGATTGGAAATTTTTTATTGACGCTATCATTAAAAATAATGCTTCCCTAAAACACGCTCCTGTTATCGTGTCAAACTATAATTTTGATGGCTTTAGCTCGCTTCCAGAAAATAAATCCATTATTATTCTAGAACGATTAAATGTCTTGATGAAAGATTATGCCGAGCTGTTCGCTTCAAGCTTTGATAATTTACTCAAAATTCAAGCTAAATATAATAATTTCTCACGCTCTAGACCTATCAAAGCCTACTTAAAATTGAGAAATAAATTTAGTTAAAACATGGAAGAACTAATCAGTGTTATTATTCCATTTTATAATGTAGAGAGGTATATAGCAGATACTTTAAACTCTCTGCTACAACAATCTATTGATAATTTTGAAATTATCTTGATAAATGACAACTCACTAGATAGATCAAATGAGTATGCTGAAAGTTTACTGTCTCATCAAAACAAGATAAACTTCAAGATAATTGACAATCCCATTAATATGGGTATTTCTTACAACAGAAATACTGGTATTAGTTATGCAAATGGTAAATACATAGTCTTCGTTGATGCTGATGATATCGTATCATCTAATTTTCTAGAAAAATTGCATGTACCATTTGTTGATGAATCGGTTGATATTTCTGTTTGCAAATACGACATTACCACACAAAGCCCATGCCTTAATACCGTAAATGAATACGCTAATAATAGTCTTCCTACAGGAAAAGTGACTTCTAAACAGGCTTTAGAAAACTTATTATTGGATAGAGAACGATCATTTCTCTGGAAATGCATGTTTAGAAAAGTATTGTTCAAAACGATAAATTTCCCTAAAGGTTGTAATTTTATGGAAGACACAGTGGTGCTTCCAATGGTATATGCTAAGGCTCAAAATATTTTTTATCTGGCAGATCAAACGAGTCTTTACCACTATCAAATTCGCCCTTCTTCTGCTACAACAGCTAAAGTTAATGTCAAAAATTTTGAAAATCTGTCTCTTGCTATCACACAATCCGTCAATTTTATCAAATTGAATCGACAGGATATTGGGAGTGAATATCTTACTAGATTTCAATTTATTTGCAGCTACAATATAATATCAAATATTTTAAATAGCAAGAATGTAACTTTTGAAGAAATTCAGCCTATTTATAAAATATTTCAACGGAATTTAATTCAGCATCAATTCAAGAATCTGCTGTTACAGAAAAAATTGCGCAGCATTATTTGGCTTCTAAGGCTCAAATTTTATCCAAAGTCAATATGGAAGAAAAACAAATAATAATATCGATTATAGTACCGGTCTACCGAGTACAATCTTATATTTCAAAATTCATCTCCTCGATAATTGACCAAAAAAACAAGCAGAATTTTGAAGTGATTCTTATTGACGATTGCGGTGGAGACAATTCAATTGAAATTGCACAAACTATATTGAAAGGCAGCAATATATCCTACAAAATAGTTTATCATGAAAAAAATAAAGGTCTTTCAGCAGCTCGTAACTCAGGAATAGAAAAAGCTTCCGGAGATTATTTATATTTTGCAGACAGCGATGATATAATTGAGAACAATACATTGCATAATTTCATGGAAATTATTCGCAATCATCCTGAACAAAAATTGTTTTTTTTCAACGCTTCATACACAAATATTGGGGAAGATAATTTGCAACAATGGAGAGGCCAGGGTGAACTGGATACCATAATTCACAATCAAGACTTTCTAAAATTACTATACAATGGTCAGATTGGGGCATATATATGGCAATTTTTATTTCATAGAGATTTATTCAATACACTGAACTTTAAAGAGGGTTCCGTGTGGGAAGATGCCATAATAATGCCGCAAATTTTAAATCAAATTTCATCTGTAGCAAGCTTCGATCACATCTTCATCTATAGATACATTTTGAGGGAAGGAAGCATAACCCAAACTATACATCCACAATTAATTAACGTTGTATCAGCATTGAATGAAGTTGAAGATAAACTGTATCCATTCAAAAATGAAAATTTATACCTCGATTTCGTAAATTTCAGAACAGTTTTGACAATGCGGCTTAGTCGAGAGTGCTTTGTGAGAACAAATAATTTTAAACAATTGATGCAAATCCATAAAACTTGGGGTAAAAGTATTCCAGAAACAAATTTGAACGCTCTAAAAATTTTACAAAAAAATAAAAGCGCAATCTTTCTGAAAATTTTAAAAAAATATCCCTCGGTTCTGTATTTTTTATATCGATTAAAACTCTTGAAATAATAAAGCCATCGTAAAATTATTTTTTAGCAAAAAAAGATGAAAATAAGTGTCACAATTTGTACATATAATGGAGAGAAATATCTTGAGAGTCAGTTAGAATCCATTGTCAATCAAAGCAGAAAGCCAGATCAAATCGTTATTAGTGATGATAACTCTAAGGATAGCACTTGGTCAATTATTATGCAATGGAAACAAAAATATCCACTACTAATAGAATGTTACAGGCAAGATAAAAACTTAGGTCTAAATAAGAATTTCGATTTTGTTCTATCTAAAGCTACAGGCGACTATATTGCAATCTCCGATCAAGACGACATCTGGTACGCAAATAAATTAGAAACTTTAGAGAAACAATCTAACCGCTATCCTGATGTCATGCTATTTCATCACAGCGAAGATACGCTCGGTCAAACAGAAACAAAAAATAGTTTACCATTTTGGAAACCTTATGAAGGAAAAGGTTTAGGAATTATATTCATTTTTAATCGCTTAACGGGACATGTTCTATTTTTCAAGAAAGATCTCCTTTCAAAAATTCTCCCAATACCAGATGATATCTATTACGACTGGTGGATCAATGCAAACGTCGCAGTAGCTGGAAAGACGAAATATGTCCAAGATAAATTGATGGCATATCGAAAACATGATGAAAGTGTATACTTTTCTGATGTAGAAAAACAATGGGAGAACGTAACACCAGGTGTACGAATTGCAATAAATAGATTTTTAAAAATTGATTACTTAAACGAAATAGATCAATTAATCGGAAATAAATTGAGTATATTATACCAAAAGCATAGTCCAAACAAATTTGATTGGAATCTTTTTTGCTTCCTTTATAAGAATAAAAAAGAGTTATTTAAAGACCTAGTAATACCAGGATCGGCTATTTATCGCCATACTTACATCATCAGAAAATGCCGGTTATTTGCAAAATGGTAATAAAAAACTTAGCTTTTAAAAATGGATATCGTTATTAAGTCATTTAACAGGGCATATTTACTAGACAGAGTGCTACATAGTATATATAACTATGTGGATATTAGTAAACACCGTATCATCATTCTAGATGATGGTACACCCAAGAAATATTTAGATAAATTACAAGAAAAATATCTAAATATTGATCTTATTTTTTCACCTTTTTATGACAAAAAGTCATCCGGAGAAAGAGAAAAAATGAATGCACCAACTCAATTCTGGAGATCTGAAATTAGTAAATTATCTGATTATTTCTTACTAATTGAAGATGATATATGGATGAATCAAGAAACTGACCTGCTATCCATAGAAAATATATGCAAAAAAAATGACATATCTTTTTTTAAACTGAGATGGTGGGCAAACGATAAAATGATAAGCGGCAAGTATACGGAAGTTGAGAAGAACTTAGGGCTTATGGATGTAAAATTGCCGCTCCGATATGAATTGTTAGTGAAAAACAAATATTTCTTGCATAGCATTTGTATTTTACTTAGAATAATGCCTCAAAATTATTTCGTTCCACTTTATTCCATATATGACGTCGGTGGACAAATATTTAGCAAAGAATTCTACTTAAACATCTGGCCCGAAAAGCAAGACCGTATCGAGGAAATGATCCAATTAGGGAATGCGGCTACTTGGTTCAGAAAAGATCGTAGTAAACAGATAGGTCGGTCGTTGCATGAAATGCTAAATACTACTTTTCGTTCATCTGCCACAGGTAACAAAGAGAAATTAGGTTTTAGTATGGACCAATGTAATACAATATGGAATAATGCCTGGCTAGAAGGAAAATTTGACCCGCTTAAAAATTTTCCTGAAGATTTTCCGATCGATTATTTATCCTCCTTTTTGACACCATATTTATCAAAAAATGAAATCGACTCGTGGATCACTTGGAGCAATAACTGGGAGAGCCATTTTAAAGAAATGGGAAGTAAAATAAATTTAACTTAAAACATGCCGGCAAAAATCTCTATCCTAATGCCCATTTATAATGGAGCTATATTTCTACAGGAAGCACTTGACAGTATTTGGCAACAAACCTTTCAAGATTTTGAACTAATTATTGTTGATGATGGTAGTACTGATGATACGGCTAAAATCATTTTTGAACAAAACGATCAAAGACTACGGTATTTCAAAAACGAAAAGAATCTTGGAATTATCGAAACCTTAAACCGAGGCTTGGAATATTGTCAGGGAAAATATATTGCACGTATGGATGCCGATGATATCGCATTCAATAACCGCTTGGAACTACAATATAACTACATGGAAAAAAATCCCGAAACAGTCTTATGTGGTAGTAGTATCATCAAATTCTCACAAACTTACAGTTTTAAAGATTTCAGAGGAGGAAACGATGATAAAATCAAAGCCAAATTAGTATTTGACACGGCTATTAATCATCCAAGTGCAATTTTCCGAAATGACATCATTAAAAAACATAATCTCCGTTATCAAAACGAATATCCACATGCAGAAGACTATTTCTTCTGGTATGAATTGAGTCAATATGGGAAAGTCGCAAATCTCGAAGAGATCCTACTGAAATATAGAATGCATGGAAACAACGTATCCATGAAATTCAATGTTCAACAATACAATACAATGAATCTTATCCGAAGCAAAATATTAGGTGACTTTTGGAATAATAATAGCCTTCAAAGTATCTATTGGATGAGAAGCTTCAATATGCTTTTGCAAAAAACTAATGTAACTATAGGAGATCTAAAAGAAATGGACCTGCTCCTAATGACTTTTGTAAATCAAAATAAAATAAATCAAAGATATCATCAACATTATCTAGAAAAAAGTGCTGCCTGGTATTGGTATGTTGTATATTTACACGAAAATTGCTACCAATATAGCTTAAATATGATAGTGAAATTTTTATTTAATAAAAGATCCATCGTAAAATTTTTAGACTGGAAATATAAAAGAAAATTTTTGGTAAAGGCACTCTTATGTTGGAAAAAGAAAGGTATCAACCATGGAGGATAAATCGATAGGTTTAACGATTGTAATGCCTGCCTTTAACGCAGCTAGATTTATTCATGAAACACTGCAAAGTATTTCGGAGCAACAGTTTAAAAACTGGAGACTAATCGTTATTGATGACGCGAGTACTGATAACACCTGGGAGATCATACAAGAGTGGTCCAATAAAGATGCTAGGATTCTTGGCATCCAGAACCCCAATAACATGAAAGTTGCCAAAACAATGAACTTTGGAATCTCTCTCGTTGATACACCATATTTCGCTAGGGTAGATTCCGACGACGTACTTTTGCCACATCACTTCCTACGACTAGTAGAGCATTTAGATAAAAATGAAAATATCGACATTTGTGGTACGCAAGTTATTACAATCAACAATAAAGGTGAATTTCAACGAAAATGGAATTATGAAACTGATCCTATTTGGATAAAGATCAGTTCTTTATTTGCTTGCCCTTTTCTTCAGTCTTCTGTGCTAATGCGGACAAAGGTCATCAATGCTTTAGGAGGATACCGAGAAGAAATGGAATTAATTGAAGATTATGAACTTTGGATACGAGCTTTACAAAAGTTTAATGCAGCCAATCTTCCTGAATACACGATAAAGTATCGAATTCATGAAGGTAATATGAGCGAAAATAATAAGACCAAAATGATGCAATTATTGCAACAAATGTATAAGCAAAACAGTCGCAACATTCCCATCGATGTAGATAATCTCGAATTACATGCAAAGATAGAGATTGGAGAATGGTCAAAAGTGAGTCATCATCTTTTTGAAAAAATAGAAGCTTGGAAAAATAAATTAATTGCACTAAATAGTAAGATTGAATATACTGAACAAAAAATCTATCGAAAGGTCATTAAAAAATACTTCGCTAATATTTATTTAAAAATAGCTACTCAGAATAGTGGTCTCACGAGAGGTAAAGCGCTGTTGTTTGCTTTCATTAAATATCCCAACTCAACTTTTACTATCATAAAGCGTAAAATCGAAAATAAAAGAAAGTCTAATGCTTCATAATATAATTTACCAAACAAGTGAAGGTTCTGAAACAGATTTTGAATTCGCTTTCAATGAAGATGTGATTTTTTCAAAACTAACTCATCAGAATTTTTTTGATAAAGGATGTTTGCAACTTGTGAAAGAAAACGCTATAGTTGTTTACTCCTCTAATTATTTAAGAATATCCCCTTCATTTGAAAAATACTTAAACAAATTAGATGAGTATGTTCTTCTTCATTGTTCTAACGAAAGTCTCAACCACTTAACAGGCTATTATAAAAAAGCCAAAGCGGTATTAAGGTCGGGAGGATGGAATCCCAACATCACTAGAAATAATGTCTTTAGTGTCCCTTTAGCATTTCAGTCTGAATTCCTTAATGTTTCAAAGAAACAAATCGATTTTCTCAACCAACGTTTTTATGTATGGTCATTTTTTGGAAGCTTAAAAGGTGATAGAACAATCATGTATGAACAATTAAAATCAGTTGGCCCATATTTTCACTTCCAATCGAAAGGCTGGATGGATCCTGATAATAAAACGCCCGAGGATGTAATATCGTATTATAAGAATTCAATCTTCGTTCCTAGCCCCGCCGGAAACATATATTTCGAATGTAATAGAACGATGGACGCCTTAGAGTGGGGATGTATTCCGGTGTCTATAAAATTCTTAGGAGAGGATTGCTATAAATACCTCTATGGAGATCATCCATTTATTGTTGGAGAAAATTGGGAAGATGTCGCTAGACAAATGAATGAACTGCTAAGTGATCCAATAAAGCTTAAAGAAAAACAAAGGACTGTAAACACCTGGTACACAAACTTTAAATCTCAATTAGCGGAAGATGTCGAAGCTATTGTAACTGGAAACTTCAATAAAATCTCAGGAAAACAATTCCTTTATCAAAGAAAATCCAAAAACAATTGGAAATTAAGATGGCGCTTTTTTAAATATTTCACATGTTCTGTGTACTGGAAAAGATTTACAAGCACTATTTTTAAGTAATCTTCCATAAAAAACAAAACCATCATGAAAAGAGCTATAGGAAAAGTACTATTTTGGATACCTTCAAGAATTTTCGGAAAAATACGTTATGAATTACGCAGAAACAATTTTTTGTTCCATTATTTTTACTTACTTTTTCAAATAGCTGATTTCTTTGAAATTCAATGTAAAATGAAGTACATCGAATTTGTCTACAAGAAGACAATAGATCCCTATTTTGAGTTGGAAGAAAAGCACCAAATAGACGTTCAGCATAACAACATTTGGATATTCTGGTGGCAAGGTCTTGAATCAGCTCCTCTACTGGTCAAGAAATGTGTTAATACTGTAATAGAACAGAATCCAGAAAAACAGATTACTGTAATAGACAAAGACAACTTAGCAAGTTATGTAAAATTTCCAAGCTATATTTATGAAAAATTAGAGAAAAACATCATTACATTGACACACTTCTCAGATTTGATCAGAGCAGCTTTATTGAAAGAATATGGGGGATGCTGGGTAGATGCAACGATATACCTCACAAAGCCACTCCCTGAATCTTTTTTTTTTGAGAGCTTCTTTTCGCTCAGAAGTGATCAAAAATTATATAAGCTATATAAGGTTTCAATTCTTTTTAAGTATCTCGATGACAATTGGACGTCTTTTTTGCATGCAACAAAAAGAAATGCACTCTTATCAAGTTACATGTATAGTTTCTATATGGAATACTGGAGACATGAATCAAAAATGATAGATTATCTGATGATAGATTATTTATTTGCAATCCTTCTAAAGCGTAACAATCTATTTAGAGTTTATGTTGAAAGCTTAAAAAAAACAAATGCAAATACAAATACGCTAAACGATGCTTTTAAAATGAATATTCAAGAAGGTATAAATAAGGTAAACTCTGACAATGCTGGACTGTTTAAAACAACTTACAAAGAAAAATTCCCATTGACTAATACGAATGGAACAGATTCCTATTTCAATTATTGGATAAACGAATCAAAATAACATGCAAATCTTAACTTATCTCAAAAATAATCGCATAAACTTCCGTGAAAAGCTTATTTTTAGCCTTTTACAATTTAGGAAAGTCAAAAGCTTCAAATCGCAAAAAAAAGCTTCTGCTGAAAATTGGAATAAAACAAATAGCAACATACCAAAGATCATCTGGCTATATTGGGATTCAAATGAACTGCCTCCACTCATAGACATGTGCATACAGCAACTAAAAGAACTTAATCCTAATTACGAAGTTAATTTATTAAATGAACAAAAGTACTCCTCGTACATCGATTCTTTGGATATTTCGTTTAAGAAATGTGGTATACAAGCTTTTGCAGATCTACTCAGACTTAAGCTGTTAAGTAAGTATGGTGGTGTATGGATGGATGCATCGATATTAACTTTTGATTCTTTAGATAATATATTTAATAATTGGGGGCTCAATGAAGCTAAAATTATATTATTTAAGCATCCAATCCATACTATTGATGAAAAATTCCCTATTTTCGAAAATTGGTTTATCGCTTCCGAGAAAAATAATATCTTCATTAGGGAATGGGCTATTGATTTTGAAAAATGTCTTAAAAGCGATCAACCACGAAATTATTATAATGAAAACTCAGTAGAAAATTTCTCGAAAATAGTGCAAAAGTTGCCTACATTAGATTATTTGATGGCCTATGTATCAGGACAGATCATCCATAGAAAGTTACATGAAGCAGTAAAGATAGACTTCTTCGATATTGAAAAAATAGGATATTCCTATTTTTATTATTTAGGGCATAAAAAACCCCAAGGAAACCTGTTCCATAAACTGCTCATGATCTACAAGTCTCCAAAAAAAATTAACCCTATTGTTAAAATAACTGGTTTTGACCGCATTAAAATACAAGAATTCCAAGATAAAGGATTGATAAACCCCAATAGCATAATCGGGAAAGCATTAAACAAATATTATTCAAATAAAAATTTTCTGCAAACAGATTCACAAAAAACTATTTAATGAGTAAATTCAATATATGTTTAAAAATGATCAAATAAGCAATAGGCTCCAAGTCTCGTGGTTTGCTATACTCTTTATTGCAATTACAGTCAGCTGCTATTTTTTTCCATTCGGATTCACTTTTCTTCCCAAAAGTTTCAATACCAAGATAGGTTTAGCCGCAATAGGATTTATTTTTGTGGCCTATCGCTGTATACAAAATCGCACTATTGCGTTGGATAAGGATGTTTTTTATGCAGCTACAATTGCTTTTATTTTTGGCTTGGCAGGATTTATTTCTTGTGATATTAACCATACTTCAGATTATGCTTATGCATCTTACATAGCCTCATTTGCTACATGGTTGAGTGCTGCCTATAGTACTTTCATCATTATAAGATTTTTTCATAAAAAAGTTGATATACCACTTGTCATCAATTACTTGGCTTTTGTATGTGTTGTACAATGTATATTAGCCTTGGTCATAGACAATGTACCGGCTGTAAAAAACATTGTGGACACATACATTTCCCAAGACACAATTGCTGATGTCAAATTTCTCAATGAAGTAAAAAGACTATACGGCATTGGTGCCGCATTAGACCCCGCTGGAACTCGCTTTTCCATTGTACTGTTAGCGATGGGATTCCTAATGGGCAAAAATGAATTGCTAAAACAAAAAAACTGGGGCTCTTATCTGTATTGGTTAGCATTTTTGTTTATCAGTATTGTCGGAAATATGATTTCTAGAACCACGATTATTGGGACAGTCACTGGGCTGGTCACTTTCTTACATACTTCTAATCTTATTAAAATCCACGTAAACAGATATTCCGTCTTTATGCTGATCAGGTTAATGGTCGTACTGATTGTGGGAGCTTCTGTTATAATTTATCTTTATCAAACCAACGATTATGTCTATAAGCTTCTTCGCTATGGTTTTGAAGGATTTTTCAATTGGTATGAAACAGGTACCTTCAAGACAGACTCTACCGACAAATTAAATAACAATATGTGGGTATGGCCCGAAGATACCAAAACTTGGATTATCGGCAGGGGAAGCTGGGCTCACTTTGGCCCTGACCCGGGGTATGTACGCTTTATATTCTACAGCGGACTCGTCGGTATGGTCATCTTTTCGCTATTTTTTGTATACAACGCTATTGCCTGTACACTAAAATTCCCAAGTTATTCCTTTTTCTTCCTAATGCTGCTCTGTTTAACATTTGTGATCTGGTATAAAGTACCCACAGATTTATTCTTGATCTATGCCCTCTTTTACTGTATAGACCCCGAGAAGAAGGAGATCCTGACATGAAAATAGTCTATTGTATCAATGGCACCTTCAACTCAGGGGGGATGGAGCGCGTCTTGGCCAACAAAGCCAATTTCTTGGTAGAGCATGGTTATGAAGTCTGTATTGTCACTTCAGACCAAATGGACAAACCACCTTTTTATCCCCTGGATCACCGTATTCAACAAATTGATCTAAAGATAAACTATCAACAAAATAACGATCAAAGCTTTATCAATAAAATACGGCATTATCCCGCAAAACAAAGAAAACATCGTAACGCCCTCGAAGCTGTACTAATGCAGATTAAACCTGATATTACAATATCAATGTATGGCAATGATGTCTCTTTTTTATGGAAGTTAAAAGACCATAGTCGAAAGTTTCTCGAAATTCATTTTAGCCGATATAAAAGATTGCTCTATCAACGCAAAGGTCTGTTTAGACTCGCAGATCTCTGGTTGACTCACCTGGATTATAAACTTGTAAAACGCTATGATAAGTTTGTTGTTTTGACATCGGAAGATCGTGCCGACTGGGGAAAATTGCACAACATTGAGGTTATACCAAATGCCGTAACGCCTTTGCATACCTCCCCTAGCACCTTAAGTATCAAACGTGTCACTGCTATTGGTCGATATGATTTCCAAAAAGGCTTTGATCTCCTAATTTATGCCTGGCAAAAAGTCGCAGCAAAATATCCAGATTGGGAGCTCTTTATCTATGGTGATGGCGCACTCAAAGCAGCTTATCAAGCTCAGATTGATGACCTAAATCTACGGGATAAGATCAAACTCATGCCAGCCACAAAAGATATTGATCAAGTCTATCAAAATACGACCATTTTGGCGTTGTCTTCCCGCTATGAAGGTTTACCGATGGTACTCCTGGAAGCTATGTCTATGGGACTTCCCATTGTCGCGTTTGCCTGCAAATGTGGCCCAAGAGATCTCATTGAGCATGGCAAAAATGGTTTCTTGGTAGCCCCGGGAGATGTCGACCAACTTGCTGAAAATTTACAGTTAGTAATAGCGCAGGAATCGCTACGAACGTCGATGAGTCGAGAAGCATTACACAAAGTCAAAGAATTTCAGCCTGATTTCGTAATGCATAAATGGATAAAACTTTTTGAATCAGAAAGCTAAAAAATAGAATGCAACCACAAAAAAAAAATATTTTTATTAATGGCCGTTTTCTGTTGCAAGCCCCTACAGGGGTAAATCGCTTTGCTTATGAGTTATGCCAAGCATTGTTAACAGCAGGAATAGCATTTACCATAATATGCCCCAAAAAAAATATTCATAACGACTATGATATAAAAGATTGGAACATAAAATACTGGTCAAATGGGCCTTCTCATATCTGGGAACAGCTACTACTCCCCCTTTTCTTTATATTTCAAAAAAATCCTTACCTCTTAATCAACTTCACGGGAATCGGTCCTATCCTTATTTCTCAAAAAATAATGACGATTCATGATCTCGCATTCATGTACAACCCCAAATGGTACACAAAATCCTACCGTTGGCTTTACAATAGTTTAACCCCCTGGGCAGCCAAAACCTCAAAAGCAATACTCACGGTTAGTGAGTTCTCTAAAACTGAAATCCAACGCTTATTGGGAATCGAACCATCTCGTATCCATGTAATATACAACGCATTGCCTAGTATCTTCCTGCAATTAAACAGAAATCTATACCCTAGACCACAGATCCCCCCCTATATTTTAGCGGTTTCGTCCATGGACCCCCGAAAAAATTTTGAAAAATTAATAGAAGCTTTTTTTCTCTTAAAGAATAAAAAAATAGACCTCTGTATAATAGGCGCACAAAATACAATTTACTCGTTTAAAAATGTCCAAGAAACAACGAAAGGAGAAGCTCAGATTCGTTGGCTTGGAAGACTGACAGATCAGCAGCTTGCTCAATACTACCAGCATGCCGCTTGTTTTATCTATCCTTCTTTATATGAAGGCTTTGGAATTCCACCCCTTGAAGCCATGCTTTTTCGTTGCCCTGTGATCGTATCAGATATACCTGTATTCAAAGAAATATATGCAAACACTGTATCTTATGCCAATCCCACGGATGCCTATGATATTGCCAGCAAAATTAATATAGCATTAGAAAATGTTGATACAGAATTGATCGAAAAAGGTTACGATAGGGCAAATAGCTATTCATGGGAAAATAGTGGAAAAAAATTAATCCGTTTAATACAATATATCCGATAATCATGATTTCCTTTGCGCTCCTTATCATAATTCTTTACAGTCTTTCCCTGTTTACTTCGTTTTACAAAGAGGTGTACCAGCCTTTCAATAATGAAATTTCTCAAAAATTGAAAGGTATTTCCTGTCTTCTCATTATCTGCTATCACCTAAATTTTCACGTGTCAACTCCCATAGTCGCCTTTGCGAGCAATTGGGGCGCGCCTGTTGTTTCTATTTTCTTGTTTATTTCCGGATATGGTTTAATGGCTTCTTATTTAAAAAAAGGCGCCCAATACTTAAAAGGCTTTCTAAAAAAGCGACTTTGGCGGGTATGTGAACCTCTTTTTATTGTTACCGTAATTTACCTCACCTTACAATATTTCGACAGAGGTAGTTTCGAGACTGGCCAACTGTACGGTCTGATCAATAAAGGCATTACGCCATTGCCATTTTCATGGTTCGCCTATTCAATTATTATCTTTTATACCTTCTTTTTTATTTCTTTTCGTTGGAAAAATATTACTTTACCATATAAGATACTGTTCATGAGCCTCCTCGCAATAGGTTATATGCTGATTATTTTAACAACTGATTACGAGCGTGCATGGTGGGTTTCTTCCATGGCTTTTCTCTCGGGATTAATTTACCGATATAATGAACAGCACATCATTACTTTTACCCACAAAAAATGGATTCACTTTATACTTACCCCAATCGCTTGTGGTGTTATATATCTACTGGTCCAGACAAAAATTGAAATCTTATTTTCCATCGTTTACTTTATTATTCCGGCTTTAATCGTCAACCTACTCAGTTTCTTGAATTGGAATGGAGGAAAGATCTTTACCTATCTGGGAAAAATTTCTTATGAAGTATACTTGCTCCACGGTCTTTGGATTTACTTGCTGAGAGGACAACATATTTACATCGGATCGGATTATCTATACATTTTTGGTATTTTCTTACTGACTATAATCAGTTCCGATCTTTTACATCGCCTTCTAAATCGTTCGCAAACCAAACTATGAAAATATTACAAATTGGAAAATTTTACCCGATCAGGGGTGGTGTCGAAAAAGTCATGTTCGATCTGACAGTGGGCTTATCAGAACAGCACATACAGTGCGATATGCTATGCGCTTCAACAGAAAATCATCCTGCTGAAACAATTCAGTTGAATAATTTCGGCCGTGTAATCATAGTACCTACGAAAATAAAGGCTGCCGCAACAATGCTTGCACCAAGCATGATCACCAAGCTGCGCAAAATAGCCAAAAACTATGATATTATACATATTCATCATCCCGATCCTATGGCTGCACTGGCGCTCTTTCTATCGGGATACAAGGGAAAAGTTGTCTTACACTGGCATTCCGATATTGTCAAACAAAAACGATTGTTACAGCTTTATAGACCTTTGCAAAATTGGTTGATAAAACGTGCCGACAAAATTGTTGGAACAAGTCCCGTTTACGTTCAGGAATCTCCTTTCTTAAACCATGTAAAAAATAAAATTGGCTATATCCCCATAGGAATAACGCCCATTGTATCTATTCCGGATAAAGTGGCAAAAATCAGACAACGCTACCCTAATAAAAAAATAATTCTTTCACAGGGACGGCTGGTCGAGTATAAAGGATATCAATATTTGATCAAAGCCATGGCACAATTAGCTGACGATTACCACCTCATCATTGGAGGCAAAGGCCCGCTTCATGATGAGCTCAGCATATTGATTACCACTTTAAAATTACAACATAAAGTATCCCTGATTGGTTATGTCTCGGGCGATGATCTTCCAAACTACTTCGCGGCTTGTGATGTATTTTGTTTAAGCTCTGTGCTAAAAACTGAAGCTTTTGCAATTGTTCAGCTCGAGGCCATGTCTTGTCATAAACCTCTTATCTCCACAGAAATACCGGGGTCAGGCGTAAGCTGGGTAAATCAGCATGAAGAATCAGGTTTAACCATACCGATCACTGATGATCAAGCCATTGCAGCTGCTGTAAATAGACTCTTCAATGAAGAGGGCTTGTACGATAAATTAGCTGCGGGGAGCAAAAAACGCTTTGAGTCAAATTTTACAAGAACGATAATGGTAGATAAATGTTTACAATTATACCATACAATTTGAAGAATACTTTTCTAATGGTTATTTTTGTCCTACGAGAAGTGTTTTATTCTTTAGTTTATTGCTAAATCAAAAACTAAATATGACCATTGATATAACAGGTTCAATACAGATGTCAAATAATCAGTTTTTTGACATCTTATTGCCATTTCTAGAAAAAGGTAAACCTATAAAGATCAATGTTGTGGGAAATAGTATGCGTCCATTTATATGTAATGGCGATCAGGTTATTCTTGCTAATTGTGCAGTCGATGAGCTCAAAATAGGTCGGGTTGTTCTAGCAAATTACAGAAATAAATTTGTCCTACACCGAATAATCAGCATAAAAGGGAGAAAAATATGTTTAGCTGGGGATGGTAATACACATCAAATTGAGATCATATCTCCATCTGATGTAAAAGCAATAGCAATAGCAGCTTCACGCAATAGTAGAGATCTTCATTTAAACGCTAAAATAAATATAGGGTTAAGTATGCTATGGTATTATTTGAGACCATTGCGCAAAATATGGCGTAAATTAAATCAAACAACGCAATTATGAAATTAAGAAATGATATTACGCTACGTAAAGTAGGTAAAGAATATATTATTGTAGATCCCAGTCAAGATATGGTCGATATGTCAAAAGTATTTACTTTAAATGAAACTGCAGCATTTTTATGGAATGAACTTCAGGGCATAGATTTCGAGCTTGAAGATATGATAAATTTGTTGCTTGACAACTATGAAACCGAACGTGAAGTTGCAGAAAAAGATAGTATGAAGCTGATCGAGGTGCTACAAAATGGAAATCTGACGATCTAGTTACATGCTGGATTCGAAAATTATACAAGCTTTTTTCTTTTTACTTCGAGCTGGTCTCTGGGAAAAGGAAAATGTTCCTGCATCTTTTCCCCCCTTATCAGATCAGGAATGGAAGCAGCTTTTTGATCTTTCGATTCAACAGACCGTGGATGGCATTGTATATTATGGCGTACAGAAATTACGGGATGAATGGCTACCTCCACGAAGTTTACACGTCCGCTGGACAATACGCATCAACCAGCTAGAGCAGCTTCACACAAAAATGAACAAAACGATAACCGAGCAGGCGATTTTATTTAAAGCGCATAAAATTGATGCAGTATTGCTCAAAGGGCAGGGGCTGGCGCAGTATTATCATCAGCCAACAAGTCGTTCTTGTGGCGACATCGATTGGTGTTTTAACGGAAAGCAGGACTTTGATCGTGCAAATAGCGTGATAAAAAACAGCATGATATCCCTTACAAGCCAAGCTGGAAGCAGTTGTTTTTATTTTTGGGAAGGTGTAGAAACAGAACACCATCGCCATATCTTTGACATCCATAATCCCTTAAAAAAAGCATATCTACGGAAACTGACTGATCGCTATCCGATCGAAAAGAAAGTACGCTTTAATGGAGAAGTTGTGCTAACATTATCACCGATCTTAAACATGCTACAGGTCAATAGCCATATTCTTAAGCATATGCTCTCTTTTGGAATTGGCATCAGACAATTGTGCGATGCAGCCAGGCTATATTTTAATGAGGCAAAGAATATCGACGGAACTCAGTTATTGAATATATACCGTGCACTGGGAATATTACCCTGGGTACATCTACTCCATCAACTATTACACGATTTCTTGGGCCTTCCAAAAGAAAACCTTCCAATCCAATTGGACAGATCCAATAATGCAAACTGGATGATGGAAGAAATTTTGTATGCCGGCAATTTCGGTTTTTATGACAACCGCTTCGGTACTTCTGATCAGAGCGGTTTGAAGCGGAGCAAGCGCCGTCAACGCCTGCTTAGAAACATGAAAAATTACCTTCCATACGCAACACCGGAAGTTATTTGGTTTCCAATCGTTCATTTTTTATCAGGCCTTAAAAAATAAACATGGAAAAATCGCCAAGCCATTATTTGCACTGGTCAATAGCGCTACTCAAACCTTACCGGTTACCGCTGATGATATTTCTTTTATTGGAATTAGTAGGAATCTTCTTTTCCCTGTCTTTTGTCTATTGGTCAAAAAAGGCTGTCGATTATGCAATACACGGGACGAGATTACAGGTCGAGCAGGCCCTGATCTGGACAGGAGGAAGTATTCTATTGGGCATTATGGTACAGCTTATTTCGAATCGCACAAACGAAAAAATGCGCGCGTCCATGTTGATTAAGCTTCAGAACGGAATCATGCATAGGCAGTTACTGTCCACCTGGCAAGTAATAAAAAAATGGCACACTGGCGATATCCAGGTTAGAATTCAAAGCGATTGTAATGAAATCGTTCAAATGGTCGGTTATACTTTTTGGAATTCAATGCTCACTTGCATCAAACTTCTGGCATCTTTCACCTTTCTTTGGTTATTGGATCCTAAACTCGCTGTCCTTATTCTGGCTATTTCACCACTCGTGGCGCTCTCCAAATTATATTTCCGGAGATATCGCAAATTAACACAGGAGCTTAAGCAGGCAGATAGTGAATTTGGTCATGTCGTGCAAGAGAATTTGCGCTTTAGAATGTCAATTAAGGCATTAGGTCTACATCAGATCCGATGGCAAAAACTTGATGCGGCACAAAATAACATATACCGTCTAAAGCTACGATTATTAAACTTCTCTACCTTATCACAGGGCATTATGAAATCGACAGTGAATGCAGGCTTCTTATTTACATTTGTATGGGGGGTACTTCAATTGCAGGCACATTTGATCAGCTTTGGCACCTTAACAGCATTTCTACAACTTGTCAGCAGGATTCAGGGACCTGTATTACAACTCCTTGGATTTGTACCTGCCTTCATACGTTTTCGCACCTCAGTAGAGCGCCTACAGGTATTGGAAATTGAAGAAATAGAAGAAATAGATCATGCAGAAGTCATTTCCGCTCCGACAAGCCTGCTGCTCCAGAACATTAGTTTTAAATACGATGAGATACCGGTTTTAAATGCTTTTAACGCTATGTTCAAAAAAAATGAACCCACGGCACTCATTGGACCAAGCGGACGGGGCAAAACAACCCTTATCCGAATTCTACTCGCACTTTTGAAAACGACGGCTGGATCGGTACATATTGTTACAGAAGAAAAACAGATTCCTTTAGCAGCGCGTCATCGCATCAATTTTGGTTACGTCCCACAAGGTGATAAACTTTTTTCGGGAACGATACGCGAAAACCTGCTTTCTTCAACGAAACAGTACAACGAAAAACAGTATAAATCGGCCCTAGAAACTGCCTGTGCCAATTTTGTGTATGAACTGCCATTGGGTTTGGATACCATAATAGGCGAATCGGGCCACGGCCTTTCCGAAGGACAGGCACAGCGTATTGCTATCGCTAGGGCTGTTTTACGCGACTGTAGCTGTTACCTTTTTGATGAAATCACTTCGGCTTTAGATCAAGCTACCGCAGAAAAGCTAATGGAAAATCTGATCCAGTTTGGTAAAAATAAAATATTAATTTTTGTGACCCACGATTTAAATTTGACAGAACGGTGCACACAGCGTATCTTTATTTCTTAAATTTAACCAAGTGAAAAGTCAAACAAAACATATCATAGCTCCCAAATCCAATAAAAACCAATACTATCGGATCGCGGGACATCTATTGAAAATTAATTTCCCGGACGAAATTATCTTGCCAGACTATTTGCCCAGTTTTGAACCTTTTATTTGCGATCCGACTGATGACAAAGAAAATATCTTAATTCATACGGATATCGTCCTACAAAAAGCCCCACCATCACCTTTTGAGTCAAAGTTGCTGAGTGATATTTCTATCGTGTGGGAAAATCGGTTTTGCTTTGAAGAATCGGATGAACATTACATTACGACAGTCTTGGGTGAGAAGGGACAGATGAATTGGAAAATGTTTAGCAGCAAAGATTTTAAAAAAGCTAAAATCTTTGCAAACATTGTCGACAAAGAACAACAAAATGGCATCCTTTCATGGCTTATGATGGTATCTTATGGCCAGGCCGTATTACCTTATCGCACCATCATGATCCATGGTTCTGTGATTAAACAAGGTAATAAAGCTTTTGTATTTTTAGGAAAGAGTGGCACAGGCAAAAGTACACATAGCCGTCTTTGGCTTCAGCATATCCCCGGCACGAGTCTATTGAACGATGATAACCCGGCCATCAGGATCAACGATAACAATGAGGTCGAAATTTTTGGTACGCCCTGGAGCGGAAAGACGCCCTGCTACAAAAATGAGAAAGCCAATCTAACGGCTATTATCCGATTACGCCAGGCCCAAGAAAATAAACTAGCTTGGCTATCCGACACACAGGCTTTTATTGGCCTCCTGCCCAGTACCTCTTCCATTCGTTGGAATAGAAGACTTTTCGACCTGATGAACAACACCGTATCTGAAATTATCGATCAGATTCCCATTGGCCTATTGGACTGTCTTCCAGACCCGGCAGCGGCCTTACTATGTTACAAAGAAATAAAATCAAAAACTAAAACAATAAGCTATGAATAAAGTATTGCTTGGACTTTGTCTATTGGGCATGCTGGTTTTTAACTCCTGTAAAATTCGAAAAATCGTCTATGTGAAGGATATGGAGCCCAATGCGGCCTATGCAATTCCGGAAATTACCCCGTTGAAGATCCAAAAAGGTGATCGCTTAAGTATTATCATCAGCGCAAAAAAAGCCGAATTAGCGGCACCTTTTAATGATCCTTTGGGTGCATACCGCGTTAGTAACAATGGAGAAGTAATGACAGGGACTAACCAAAGTGCCTTAATCGAACGAGGTTATTTAGTTAACAATGAAGGAAATATTGAATTTCCCGTTTTTGGTAATCTGGCAGTAGAAAATAAGTCTCTGGCAGAGATCAGAACAATGATTGCCAAAAGGTTAAAAGATGAAAAATATATTGCAGATCCAATTATCAAGGTCGAACTGATGAATATGAAAATCAATATGCTTGGAGAAGTTGGAAACGGTGTTTTAAATGTCCCTGACTCACGCATTAATCTATTGGAAGCCATAGCCCAACAAGGCGGGGTCAGTAAAAATGCCGCGACTGACAGAGTTATGGTCATCCGGGAAGAAAATGGCGTCCGAAAAATGTATGTCAATGATATTGAATCCAAAGATATTTTCAACTCGCCAACTTTTCAGTTAAAACAAAATGATATCGTCTATGTACAACCCCGCGATGGTCAAGTCACAGTTAAATCGGACAATACCTGGCGGGTAATCGGTATAATGACTGGGTTTGTTTCTCTTATTGTCTCATTTGTAGCTATAGCAACTCGATAATTTTTATGGAAAATAGACCAGAAGTTGTAAATAACCAATTCTTCGGGGCAAAGAATAACAGTACATTCAATGTATTGGATATTATAAAATACCTACTTTTTCACTGGCCCTGGTTTTTACTATCCGTATGCATTTTTGGCGGCTATTACTATTATCAGTATAGCAAAACCACTTTTAGTTACAGACAGGCAAGTACCGTAATGATCAAAACTCCAGCCAATACACCAAGTTCGGCTACCCTCACTCGATCGGGAATGAGTTACAATACGGTCAATTTAGCCACTGAAATGCTGCAGCTCAAGTCTAAAGAGCTGATGCGCGAGACGGTGGAAAGCATCAAAGCCGATGTAAGCTATGTCGTTCGTCGACAGCTAAGGGACTACGAACTGTATAATGAATCGCCGGTTCTGGTCCAATTTGTCAATTACAATCCGAGTGGATCTTTCTCTTTCACCATTACGCCGCGCGATAACAAATCTGTACTCGTAGTTGAAAATTTAGGAAAAGACAAAGAAAAAGTTTACATCGCACCTTTAAATAAAGCAATTAAAACGAGCTTTGGCGGAATCCGTATTTTGGCAACGCCTTATTATACCAAGGCGGCTTACGATCAGGAAATTTCAGTCAATAAGCTTTCGTCAATCGATATGGCCAATGCTCTTTTAGGTAGATTGAGCATTAACCAGACCACAGACGATGCTTCGATTTTGCAAATCGCCATAGAAGACAGCAACCCACAGCGCGCAGCAGACATTATCAACAACCTGATCCGCATCTATAATATCAACTCCATCAATGACAAAAATCAGATCGCACGCAATACGGCCGATTTCATCAACAATCGTGTAGCCATCTTAAGTCAGGAACTGGGTTCTGTTGAAGGAGATCTTGAAAAAATTAAGGTCAACAACAATGGTATGGATGTCGCCGAAGTGGGCGGCATGTACATTGAAGACAGTAGATCTTACCGTCAGGAGGCGACTAAAATTGACACCGACCTCAAGCTAGCTGAAATGATGAGTGATTACCTCAGTAAATCGGACAAGCAGACAGCCTTGATCCCAAACAATACCGGCCTTATCGATGGAAATATTGAAAATCAGATCCAGGCTTACAATACCCTCCAGATACGGAAAAACAAACTGATGGAGGATGGGAATTCAGAAAACCCCATCGTTAAGGAGATCGACAAATCCTTAAACACCATGCGCTCGGGCATTGAACGCACACTTGGCAATACCATTTCCGGCCTGCGCGTAAAAATGGGCAATGCGGTTAAAGAGGAAAATAGAGCCTCCGGCAAATCGCGCCAGATGCCGCAAAAACAAAGACTTGTGCTTTCCATCGAGCGCCAACAGAAAGTGAAAGAAAGTTTGTATGTCTTCCTATTAAATAAGCGTGAGGAAAATGCGATTAACCAAGCCATGACCGACGATAACATCAAGGTAATTGATCCCGCGTCTGGCTCTTTCGCGCCAGTTTATCCGAATAAATTTAAGAAAGTAGGCTTAGGTGTGGCTATTGGGCTAGTAATTCCTTCTCTGCTTTTGATTTTAATGCTTGTGGTAGATAGTGGAGTTCGTAATCGCAAAGACCTGGAGGAAGGCTTATCGGTTCCATTTTTGGGCGAAATTCCCTTCGCAAAAAAGAGCAAACATACTGTTGGCAATGTATCCGTTAGTCAGACCGGAAGGGATGCCTTGACAGAGGCTTTCCGGATCCTACGAACGAACATCAACTTTATGTCCCGTGGTGGTTTACCTCCCAAAGTGATTACATTTTCGTCGGCCCGCGTCGGCGCAGGAAAAACCTTTAGTGTCATAAATCTCGCCACAACACTATCCTTCTTAAATAAACGCGTCATCATGGTGGATCTGGATCTACGTAAAGGGACATTGAGTTCACGTATTCCAGTTCCTGTTAGAAAGGGGATTACCCATTATTTATCGGACAAGGAACTTAACCCATCAGAAGTCATTTATAAAACAGAGATCTCCGATAATATTGATATCATACCAATTGGCGTTATTGCACCTAACCCGGTCGAATTGCTTCATAGCGATCGCTTGGATAATTTGATTGCCGAATTAAAAAAACAATACGATTATATTATCATTGATAGCGTTCCCGTGGAAATTATTGCAGATGCCTATATCACAGATCGAGTTTCCGAACTGACCATCTTTGTCATTCGCTCAGGCAAAATGGATAAACGCGAACTTCCCGATATTGAGAAGATATACCAGTCAAAAAAATTGTCCAATATGGCTATTTTATTTAACGGTGTCAATAGTGGCAAAAGAGGCTACGGTTACGGATATGGATACGGTTATGGCTATAGCTATAGATACGGTGATGATAAGAAATCTTTTTGGAAAAAAGTATTTAACAAATAAATATTAACGCATAAAAAACATACCCAGTGCAAAAGCCGATGTTTCTTACTGAAACATCAGCTTTTTTTTACGTTTAATAAAAATTTTACTTTTTTTTAAAACTTAATAGCTTAAAAATTGTTGTAAAATAGCTATCTTTAAGTGTATTAGCTCTTTAAAATTGCACCTTTACCAAAAATGCTAATCAAATAATGCAAATGAAAACAGCAAAAGTCAAACAAACCTATGTTGCGCCACACCTTATGACCATCCGTTTGAAGATGGAGTCAGGCATCGCGGCAGGATCCATTACCATCTCCCCTACATCTACCACCGGAGAAATTAGAGACGAGTGGGATGAACAAACTGATGAACGCACAATCACCTGGTAGTCTCCTAAACCAAATTTTTATTATGAATATTTTGAAATTTAAACTTACAACGGTTCTTTTAATATTATCTGCCACAACATTTTTTACCAGCTGTAACAAAAAAGAGAGTGCATCTGAACAAGGTTTGGTTACCCTCAATGTTGCAGTAGGGGGAGAAGAATATAATGATGAGGGCGATATCGCTATCAAAGGTTCAACAACAAAAACGACAGCTGTAGCGGACGTACAGCGCCAAGAGTTTCCATTTGACAAAGATTTTAAAATCGTGGCGGAATTTAGCCGTGATAAGTCGACAACGGCGCTTTCTGCTGCATCACAGAGCAGTACAGGAGGAAATAAAGCCGCTGTTGTCACAACGCCGATCAATCGGGCGATAAAATTCAGATTAGCCGTGTATAACCAGGCTGGAAATTTTCAGGAAGATAAAATTTATAGCATTAGCACAGCCGGAACCGTTACTCCGGACGATGGTGTCGCTTTATCTGTCTTTTCAGGACAATATACATTTCTTGCATTCTCACTCAACACCAATACTGCTCCGACAATGAGCCTAGCTGGTACGTCCCTTACGACAGCAATGAGCATCGACCCGAATACAGATTTTATGTTTTACAACTCTGGTTTAATCACGGTTGGAAGCTCATCAACAAGTAACTTAAATATCATTCTCAAACACCTATTGACAAGTGTAACGGTAACTGTGGATGCCTCACCTACAAATGGATATCTTGTTTCGGCTATAGGCGCAACGACGTTGGGTACATCTAGGTCTACGGCCAGCCTAAACCTCGCTACGCGCACCGTTACGCCAGGAGGAACATTTAGCAACAAAACAGTTGCATTTCCAACATTAAATACCGCTGTTGTAAACTCAACCGCATTTTTAATGAACAATAATACGCTGACCGGAGCATTTTCAATGGCCAGCTTAACGGTAGGCCCGCTGACCCGATCCACTCCGCTCACATTTAACAACATAAGTATACAGCCTGGTGTGAAATATAATTTAGTATTGAAGATTACCCCCAATACCGTTTTAGATCAAAATATTACGTTCTTAGGCGTTCCTGCAGTGCGCATCAACGGTAAAGTTTGGATGCGCCATAATTTAGGGGCTTCGACTTCAAACACACCGGACTTTCCCGTAGGAGGAAATTTTCAAGCCCTATTTGGCAATTACTACCAATGGGGGTTCAATACAGTCGCTGCAACTTCCACGACCGGAGCAATTGCACCTGTTGGTACATGGAGTAGTACGGGACAGGCCAGTGCTACAGCTTGGAATTCAGGAACAGAAGCAGCACCTGTAAAAACGACAGCTGACCCCTGCCCCACAGGTTGGCGTGTACCTACCACAACGGAATGGAATGACCTAATTGCAAACACAACACAGCTACAAGCTCACAATATGGGCGTAGATTGGACTGCAAGTAATACAAACTATACGAGTGCAAAAGTGTTTAGAAGTAAACATGATTACAATGTAATACTAACATTTCCTGCCGCAGGAGACTATACCCCTCAAAACGATAGCCGAGCGCTAGAAAATAGAGGAAGTTTGGGTTTTTACTGGACCTCACAATCATCTTCTAATACGTTAGCGTACAGGGCTCGTTTTGAACAAGCTGACGGTGCAGCAACAGGAGTTGGTATCAACAACAAACCGTTCGCATTTAGTATTAGATGTATCGCCCAATAAGATTGAATTACCTTTAAACAAAAACAAAAGCCATTCTTAGTGAATGGCTTTTGTTTTACAAGATTCTCATCATACCTTAATTTGTCTTACAGGAAATCATCTTGCGACCATTACCAGTACCGATGATAACAGTCTTACCATCCACCTTTTGATTAATAATAACTGTATTATTGCCTGTTGTATTCCAATTTACTGTGTTAAATTTTGCCCCCGCTTTTAGTCTCAACGCCACGAGCTCGCCGCCATTAGTTTTGCTTCCAAGTAACGAAACTTCACCATTTCGACTGATTAATATACGGAGCAAAGGAGCAGCTGCTGTACCTTTCATATCGAAAACTTCCGGGATACCATTAGTGGAATATTCTGTTCCATCCACAAATTCAATGTTACGAACGGTACCTAAGCTCGTATTTGTCTGAAACTGAACCTGGTCATTGGTGCTGCTTCCAAAAATATACTGTCCGTTCACTTGCATATTAAAAGCATTATCAAACTCAGTAATATCAAGCTGAAATCCATAATTGGCCATTGGTGCATTAAACGTATTGGTAATTACCTCATTATTCTTATAATTAACGCCATCTTTTGTGATGCCATAATATGTTGTCCTTCCTACAGTCCAGCTTGTCCGTTCATAATTCCAATTTAAGACATCAGAAGTCACATTTTGCGTACAGGTTTTAAAATTCAGGACTAAATTATAGCGATAACCGGGTACAATCTTAATATTTGGAACTGGTATATTGCTTTTTGTCTCCCCATCAAGTGTAATGGATCCAATGGAAAGTGCTGCAGTAGATGTATTCGGACTGATCAAAAGTGTCGGACTGCTTGTTATTGAACGTAATCCTGCAGTCAAAGCCGGAAAAACAATTCCAGTACTGGTATTTCCTGTCGCATACGTGAGCGATCCATCAGAAAAATTTAAACTCGCAGTACTCTTGGATGGGCTAATAGACATTCCTGTCAGTGTAGTTATTGCACCCGTCATGGCATCATCCATCTTAACCGTGGTTGTAATCTGACTAAACTGATGCTGTAAAACTAGATCTAGATTATTATTACCATAAACTAATTTCAATGATTTCTTAAAAAACATAAGCGTACCCGAAATATCCTTTAACTGGGCTGTCGACAACTTCGATATGTTTGAAACAGCGGGTACCGCTGACGTACTATTTGTAGAATAACCAACAAAAGTATAGTCTTGACCTGCATTTAAACTAAATCGAGCGCTAGCACTTCCGTACGTAAAATCATTCGTCTGCACATAATTTCCTCCTGCATCATAAACAACAATTCTGTATTTTACCCCATTGTCCAATGTTTTATTAGTTATCGTGGCCGCAGCTTTCAACTGATTGTTCGTATTCACAGCAGCAGATTTACTTGCCGTACCTGCACTAGTTTCTTCAGCCCGCGTTAATGTAACCCCCATAGTTAAATTATCCGCTAATGATACCTCTGAAACTTGTTCTTCAGACGAAACACTTCCACGCTTTGTCGATGCAACAACGACGCGTTCCTCGCCTGGCTCTCCCACAGAAATATTGACACTCACTTCAGCCGCATCCACATCGGCAGCATTTGTTGACACCGATTTACTGCAGGACTGTACATAAAATCCACTTGCAATAATTAACGTAATAAAAATTATACGAGAAAAATTTGACGTTTTTTTCCTTTTCATTTCTTTTCAGTTTTTATTTGTAATCACTCCAATCAAGTGTACGATTATCATCGTCGTCCTGCGTCCACTGCTCAAACACCTGACCATTAGCATTTTGAGGTTGAACCTGAGCTGAACCTGCTGCTAAACCAGACTCCAAATAAATGGTCAATTCAGCAATTTGTGGACATACATAATTTTTTTTCATGATAACTCTCCATTTTTCAATAAAACAACTTCACATCTGTCCTAAATAAATTTTAGGATTCGATTTCTGTGGTACAAGCATAGCTTTTTTCATCATTTCGATATTGACCCCTATTTTTCAATCTGAGAAGATCTTTAGCTGT